>JBDRLB010000020.1:0-29069 GCA_043813365.1 Microcaldota archaeon | reverse complement strand
AGGATTTTTTTCTCGCTTTCATGCAGGTGCATGGAATGGTGGTGGTGCCAATGTATAACCTTTTCAATGATGAAAAAAACAACTATGCCCGCAATGACGGAAAGCATGGTGTTCCGTACATCCCCCGCCTCAAGCGATTCGGGTATCAAGTCAAGGAATGCGCCCCCCAGGAAAGCGCCTGCTGCGAAGCTCACGAAGAAAAAAAGCACCTTGTTCGCCCATTTCTCCCTGATCTGGAGGACGATGATGCCGGAAAGGGATGCAAGGCTGACGAGGACTGTAGCAAATATGATGTATTCCAAAACCATGCACGGAATGGGTGCCCGCAAGTTAATAAACTTTGGCTTAAATATTATTAACTCTTTAAGGTTTTTCCCGCTAAGTTAATAAGTGACGAAAATTGAAAAAATCCGAAATACTCAGCTTTTCCCTGCAGAAGGGAGAGTCGGCGAGGCTATCCTCGCTCATGGACGAATTGGGCGTCGAATCGCGCTCCAAGCTGCTGCGCATGGCGCTCGAAGCGCTCCATTCGGAAACGAAGGCACTCGAAGGCTTCACGGGCAGCGTATCGGGCGTGATCATCGCTTCCCACTCGGCCGGTTCAGATTCCAGGATAGCAGGCATGCATCACGGGTTCGACCACCTGATCCGCACGCAGATGCATTCGCCGGTCAGCAGCGGCTGCATCGACATATTTTTCGTCGAGGGGCCCGCACCGGAAGTTAGGCGCATGTTCTCAACTTTCAGGGGGGATGCCAAGGTAAAGAATGCGAAAATATTCGTTTTCTAGCCGAAGGAAGTGGAATGCCTTCTGGAATTTGGCAATCCAATGCATTTTTTAGCGTTTTTTCAGGGAATCATCCAAAGGTTAATTATGAAAAAATTATTCATCCGGACGTACGGCTGCACGCTCAACCAGTCGGACTCGGAATTGATGGAAGCGTTATTAGTGGATAAAGGAAATCAATTGGCTCCTGAAGATGACGCAGACATTATAATTGTCAACACGTGCGCCGTGAAGGAAACCACTGAAAATAAGATTTTGCACTATTTGAAGAAGCTTGATGGAGCAGGGAAGAAAATAATTGTCGCAGGCTGCCTTCCGGTTCAGAATTTCCCCGGAGTGAAGAGGGCGGCTCCGCATGCGATGGGCTACATTGGGCCGAATTCCTTCCAAAAAATCCCCGAGATCATCAGCGGCAGCACCGCATCCGGTAGCAAATTCCTGGGGGGCGATTTCTCCTCCAAATTCGGCATTCTTCCCAGCCATAAATCATTGGTGGCTAAAATACAGGTTTCCTCTGGATGCATGAGCAATTGCGCATTCTGCGCAACGAAAATCGCGAGGGGGAAATTCAGGAGCAAACCTCTTGCATTGATAATGGAAGAGGCGAAACTTGCAATTAGGAACGGCGCGAAGGAACTGCAGCTTGCATCGCAGGACAATGGTTGCTACGGGTTTGATTTGAAAACAAGCATGCCGGAATTGCTTAATGAGCTGAATGCGCTGGATGGCAGGTTCCGCATCCGCGCGGGTATGGCAAACCCACAGCACCTCTTGAAAAACCTCGATGAGTGGGTGGAGGCGTTTTCCCTTCCCAAAGTATACAAGTTCCTTCACCTGCCGCTGCAATCTGGAAGCAGCAGGATTTTGAGGGAGATGAGGCGCGGGTACAGCGTGGAAGAAGCGGAGGTTGTTGCGCTGGAATTCCGCAATAAGATTCCCGACCTGACGCTTGCAACGGACATGATTGTCGGATTCCCTACTGAAACGGAAGGGGAATTTGAAGAGTCCCTAGAAATCTGCTGGAAACTCGCATTCGATGTTGTGAATTTCTCCAAATATTCGCGGAGGAAGAACACCGCCGCATGGGGAATGAGGCAGCTTAAATCGCAAGTGATAAAGGAAAGAGCTGAATTGATGAACAAGGTTGCAAAGGAAATCGCCCTGCACCAGAACCGCAGGTATTTGGGGAGGGGATTTGATGTGCTAATTACAGAAAAAGCGAAGGGAGGGTACATGCAGGGAAGGAGCATCAATTACAAAGCGGTTTTGATTCCGGAAAAAAGGAATGGGGGGAGGGTGGAAATCGGGCAATTCGCTGCTGCTGAAATTAAGTCCGCATCGGTCACTTCTTTGATTGCTGAATGAGCAGGATGACCAGCAGATATTAATATCACCCCTCCGTTTTGTTATTCGGTGGTCAGATGGCAGTCAGGAAAAAGGCGGCTGTAAGGGAAAAGGCAAGGCATTCCCAGCCCCAATTCAATTTCGATTTCTTCGTGGAGCTGCTCAGGCACCCGAAGGAGAATTTCTCAAAATGGAAACCGCACAGCGATTTATGGGAGGCGGTGAAACTTGTTGCTGCCGGGTTTGCGATTGCGGGCCTGATCGTTGTCGGGAAAATGGGGTTGCAGGGGAGGATGGATGCGGTTTCGCTGATTTCACTTCCTCTGGGTTATGCGATTTCAGGGGTTATCATCACCCTTATTGGAGTCGGCATCTTTTACCTTCTCTCAATACTATTCGGAGGGAAGGGCGAATTCAAGCAGCAATATTACCTTTCGATGCTCTTCGTGGTGCCGCTGGCAATTTTCAATTCGGCCGTGCAGATCGTCCCCGTTTTAGGGAATTTCCTGGTGGCGCTTTCCAACCTCTACTCACTTTACCTGCTCACATTGGTGCTGATGGAGGTGCACGGCTTCTCAGCGCTCCGGGCAGTTTTGATTTGGCTGATACCGTTCATTGTTCTCATCATATTCATTGCAGCGGTGCTTACGGCAGCCGTTGCAGTGATAATCGCAAGGATGGCGATGCTGGGAGGCTGATGGTGAGCAAATATGGCCGCTTGGGGAATGGAGATTTACAATCTGCTTCCGAATGAGGCGTATGTAGTCCTCCATTTATTCGGCATCATGCTCGGGTTATGGCTAGCAAGCAGGGCGGTTGCGCAAAAGAAGCCGGCGTACGCGCTGCTTTTCTCCTGCTTCTCACTTGCGGAACTTGCTTTCGTATTGAGCTATGTGGGTTTCCTCGCGCTTCAGCTGAGCAATGTGATTGCGGAACTGCTGCTCCTTGCGGGGCTCATATTTGTTGTGCTTGATGCGAAATAGATGGAAAGGGTAAAAACTTTTTTTATAATCAGCAGCCGTGCTTTCCCCTCACAAACATCCCTATCACTTCAGGCAGCAATATGTGCTCTTCCTGCAGGATGCGTTCGGAAAGCATTTCAGGAGTATCGCCCTTCATAACAGGCACTTTCCTCTGCCCGATTATGGGGCCGCCGTCAACCTGCTCCGTTACAAGGTGAACGGTGCAGCCGGTTTCAAGCTCTCCCGCCTCGATCACTTTCTTATGGCATTCGAGCCCCATGCATCCCTTGAATTTCGGGAGCAATGTGGGATGGATGTTGATGATGCGGTCGCGGTATCTGTCCAGAAGGGTTTTCCCGACAATGCGCGTGTACCCTGCGAGAACAATCAAATCAACCTGCTTTTCCTTCAGGTGCTTCAGCATTTCCTTTTCATACTCCTCCTTTGAAGGGAATTTCTTCGGGTCGATATGGAGGGATTCGATTCCGTGCTTTTCCGCTCTTTTAAGCGCCTGCGCACCCTGCTTGTCGGAAACCACAAGCGCAACGCGGGCATCAAGCTTCTTGTTCTCAACATTATCAATGACGCTCTGGAGATTGGTGCCCCTTCCCGATGCAAGGACCGCAATTGTGTAAGGCTTTCTTTCCCCGCGGTTTTTCATCTGCTGCGCATAATCGTGGATTTTTGGGGTCGGGTAAACCCCAGTAAGGCACGCCATGCAGCTGTCCCCGTCTGAAAGCGCAAGAGCGCGTGCAAGCGCATCAACATCATTGTATGTGACCGAATCCGCTCCGAGATCTTCAGCTATTTGCGTTATTGTCCTGCTGGAGGCGATCAATTCCTTGTAGGTTGGGAAATCGATTCCCATGTAGCACGGCGAAATCACAGGCGGGCAGCTTACGAGAAGGTGCACCTCTTTCGCACCGTTGTCGCGGAGCATCTTCACGAGCCGCTTCATCGTGTTCCCGCGTATTATGCTGTCATCAACAACCGCAATCCTCTTCCCCTCTATTACGCTCCTGACGGGGTTCAGCTTCAGCTTGAGAAGCGCTTTGCGCCTGTCATTAGCGGGCATTATGAATGTGCGGTGTATGTAACGGTTCTTTATGAGCCCCTCCTCCATCGGCACTGCAGCCATGCGGGCAAACCCCCTTGCAGCCGAGCGGCCGGAATCCGGGATGGGAATAACAACATCAATCTCATGCTTGAACGCCTTCGCCAACTCTTCTCCCAACCTTACGCGCACATCGTAAACAGGGCGGTCCTCAATTATGGAATCCGTTCGGGAGAAGTACACCCATTCGAACATGCAGTGCGAATGCCTCTCGTGGAAAAGAACTTGCGTGCGCACCTCGTTGTTCCTTATCACGACAATTTCGCCGGGCCGTATGTCCCTGTCGAATTGGGCATCAAGTGCATCAAGCCCGGCTGTTTCGCTTGCGATGAAAATTGTGTCGCTTAAAAGCGTTTTCTTCCTGCCTATGGAGAAAGGCTTGAACCCCTTCGGGTCCCTTGCCGCAATTAGGGTGCCATCATTGAGAAGCAGCGCGAGCGAATATGCGCCCTCCAGCTGCTTCATTATGGAATACATCGCCTTGAAGTACGGCTTGAATTCCGGCTTCTCGTTCTGCAGGAGCAATTCGGAAACGTTGTGCGGCTTTTCCTTGCCGTCCTTCATTTCCTTCCTTAATTCCGCTGCGAACATCTTCAAAATCAGCTCGGTATCCGCAGAGCAGGAGAAGGGCATCTGGTGCAAATTCTCGAAATGCTGCTTGAGCTCCTCGTAATTCACGATGTTGCCGTTGAACGAAATCGCAATCTCGAGCTCCTTGTCCCTGTAAAGCAAGGGCTGTGCATTCTCGATGGTGGAGCTTCCGGTTGTGGAATAGCGCACATGCCCTATGCCCGCCCTTCCGGTAAGCTTTTCGATGTCCTCAGTAGTGAAAATGTCCGTCACAAGCCCCATGCCCTTCTTGGTTGCGATTTTCCCTTCAGAAATTACGGAAATACCGCCCGACTCCTGGCCCCGGTGCTGGAGTGCGATCAGGCCGTTGTATATGTCATAGGGCACTTCAGCCGAATCGCCCTTCTCTGAATATATCGCGAGCACGCCGCACTTGTCGCGAATTTCCTTTCCCATATTCCCTCCCGGTACACCCCCGTAGAAAACAAACATTAGCGGATTTAATTTGGGAATGCGGATTTATTAAGGTTGTTTCGAACCCGGCGGCATCAGCGCATTTTCCGCTCAATCGAATTCTCGTACTCGTCCCGCATCATCATAATCGAAAGGTCCACAAGCCTGCGCCTGTTTTCCTGCGAATCCATCAGCACAAGCCGCTTTTCTGCAGTAACCTTCCCGATGACAGAGGCGGCCTTAACGCCTTTCTCAGTTGCCAGCTTGAGCACCTTGTCCGGCTCCCTTGTCGTGACGATGAGCCTCCCATAGCTTTCCGAGAAAATCAAATCGTCGGGATCCAGCCTTTTCGCCTTTTGGGGCAGCTTATCAATGAAAATTTCAGCCCCCAAATTGCTTTTAATGCTCATTTCCGCGAGCGCAACCCCGATCCCTCCTGCTGAGACATCATGGCATGCAGTCAGCAGTTTGCGCTTGTTGGCCTCGTGGACAAGCGAGAGCACCGCTTTTTCCGAATCGAAATCAACTGCGGGAGGAATGCCGCCGTCAATGTTGAAGTTCACCGCGTAATATTCGCTCCCGCCGAGCTCCGCAGCCGTCTCCCCGAAAATTACAATAACGTCATCGGGCAATTTGAATTCCGGGGTCACGATAAGGTCCATGTTCTCCAGCAGCCCGACCATCAGCACAACAGGGGCGGGCTTTATCGCCTTCCCGGTGACGTCATCCTCATTGTAGAAGGAAACGTTACCTCCGACGCATGCTACCTGCAGCGAATTGAGCGCATCAGCCATGCCCTTCACGGATTCGGAAAACTGCCAGAACACCTCGGGATTCTTTGGGTTGCCGAAATTCAGGTTGTCCACCATGCCAATGGGGATTGCACCGACTGCAGCAAGGTTCCTTGCGCATTCGAATACGGAGCCGGCAGAACCTGCATACGGATCGAGATAGCAGTGCTTGTAATTGCAGTCGCTCTTGATTGCAACCGCCTTCTTGTCATTTATCCTGAGCAAACCCGCATCCGCTTCGCCGCATTTCAAAACAGTCCGGTCCCCGACTTCGGTATCATATTGCCTATATATCCAGTGCTTGCTGGCGATGTTTTCCGATTTGAGCAGCTTCATCATCACGTCATTCAAATTTGAGGGGATTGCGGGCTTCCTCTCCTTGAGCGCTTTTTCAACGTACGCTGCTTTCTTCACGGGCATTGTGACCGTAGGGACGTCCGTAAGCAGCTCAACTGGCAAATCAGCAACCACCTTGCCCTTCTCCTTCACGATCAATTTTTTCTCCTTGATGAGCTTCCCGATCACCTTGTAAGGCAAGCCGTATTTCTCGAATATTTTCGCGAGCACCTTCAGGTCCTTGGGGCCGCATGAGAACAGCATCCTCTCTTGCGATTCGGAAAGCATTATTTCAAAAGCCGAAAGCGGCTCCCGAAGATGCACTTCCGACACCTCGATTTCCGCGCCCAATCCGCCCTTGTGCGCCATTTCCGAAGTGACGCATGTAAGCCCGCCCCCGCCAAAATCCTTTACGGCCTTCACTTTCCCGCTTTTAAGCGCCTCCATTGTTGCTTCGATGATCATCTTCTTGAGGAACGGATCCGGTATCTGCACTGCTGGGCGCTCATCATCGCTTTTCCCATGCAGGTTTTTGCTTGCGAATGTGACCCCATGAATGCCGTCCTTCCCGGTTGAACTGCCTGCGAGTATCAGCAGGTCGCCTGCCTCCTTCCCCTTTGCATATACAATTTTATCCCGGTCCACCAACCCGAAGCATGCGCAATTCACCAAGCAGTTGCGCTCGAAGGAGGGGTCGAAATTCGTCTCCCCTGCAATTGTTGCAATTCCTGTGCAATTTCCATAGTCGCCTATACCCTTCACAACGTAATTCATCAGCCATTTCGCCTGCGGCGAGCTTAATCTTCCGAAAAATATGGGATCTGCAAGAGCGATCGGTCTAGCGCCTACAGCCAACACGTCCCTGATAATTCCTCCTATCCCCGTTGCCGCGCCCGAGTAAGGATCGATTGCGGAAGGGTGGTTGTGCGATTCTATTTTGAATGCGATGCACTGGTTGTCGCCGATGTCAACAACTCCAGCATCAAAGCCCGGGCCTAAAATTATACGCTTCCCTGTTGTAGGAAGCAGCTTGAGCAATGGCCTCGAGCTCTTGTATGAGCAATGCTCGCTCCACATAATATCGAGCATGCCCGCCTCCACCATCCCCGGATCCCTTCCTCCGAGCTTTTCACGGATGTGCTTCATTTCCTCCTTTGTAAGATCGACTTCCACGCCGGATATTTTCATTTATTACACCAGAATGTAAAATTAAAACCCATTTTTTCTGCCCATTAAATACTCCCTGACGCTCTCGAACACCAGCCTCGCCTTTTCATTTTTGTAAGGGTTCAATATCCTCTCGGAAGCCCTTTCGGGATGGGGCATCAGGCCAACAACGTTCCCCTCCAGATTGCAAACGCCGGCGATGTTCTCCAATGCTCCATTGGGGTTCGACTCCTTCGATTCAATTCCCTTCTCATCGCAGTATTTGAACACCACTTGATCATTCTGCATTAGCTGCCTGAGCCCTTCGGGCTCTATGTAATAATTCCCCTCCCCATGGGCAGTTGGCGCCTGGAATGTCTCGCCCTTCGCAAACTTCTTGGAGAACGCGCTCCTTGAAGTGCTTACTTTCAGGTTGACCCATTTGCACACAAAGCGCATCGACTCATTCCTTAAAAGCGCTCCCGGCAACAGCTCCGCCTCGCATAAAATTTGGAAACCATTGCAAATCCCCAAAATCGGCTTCTTTTCCCGGTCCATCTTCCTTATTTCCCTCATTGCAGGCGAGTAGGCTGCGATTATTCCCGCCCGAAGTGCATCACCGTATGCGAAGCCTCCGGGCAAAATCGCACCCTCGTACATGTTTTCCTTGAATTCCGTATGCCATACAAGCTCCGCGTTCATGTGCATCACGTTTTTGAGCACATGGTACGCATCGAAATCGCAATTGCTCCCGGGGAACTGTATCACGGCGATTTTAGGCATAAAATATCACGAATTTGCAAATATTCATTTCCTGACGGTTATTGTGTAAATCTGCGCAACCGGATTCGCCAATCTGAGCTCATTCACCATCTTTTCCGCAATCTGCATTGCCTTCTGCTCATTCGCGGCGTTCAGCCTCACTTTCAGAATTTTGGAAACACGGACCCCATTCACCATCTCGAACCCGTGCCTCCTCATGAGGTCGTTCGCAATTACCCCTCCCTCCGGATCCTTCAGCACCGGCTTGCTCTCGATGGCTATCTCCACTAAATATTCCTTTTCCATAACACCACCAGGGGGAAAGTATCCCCAACACCAAGGGGAAGATTTCCCCTACCGTGTTGCCCTACCCCTTCAATTCCGTTGCCTCTACCCCCTCTTGAGGCAAAACATCAGCAATTGTGTTTGGGAAATCCGCTTAAAAAACCCTTCCCGGTTCCAGAAAGGTATAAATAGTAGTTCTGAGAAAATTGGGCGCTAAAACGGAGGAGGCAACCCCGCGCAACGGCATTTTCCCCTTACTCAAGCATCCTCCTGACTTTGGATGCCACCCGTGCGGGGCACCTTTGCAGATAAGAATCCATTTTCCCCACGCTCAGCTTGCCTCGCATTTCCATCAGGACTTCCCGGGGGATATGCTGCCTGAAATATACCATGTCAATTAGGGTCTTCTCCAAATCCGATGCGGAAACCCAGTAATTGCCGATTCTCACCAAATCAAAGCCGAAAAACATGCTCCGGCTTATCCGTTTCACAAGGTAATTCCCCCCCTCGAAGTGCCGCATGCCCGCCCGCACCTTCCGGGGAGTCACGATCACCGGGTTGGTTTCCTGCTCCCAGATTCCCCTGATTGAAAGCGCCTCCTGGCAGCCGTAGTAAAAAGGCCTGAAGCCGAACCCCACAACCTGCGCATCGTCATGGAAGGTGTAAATTCCCCTGGAAATCCGGAAAATTTCCTTCTTTTTCAGGAGGGTGTGTATGAGCAGGTTTAGGTAATTGGAAGATATTTTGGGGAATAGCCGCTTCATGTCCCCCCGGGTGAATGCAGGTTCCTTCCGAAGCCTTTCCCTGATTATCGATATATATTTCATGGGAATTTCCTCCTCAGAATTTCCATCATTTGGGGAAAGGAAGGGACAGTGCCGGAATATATGAGCGTTTTCAATGTGCTTTCATCAAGCGGTTCGGGAAACTTCCGCAGGAGTGCTGCCAGCTCCTTTCCTGTTTCCGGTTTTTCCACAATGTTTGAGAGGAAATAAACGTCGTAAACATCCCGTATGAGCTTCCTCGAAATGTAGGCGGATGCCTTCTCAACGATCAGCGAATCGGCAGTGAGGCAGATGGCTATCATCGAAGAGCCGTCCATTTTCCCGTAAGGTATCGGGGAATATTCCGGCGGTTTTTTTGAAATATTGATCTCGATGCGCATCTCCTCCCCGTTTCCCTTGATTTTGCAGAAAACAGTATTCTCAGTTGTTTTGAATTTTTGCATTTGCAAGCCCCTTGAAACAAGCATTCCCTTGAATTTTTCCCCAAAATCAACCGGCAGTTTAGGCGCGTACAGGTCTATGTCCTCCGAGAAACGCCCTCCTCCAAAGCACCTCCAAATCGCGGTGCCGCCATGCAGTATGAAATCCGGCGAAATGGAATATAATATTTCCAATGCCTCGTCCTGCAAATAGCCCAAATCCCTATGGGACTGCTTCCGGAGCCGCTTTTCCAGTGGTATTTTCATATATAGTTAGAAGTAACCATAATTATATAAATATATATGTTTGGTAGTTTTAATATATAAATAAACTCTCCTCAAGCATCAGATGTTCCTTGCATAGATCTCCCATGCAAACCTTCCAGTAGCCGTCAAAAATAAAAAAAATCAGCTCAGACGTCTATCGATCCCCGAGGCCCTCGTCAGCCGACCTGCACCAGAACACCATGTCCGTGGAGAGCAGTGTGGAGCTGTAGGGCAGCACATACACCTGAAAAGGTTTTATGGAAGCACCGCCGTGCGAATCAGTTGCGGTTATCGTGAACGAATACATCCCCCTGTTGATCTTGTCCGGCTTCCATTGGTAGGTGTACACGTTGGTTTCAGTGTTCTTCGTTACCTTGCCGGGCCTCTCGTAGGTGCCCGCAAGAGCTACCTGCACTTCAGCGGTCTCTTCAGAGGGAGAGCACTGCTCGTCCACATCCGTTATTGTGAAATCGAAAGTAACGGTATCCCTGCCCGCCCTTGCCTTGAAGTAGCAGGGCGTTCCGGACATCACCGGCTTCCTGTTAACGTTGTTCACGTTGATGTTTATTGTTTCGGTGTCGTAATTCTGGTCGCTTCCCCAGTATTTCACGGTGAATGAGTAAGGGACATCGCTCTTCTGGCAGAAATTCGGCCTCCAGTTGAAACCATCCGAAAGTGCTGTGGTTCCGGTTGCTATTGGGAATGCCGAACCTGCTGGTAAAGCTGATTGCAACGGCTCTATTTTCAGGTTTTCACCGCCGAAGCCCATCACGTTCCTTGCGAATGAGAAGTACTGCCCCTCATTAATGGTGTAGGTTGCGGTGCCTCTTGGTTGGAATACTTCAACAATTACCTGCTTTTCATTGTAGCCGCCGTATTGATCCTGCGCCTTGAATGTCAATGTGTGAATTCCAACTTCCCCAACTGAAGGAGTCCAGTCGAAAACCGCATTCCCATTCCCCTGGTCGAAGAAAGTGGCTGAAATTGTAACCGGATTCGCGGAGTAGCTCATTGCAATTGAATCATCCCCGCAGCTCACATCCGCATCCGTTGCCGCCAGAACCTGATGGTAGTTGCCTCCAACAGCCAAATAAACCGGAGAAGTGGGGTTGGTTGTGATTACCGGATTCCGGTTGACGTTGTTTACCGTAATGTTTACCGTCTCATTCCTCCATGCCAATCCGGGCATTGAGGTGTGGTTGTAGAATTGGAATTTTACCTGATAGGCGGTAACTTTTCCCTGGCAATAGTCCGGAGTCCAGCTGAACCTTCCCGAACCTTCCTGCCCCCTTAATTGCTTTCCTGGAGTTGCTGTGAACGTTGCTCCAGTTGGCAAAGGAGCTAACGCCTTTACTTCCAGATCATAGCCGGAAATGAAGCCGGTGCTCTTGTCAAAAGCAAGCAATTGCCCCTCGTTTATGTTGGCGAATGTCGTGGGGCCGTCCGGATTTAGCACAACTATATTAACTGTTTTCTGATGCGTTCCGGAATGGGAATCCGTTGCGGTGAATGTTACCGCATACGTGCCGTATTGCCCTGCTGAGGGAGTCCAGCTGTAAATAGCATTGCCGTTCCCCTGGTCAGTGAAGCTCATACCCGAAGCCGAAGGGATCGAATTGTAGCTCATGCTTATTGAATCGTCATTGCACTCTGTTTTGTCAATGTCGGTTGCCGTTAAGCTGAAGCTAACTGTGTTTCCCGGAATTGTGTAATTGTAAGTTGGAAGGGAAGTAGTAATTACCGGATTCCGGTTGACGTTGTTGACGGTGATGAAGTGGGTGTCGATCCCAGCAAAAAATGAATTTGCTAAGAAGTTAACATCGAATTCATAAGGAGCCGATCTGCCTTGACAATAATTTGGTGTCCAACTGAAGTCGGAGGAAATATAAGTATATCCCGATGCGTAAGGCATGGATGCACCCTCAGGTAGCGTTTCAGGGATTATTTCTAAAAAATCGCCTGGGTCATCACTCTGTAATGATGAGGAAAAGGTTAACAATTGGTTTTCAGAAACTGTATGATAGCGGTTTTGTTCGGGCGACATTGTCGCAAGCAATTTTCCGTCGACAATCACTCTCAAATAGACTGTTGGTTTGTAAACCGGCTTTATCGCCAACGTGGAGCCTTCATCAACAGAAATTACACTAGTTGTAACTGCAGCCGCTGCATACGGTACAATCAGCACAAAGAGTAATGCGAGTAAGGTTATACTTCTATTTTCCATACCTCTCACCTACGTTATATTGTAATGATTTTTCTATATTAACATTTCCTTCGGCATATGTCGTATAAACATATAAAAAGGCAGAATTGACCGGCACTGAAATCATTAAATAGGGCTTGGAAGTAGTGTATGTTATGCGCTTTCCACTAATAGTAAGTATGGTCGTAGTTGCTATCTTAAGCAGTTCGACATTTGCACTTAATTGTACTTACGAAGCCAATCAATATACGTTTTACATTGGAGGGGAAAATGTTGCTGCTCCAATTACTTTAAAGATTGATTGTGAGGAAGGAGTAGTTTTTTCAAGTATAAGCATTAGTTGTTATGATGGCGAGACTCCCCATGCACCTGCAAGTCACAATTTAGTGTGTGGATCATCTTTTGCTACGTGCATTTATTCGAATCCTGGCTCGTATATTATTAAAAGTGCAAAAATCTATTATAGCAACCCAAGCGGAAGCGTTATTTCAACATGTAAAAATTCTTCGGGTGTTTCAACTGGAGTCGGCTTCTGGGCTTATGCAAACGTCCTCCCAACCCCCAAAATCGTTTCCGGTTCCGTGCATTCCGTTGCAACATATTCGAACATCACCATCAGCTGGGAGACGGACATTCCGGGGAACGCAAATGTGACATATTCCGGGACTAATCCGCTTTACTCTGGAGGAGCGTATACGCAGGGGCCATGGGATCCGGCGTTGAAAACTTCCCATTCGCATACAATTTCGCAGCTTAGCGCCAATGCGACGTATTATTTCAAAATAACAAGCTGCAATGAGGGAGGGTGCTCTGAAGTGACTGGTTCAAATATGACGCTGGAAAGGCCGGTGACCATAAGCCCCTCACCAGAGCTGCAGCATAAAGTCGACATTAGCAATTTCGGTGCCACCCCTTCGGGAACGGTTGGGAAGGGCGCACTCATTGTGCTTTCAGCCATTCTGGGCAACAACGGGGCGTTTCCGGAGGATTTGCAAGCCGGATTCAGGGATGGGGCATCCGAACTTGACAGGATAACAAAACACCTTGAACCGGGCGCATCCGAACCATTCGCTTACACATGGAACACCGAAAGTGCTTCAATTGGAACGCATACGATTTCTGCGTTTTTTGTTTACTCAAATACGAGCGTCACAGCAGCCGCAACTCCTGCAACAATTGCCATTGAGATAACAGATGCAGGAACAAATGCGGGCTCGGCGCCGGCAATTTCCGGCGTAACCGTGAACTCAGCTACCAATTATGCAACCATAGAATGGACAACCGACAGGAATTCGGATGGGACGGTGTTTTATGGTGAATCAAATCCGGTGATCCAGGCAGTGGATAGGGCAATTACCACATCCCACAAAGTGGAGCTGAAGGACTTGAAGAACGGCACCGCTTACTTCTTCTTTATTTTAAGCTGTGCTAATGGAGTTTGCGGCAATTACAGGAGAAGCAGCCCCGACCAATTCGCTACCAAAAAGGATGCCTACACCTACTGCGCCAGCCAGAACACGTGCAAGGACAATGTTTTCCAGCGCTATTATGAAAAGGATGGTAGATGCGAGCCGGAAGCTCCCAAAGCATGTGCGGATTCCGGCTGCGGCATAGGAACCTGCACAACAGAAGGCTGCAAGCTCACGCCGGAACATTCGAAATGCTTTGAAAATTGCGCAATCGCTGATACTGCGTTATTGGGGCTTGCACCGTATTGCACGGATGAGAACAAATGCGATTTTGCCAACCCTGCGCCATGCGACCAGCAGAACAAGGCAAATAACGTCATCCTTACTTGCGGGGAAAAGGAATATTGCTGCGCTGAAATAGGCGGGAAGCTCCAATGGACGGAAAACACGGATTACTGCAAAAAGCAGGTTGTAGACGTAAAGCCGGTGCCGAAATTCATCTCAACCCCTTCCGCCCAGCCGGTTAAGGAAACCGATGAAAATGTGGATGACCGGGAGCTGACAGTTGGTTCGGGAGTTGAAAGGCCGAACGAGATCACCTTCCCTTCAGTGAGATATGAGCCGGAAGGCGCAATAAGGGGCGATGAGAAAGTAACCGTATTGTTTTCCGTTGAGAGCACCTCGGCAATAACAACCGCGAAATGCAAGGGACCGGAGCAGAGCGGGGAATGCATATGCACAATTGATGCTGCAAAAGCGGAGGTGTGGTGCGAAATAGAGCCCCCCTCATTGGGCACTTTCCTGATTCTGGTTGGGAATAAGGAGCATGGAGGAGGAACATTGAAAGTTGAGCTTTCGAAGGGTGCGAAGGCGAGCATTTCACGCGTTCAGGTCGTGGACCAGCAGAACAGGGACATTTTCCTCATTGCAACATTCGCATCTGCAGTTTTGATTTTGGTTTCGCTTTTCTCCGTGATCAACAAATACCGGATGAGGAAGATGAGGGGGAAGGAGTTAAGGAGGATACTGGAGATGATACCGCAGGAGATGCAGCAATTGCAGTACAAGAGGATGAAGGGGAGCGTGGATGAGCAGACTTATGTTGCAATGAGTGTAGCATTGGACAAGAAGAGGGCGGAAACGGAAGCTGCCTTAAGGGAATGGAACAAGAAGTACGGGAAGAAATCCGGCGGGGAGGAGGAGGAAATAGAAATACCGGAAGAGAAGAGCGATGAGGAGGCGCTTGCGAAATTGAAGCTGAAGAAGGAGGCTGAGAAGCCCAAAACGGAAGGAGCGGAAGGGAAGAAGGATACGGATGAGATGGACCTGCTTTACAAGGAGCTGCAAAAGAAGGTGGGGGGGAAAGAACAGAAATGACTATTCTAATCTAATCGTAAGTGCATCGAGAGCGGCTTGTTCCGGAGAACAAGGTGGCTCATGCTTACGAAATCTGCACCGGCTACCAAATAGCGCGCAGCCAGTTCCGGAGTGATGCCGCCGCTGGCTTCGAGGATGATGTTCTTGTTGAGTTTGCGCACTGCTTTTGCGATTTCATCTACTTCCCAGGGTTCCATATTATCGAGCAGAATAGCGTCAGCGCGGGTTGTTGCGGCTGCAAGCGCCTCCTCTTTGGAGGTTACTTCAATTTCGATGAAAATGCTGCGGGATTTGCGGGCTGAAAGGAGCTTTTCAATTGCAAACGCGACCGCTTCTGATGGGGAAACACCCATTTTTTTGCGGAGGTAATCGAGGTGGTTGTTCTTGATGAGGTAGCCGTCGGAGAGGGAAATGCGGTGGGAAAGCCCGCCCCCGATTTGAACAGCTCTTTTCTCGGATTCGGTCATCAGCGGGTGGTTCTTGCGGAGGGCTGCGATTTTATTACGGCCAAGAGTTGCGGACAGCTGGTGGGTTTTGGTTGCTATTCCTGAGAGAATTTGGAGGTAATTGAGCGCAGTGCGTTCACAGCGGAGGATTTCGGATATGTCGCCCCTAATTTCAAGTATGGTGTCGCCTTTTTTTATGAGGTCGCCTTCGTTGAATTTGGTTTTGAGTTGAAGGTTGGAGAGAACTGCTTTCGCTTCATAAAGGCCGCAGAGAATTCCTTGCTCTTCAGCGATTATGGAGGCGGAGGCGGTGCCCTTCAGCCCCAGGGCTTTGGTTGTCAGGTCCTTATTCGCATCCTCCGAAAGCGCAAGCTGCGCCTTCTGCCTGAAAATCTTACCTGATTTGCTGAAATCGCGCGAGAACAGCTTCACAATTGCATTTCCCATAGTGCCCCGAATAATTACGATGCGTCGGTTTTTTATATTGCGTTTCCCTGCTTCTACCATGCTAGAGCTGTTCCCGCTGGAGTCGTTTTTGAAGGCGTTCGCGCTCATATTCGCGATCATGGACCCGTTCGGCTCGCTGCCCGTCTTCCTAGTTGTGACGAAGAAATTCACCGAGGAGAACAGGGTGAAGGCGGCAAATCAGGCGCTGCTTGCTGCAACAGCAGTGGTGCTGGTGTTCCTATTCTTCGGGAACGGCATTTTGGACTTATTCAGGATAAGCTACGACGATTTTAGGATTGCGGGAGGCGCGGTTCTGCTTGTGCTTGGCGCACAATTGGTGTTCGGGTACGGGAGAAGGGAGCAGCCGGGGAAGGATTACCATGTTGCTGCAACTATAATTGGCGTTCCTTTAATCACGGGACCCGGAGTGATCACGAGCCTCATTGTGCTTTCCGCTTCTGAAGGGTTCCTGGTGACCCTGTGCGCGGCGCTGGTGTCGCTATTCGTGAATTGGGTAATCTTGCTGAATTCGGGCAAAGTATTCCGGCTGCTCGGGGAGAATGTCGTGAACATCTCCTCGAAGGTGCTCGGGCTCTTGCTTATAGCAGTTGCAGTGGGCTTTATCAGGGGAGGTCTGGGAGGCTGAACAAGGTTGCCTGGTTACGGAGGGGTTTAGGAGCGGATTTCCAACAGGCATTCAAGACGATGGGGGAATTTTTATGGCTGGTGCGCTTGATTTTACAATAATGAGTTTGGTGCTGCTGCTCGCGTTCACGGTGTTCTATTTTGCGGCGCTCATAATTTTGATGCTGATTTACAGCCTCATCAGGTATGGGAGCTCATCCTTCGCGGCAAGGAACTGGTTTGAGGCGGTGAAAGCTGCGCTGATTGCGGCTGTGATGAACAATATATCGATGGCGATCATTGCGCTGATTGTGCTGAATGAGTTCGTGAAGGGAGGGATTGCGGGCATCAACGCGGGCATCGGGATCGTCAATTCGCCTGCAGCGATAACGGAGTTCGCGGCGTATGCGGCGAAAAAGATGCTGGTGCTATCATCAGTTTCAGTGACTGTTTGGCTGATTGCATCCGCTGGGATCTGCTTTTTGCTGGTAAGGAGGAAGGAGCGGAAAGTTGCAGCGAAGGGAAGGGGGAAGAACTAGTTGCGGGGGAAATCGGATATAACTGAAATGGAGTAGTCTTTTTTTTCTAGGTTCAGGAGTTCGTAAGTGACCTTATGCGGGCATATGCAGCCCGTAACTATCGCACCCATTTCAACTTTACTCTTCAAGGTAATTTCATTGCCGTCCACAGAATAATCCCCCGTTATCTTATCTCCACCACAATGAGTTACGATGATACCTTCGATAACCAACGTCGTCTGGTTTTTCCAGCTGACATTGAGGTTGGATTGGTTCAATATCAGGTAATCCGTCGGGGATTCTTCATTAAAATTTACGCATCTTGAGGTGGAAAATACTAAATTGGGATTCCGGACAGGCAGGCTTGAGTAAAATGCAATTGCGGCAACAAGAAATAGGCATATAATTACCAAAGCAATTCCTTTTTTGTTTTGCTTCAGAATTTCCTTCAAACCATCGATTTTTTCAAGAATAGGATATCTCATAAGCAGCACGAGCAGGGCTAGTGCCATTATTCCTGCGATCAAATTGGCAAATAGGAATTCAATAATATGGTAATCATAAGGGTAAGAAATTCCAGAGTCGATGCATTGCCCAACGCCCCATCCCTGGAGGGGCATTGAAAAAGTGCATAAATTCGAATTAAGCGTTAAAAGCATGCCCCCGGGATTTGCAGATAAGACGAATAGGGAAAATAAGCCTAACCATTCCAATAGATGGTTCCTTGAATCGATCAATGACAAATAGTAGAGTAAGAAGGATATAAGCATTGAGCAAAAAGTGTAGATGAAGATAGTCGCATAGGTTACAAATCTATCCTTCTCATCTTTGAGTATCTTTATTGGTAAATAAATTGAGATGAGGAAAATCAGTAGCAATAGGGCTTTGTTGATGGTGCTGATTACATTGTAGATAAAAACACTATTGTACGCGGGTAGGAATTGTATGATAAATAAAAGTATCAGATAGATAACTCCTAAACCTATGCTACCTGAATAAATATTGCCAAAATATCCCAAAGCCCTCAATAACTTTTCCTTTTCGACCACGCCAATCTTATATTGCACGTGAACTTAGTTAAAAAATGTTTTGAATTCTACTACCCGTGAGGTCTAGACGTAGAAATTAGGGGAATGCTACGCAGTAGGAATAATATGCGGCCGTGAGGCATTTTCCGGCTGGAGTGGTGCCGGGCTTGAATATCTGGCCCCAGTTTTCCACCATAATTGCTGTGAGCTCGTCCCTCTGGTACTGGGCGACAACGTCCGATACAGGGACAATGGTGATGTTCTGCGGCCCGGTGTAGTAGTAGCGCATCTCATAGCACGCAATGGAGGAGTTGCGGCCGCTGTATTCCATGCAGCTGATCCTTGCGCTGGAGAGGGCAAGGTTCGCCTCCTGCTGCCGGAAAGCAACAAGCATAAGGGATGCGACAAGCACGAACACGAGCGCCATCAGGGTAACATATTCGGCTGCAGATTGGGCTTTCAGCATCATGGGAAAATCACGCGCAATCCATTACTATTGAGCCGGCGCCCGCATTCCTCGTTGTGACGGTGATCCAGCCGCTCCGGTAGCATGCATTGTTAACAACGGGCATCGGGGTGTCGATGTATTCCCCCACAACGCGCTTGGAAGCGCCGGGCACGATGCAGTACATGCGCGCCTCCCCGGAGAGCACGTAAAAGCATTGCGCCCCAATTGGGACGAATATCCGGTGGGTGATGGCTGTCTGGTTGCCGGAATAGTAGACGTATTTCAGGGCGGATGCCTCCAAATCAAGTGCGCTCCTCGAGACAAGCACGTTGTTCAAAGCGGATGTCCCCTGGATCTGCCTGTCAGCCTGGTTGAGCAGCACGGAAGTGGCAAGGAGGATGAATCCTGCTATCAGGAAGAATTCTATGCTGCCTTGGCCTTTTGACATGGTTTCACCGGGCGATGCCCAAAATCACGAGAATATCGAGGTATTTGTAAAGGAGGAATGCGGCCGCAATTACTGGCGCGAACGGCAAACTTTCCTTCACAAGAATCTGTTTCACCCTCAGCCTTTTTAACTCTTTTATTTCGGAGAGGGAAACTCCGGCCGCTTTTAGCGAATCCGCAATGATGGTGCCCTTCGGTTTTAGCGCGTCCATCGCGGCCTCGAATGAGAGCGCCTTCCCTTTTTCAATCAATGCGGCTGCGTGCCTGAGCGCATCCTTGGCGGACCACGTTTCCAGCTTCTTCCTCCTGAGGAAATAGGTTTCTGCAGGAATGTCGCCGATGCGCAGTTTGGAAACAAGCACGGGTTTGGTGAGTATTCTTTTGAAAATCATGCTGAATGAGCGCTGCATCAGATGAAGCACGAGGCCCGCAAAGAAAAGGAAAAGCAGGAGTGATAGGTAATCGTTCAGCCGGAAGAAGAGCAGCCCAAGGAGCATTAAGGGAAGCGCGAACTTGAACGGGATCCGGATGAGGAAGGAGAGGAGGATGAAGAAAATCACGAGCAGAGGGGAGGAATACGCTTCGGAGAAGCGGGAGATTATGAACAATGCTGAGAACGAGAGCACCGTACCCCTTCCCGCGGAAACAATTGAATTGACGAATATGCGGTGGAAGTCGCGCCGGAGGAGCAGAAGGTCATCAAGATGGTAGAGGAGGGTGATGGGAATGAGAAGGAACGCGGAGAGGAGGAAGACCGGAATGGCAGCGAGCATCCGGAAATCGCCGTAAAGGGGCATGAAAGCCATTATTGCAGTGAAGAATTTCACATCCCCGCCGGCCCAGACCCCCAGCCTGTAGAGGAAATATGCGAATGCGAAGTTGAGGAGGAAGAAGGGCGCAAACTGCGAGAGGAGAAAATCGATGTCAAAACGGTATTGGAAAATTGTAAGCGCAATTGCGAGGAACATGAAGAAGAAATTGATGGGGTCGGGTATGATGCGGGATTTGAGGTCGAAATAGAAGACGAGAGCGATGAATAGCAACAAAGCAAATTCCCACATGCCCATTCCCTCAGCTTAATCATTCCAGGAACATCCCGATTATCGAGTTCCTATCTGCCTCGATACGGATGGAAATGACGTCGGCGACCTCCTTTATCTGCGCGGCAATCGAGATGCCCGCTAGCACTATGACAAGCCCCAATGCGACGAGCAAAATGTATTCGGTCGAAGTCTGCCCTCTCTGGTCCATCAAACCACTCTTTCGTTAGGTGTTTTCCGTATAAAAAGGTATTTATGAAGAGCAACGCGAAATGGGGGCTTCTGATGGATTGGGAGATTGCCTGAGGGATTAATTTTGGGAAAAAAATAACCGCCGATTATTGCCCCGCATTCGAAAGTATGAGGTCTATCTGCATCGCGAGGAAAACGAAATACAGCACCACGAGTATGATGCCCTCCCTGCGGGCGAGCTCCTTCTTCTTGAATGCGAAAAAGAAAACCAGAAGGAATGCAAAAACCATGAATGCATATGGCACGATGAAGTAGTTGAGGTTGAATGCCATCGTGCCCCCAACAATGGCCGCTGCTCCGAGGATGAAAGTGAGCTCCGTGACGAAGCTCCCGATGAGGTCTCCCCAGATTACCTCCTCTTCACGCGCCCGGAGGGCGCTCAGGTCAACTGCGAATTCGGGGATTGCAATTCCCAAAGAGAGGATGGTGAAGCCCATGATGAGCGGATTGATGTGGCTGGTATTGACGAGGCTGATGGCGGTGTCGACGATGTAATTCGAGCAGAAGTAGGCGATCACGAGGAGAAGCACCATCTCCCCAAAGGCACGGGGCAGGCTCTTGACCTTCAGCCCCTGGATGAAAATCTGGTGGGTTTCCTGCTCCTCTTTTTTAGCGATCGACTCCTGCTCCCTGATGTTGAAAATGTACATCAAATATATCACTACGAGTATCAGCCCGTCGGTTTGGGTGAGCTTGCCGTCAAAAAGCAGGAAGAACGGGATCGCAAGCACAAGGAAAATGTAGGCGAAGTTGTCGATGATTGTGGTCTCCCTGACACGGAAATTGCCTTTTATTATCGTGACGATGCCCAGGATGAGGCAGATGACGATGATGTTTGCGCCCAGTATAGTGGAGAGCACTAAGTCCGGCTGGTTCTGGGATGCGGCAGCTGTTGAGACGAACAGGTCCGGGAGGGATGTGCCCAAACCAAGAACGACGAAAGAAAGCAGGAATTTTGGGAACCTCAGCCGGGTGGAGATGCCAGTAAGGAGGCTAACTGTGCGGCTGGATGTCAGCCCCAGTATCAAAAGGGACACTAGCAATATAGTTACGGATGCGGTCAATCCCATGTGGCTCCTCCTTTGTTTTGGAAATTAGGGCTGACCGGTTTAAAACTTTGCCTCTTGTACGCGCGTATGCTTAAAGGCAGCAAAAAATGGGCCTTGTTCAATAACTTTAAATAGCTTGATTCCGTTTTACTTACGTTTAAGGTTCTGCTATTTTTGGTGATTCTATGGGGATTTTCGACTTATTTGGAAAAAAAGACATCTCCCACGGCACGATTTATGAGCTCACGGCAGAGTTCCACCCGTTCAAGCTGAATGCGCACCGCGCGGATTCCATTGATTTGGAGATCAAAATAACCAATGTTGCGGAAAGGGAGATGCTCACTTCTATTGTTGTGCAGGTCCCGAAGCCGCTCGGCCTGGACAAATCAGCGTTCATGCAGCAAAGGGAAATCAGGCTGGGGACGTTGGCGCCAAGGGAACTCAAGGACGTGAAGCTGCAGGTGTTTTCCGGCCAGAGGGTCCCGAAAGGGTCGTATCCGGTCCTGATTTATGCGATTTCGCATTACAGGGATTACAGCTACATCCTGAATGAGATAAGGAAGAAGATCGAGCTCAGGGTTGTCTGACCGTATTTATTCTCGCAAGCTGTTCTAGAATATACTCCCTATTCCTGATGGGAATCTCCAATTTGAGTTTCCTTCCCGATAAGATCAGTTTCGAATCAGGGAAAGCCCTTGGACGGGAGAATTTATTTTCCTGGATGACCCGTCCGTTATCGATATGCTCGTAGGTAAGGTAGAAGCCTGCGACGTTCATGAGTTTCTTATCATCGACAATGTTGCCGGCGGCAATTTGGCTTTTGATTTTGTCCATTATCTTCCCGATGGAAAATCGGGTGGGCACAACCTCCGTATGGGTAAGGAGGTAGGTAATTTTCTCTGCTATCAGGGGTTTGATGCCGTGCTTTTCGGCTTCGTCAAATATCTGCTTCCGCATCCTTTGCTGCGTTGCTCCCAATGGGGTTTCTTCGGAGCCGTTTTGGTAGGTGGGTGCGGCCATTTATTTCCTGTACCTGTAGGAATAGGGCATCGGCTTTTCCGGTGTGGCTGGCTTCTCATCCTCTTCAATAAGGTCCGCGCCTACGCTGCCCGTTGAGGAGACGATGATGATCTTCTCGACGGCCTTCACTGAGCGGTAAAGGATGGTTTTTTCGCGGAATACGCGCTTCGCCTCCTCCTTGCTTGCAACCTTTATTGGTTCGAGGGTGAGCCTCACAACTTCGCCTTTCTGCAAATCAAGTATCACATCGTAAACCTTTCCCACGAAAACCGCGGTATCCGTGTAGATGTCCATTCCTATCAGCTGCGAGAGCTTGACTGCCATTTTTACCACCTGTGAAGTATAACCTATATGTCAAACCTTACAAATCGAATGTTTAAAAACGTTATGACGGTGTAGTGGTTTTTATTATGCCGGAATACCTGCTGTATAAGGGAATAAAAATCAAGGTTTAACTGGAATAATCTTTTGGGCATTCTGCAAATCGTTTTATTAATTGTTTTTCCCAAACCTTATTCCACCAAATGCGGTTGTGTTTGGCAAGCCAGGGGGAAGAATCCCCCTACTCTTGCCGGATTGTACCCCTTCTTTTGCGGTTGTGTTTCAGTGGCAGAATTCTAGCTTCCCAAGCTGGAGACCCGGGTTCGATTCCCGGCAACCGCACTTCCTGCCTTCTTGCTGCGCCCTCCACGCTCCCAGATACCTTTAAAAAATGCTTTATCCAAAAAGAATGACGCGTTTTACTAGTTGTAAGCATCTCAATCGGTATAATGTTTCAGGTGTCGCTTATGGCCAAACAGCATATGGTTTTGACGAAATACGAGCTCGCAAGGCTCATTGGCGCAAGGTCGCTCCAGCTCGCAATGGGCGCGCCGTGCCTTGTGAAGTCGCCGAAGGGCATTTTCAATGCCGTGAAGCTCGCGATGTTCGAGTATGAGAAGAACGCGCTGCCACTCCAGGTCGTGAGGGCTCCGGTGCAATAGGTGGAAGCATGGATGTGAAAACACTCAAGGATGAGGACGAATATCTCGAACTGATGATTACCGGGGAGGATATGGGATTCGCCAATTTGGTAGTCGAGAAGCTTCTCGAGAGCAAATCTGTCACTTTTGCAGCTAGCTCGTACGAGCATCCCCTGAAGGGCAACCCCATCATCAAAATAAAGGCGAAGAACCCCCACAAGGAGATGAAGAAAGCCGTTGAAAAGCTGAAGGACGAGCTGGAGAAGTTCGAGAAGGAATTGAAGAAGGAGTTGAAATAATTATAAACTTCCGCTTCGCAATCTGATTATGCCATTATCCAGTTTGATCGCAAAGTTAAAGTGGGGAGAAAAACTGGGCCCGATGAGACTTCCGAGCAAGATGTCTAATGGCCGCACGGAAGAGTTCAAATTGTGGTTTTACAGGTTCGGCAAGGACAAATACTACGTGCTGGAAAAAGGCAACGTGTGGATGTCGAAAGAGCCGCTTGTACGCATCCATTCCGCCTGCAGTTTCGCGCACGTGTTCGATTCACAAAGATGCGATTGCAAGTCGCAATTCGACCTGGCTAAGGAAAGGATTTCGAAGAGCCAAGCGGGCTTATTGATATATGCATGGTCGCATGAGGGCAGGAGCGTCGGCTTCAGGGATCATTTTAGGGCATATATGAAACAGGATCAGGGGCACGATACGGTATCGTCCTACCAGGCCTTAGGATTGCCAGTTGATAAAAGGAGCTATAAAAACGCAATAAAAATAATGAAGGACTTCGGGATCGCGAGAGCGACGTTGCTCACGAACAACCCCAGAAAAATCAAGCCGCTTGAGGATTCCGGAATCGTAATTACTCGCGAGCCTTTGATCGCACCGGTTGATAAGCTCAACGAAACGCAGCTAAGAACAAAAGTGAAGAAACTGGATCACTTCCCAGACATACTCGGAGAGGAAGGACGCTAAACCAATTCGTAGGGCAAACCGATTTCCTTTAGCGTGGCGATTGCCTTTTCCCTCAAAGCCGCATTCATGCTCTTTTTCTCTATCAGCGCAACTTCAATTTTTTCCGAACTTTTTTCCAGCGCCTCCTTGATGATTTCCGCATTTACATCCTCCAGATTGTGCTTCGAGCAGATGTAGGGGAACTCGTATCCGTTTTCCATCATCAATTTGGAGAATTTGGGGCAGTAATGCGTGCCGCCGAAACCAATTGCCACTTTATCTTCCGGCTGCGCTTTTTCCCCTTTTTTCCATTTGCCGCAGATCTCAAGGGCGCATTTTGCCATAAGCGCCCCTGCTTCCCCATTTGTCCATTCCTTCTCCCCACTCCCTATTTCCACCCAGACAATCGGGGGTTTCCAGGTGGTGGGGCCGTGGTGGGTTGCTTCCATAGCAATTGCGAAAGAGGGAAGAGGATTGCCAAGAAGGAAATTGTAACCTATTTTTATAGCCGCGCCTGATGAATGCCCCAACTCCAAGGGGTTGCCCCCTAATTTGCTGGAATTGCCGAAATTGCCGCACGAATGCACGCTTACGGATGCGGTGTTGCTCTCACTTTTGTGGGTGGAGAGCATCACTATCAGATCGGTTTCGTTGAAAAGAGGGTATTTCGAGAGCTCGTCGGAAAAAATATGCATTGTTGTGAGCTCATACATTTTCAATTTGCCATCCGACCACGTTTTCCATTCGAATTTCCCATCTGCTGTTTTGAATGGCTCCCTCTCATTGAAACCGTGGTTTGCGATTAGCTTTTTCGCAATGGTTTCGCCTGCGAGGTTGCCTTTGCTGAACATGATCGTTGGCATGAGGAAGGTAATAGCAAGGATATTAAAAAAATGGCGCCAATAGTTATTCATGGCAGATGTGGACGAGGATCCCCTGGACAGGCAGAAGAGGATCGGCAATTGGGAGCAGCAGCCCGTAACGGAATCCCGGGTACTTGTTGTTGGTGCGGGCGCATTGGGGAACGAGGTTGTGAAATCACTATTGCAGCTGGGAGTGGAGAAAATCACGCTTGTTGACTTCGATGTCATCGTGAAGGCGAATTTGAACCGCTGCGTTTTCTTCTCGCCGGATGATGCGGAGAATAAGAGGCTGAAGACGGCAGTGATAATGGAAAAAACCAAAACCTTATTTCCAAATGCGGAAATCACCCCGGTAATAAAAAAAATCGAGGAGATGGAGGAAACATTCTTTGGCAATTTCGATGTCGCGTTTTCCTGCCTCGACAACCTGAACGCGAGGCTGCACCTGAATGCGCATATTTACGGGAAGGCACCCCTGATTGACGGAGGGACAACCGGCTTTTTGGGGAAGGTGCAGGTTGTTAATGCGCCCGGAAGCTGCATCGAGTGCGGGATGAGCAAATCGGATTACAAATTGCTCTGGCAGCGCTATTCCTGCGTTGGGGAGGTGCTCGATTTCATTGATCCTAAAATGCCGGCAATCAGCACCACTAATTCGATTGTTGCGTCAATGCAGGTGAACGAATTCTTGAAATTGAGGATGGAGAGCCTGAAAAACGAGCCGAATTTATCGGGCAAAATCCTGATGCATGACGGAAGGAAAAATAGTTTTCGCGCATTTACGGTTGAGAAAAGGAAGGACTGCCCAGTGCATCCAGGATGATATGTTCCGAATCCGTGCCCCCGATTCCCGCCTAGAATGATATGTCCCGTATCTGCTTGAACGCATCCTCCACCTTGAAATCAGCTCCGCTTCCGAGCTTGCGGCCGCAGCGGATGCATTTGCTATCGCCGTTCACTATTCCCCCATAGCAATCCTTGTGGTAGGGGGCGCCGCAGAAGCAATGGCCGTACTTGGGGTTATGCTCCTCCTGCTTCACGGAAATAAGGAAGCCGGTTTTGCAGAGCTCGCATTTCTCGCCCTTCTCCTCTATTTCGGCAGCCTGCTTTGAGAGTTCTGAAATCGCCCGGTTGTAAAAAGGCTTTTCAGCAGGGGCGGGAATATTCGCTTCGGAGGTTGATGGGGGTTGGACAATTGCCGGCAAACCTTTGCTGTTGGGAGTTTCAGGTGTTTTTTTCACTTCTGTTTTTTTCTTTGCAGCCCCGTTCTTCATGTGCCTCTCAACGAATGGGGAAGTTTTGTTCAGGAGGTCCTTTTGTTTATCAGTCGGGCCGTATTTCCTTATCAGGTCCATGATGTCAATTGTTTCCTGCGCCCTTTTCTCCTCTGGAAGCTCCAGAATTTTCTCATGCATCGGCGAGAGCTCCTTCCACAAAATCTCAATCGGCAGTTTGGATTGGATCGTATGCTCGAGATCAAGCAGGGGTTCGGAATTAGTGGTTGTGGTTTCAGAGGCATTTTGGGCCGTTTTTGCCTCCTTGCTTACCCTTGGTTTTCTCTCCTTCCTTCCCAGCCAGTCATCCGCAGCGCTTTTCCATTTGATGGAATAATCGTTTATCCCCCTCATGGAAAGGAAAACTGAAGAGGAATCGGGATTGGCGTTGATAAACCCCCCTTCCCTCAATTGCGCAACTCTCCGGTCGAATTCCGCCTTTTCCAAATTGAAAATTGCCCTCAGCTCATCGGAATTATTCTTCCCCTCCTTTATGAGCTGCAAAAGGATGAAATCGAACTTCGTTAGCTTAAGCCTGCCCTCGCCTTTCGGGACGGAAATCCTCCTCTTCCTGATTTTTTTTGCTGGTGCCGGCTCTGCGGCGGGTACTTCCATTTCCACATCAATTTTCTGCTGGATCTCGTCCAACTCAACCACTTTTCTTTTGAATTATTGCGAAGCTTATTTCGTAAAAATCATTACCCCTAACCCTAAAAACCCTCTCTTCCATCCTTCCGCCCTTCCAGCGCAAAGGGTCCACAACCATCGCGATGTTGAACGGGGAGGAAAAGAACCGTTTTTGGGTGTTGATGTCCGTCTGTGAAAGGAAGCAGCCATAGGAAGGGTGCGAGTGTATCCAGCCCACAATGAGCTTGCGCTCCTTGAAATGGGAACTGTATGCTTTTGAGAGCTCCGTAAATGCTTCTTTTGTGAATTTCACGCTGACTGCAGTTGGAAGGTTTTTAGCGGTTATGAAATTCTCCACCACCACATACTGCTTCCCATTATGGACGAAAACATTCCCCACCAGAAGCCCCAGCGCCTCCAGCCCTTGCGCTGCAGCATGCTCGAACAGCTTCTCCGCCTTCGAAAGAGCTGTTTCCGAAATGTATGCATCATAGGGTTCGTGCATCCGTCACACCTTGCCTTTAATTTGTTGCCACGCCTTTACGGCGATTGATAAAATATTTGCCATGGCATGATCCATCAAATGCAATGCCTGCTTGTTTGGCGACTCCATCCTATTTCTGTTAGAAAGTGGAAGGCCGATCATCGCTATGCTATCTGAAAATTGCCTTAGTAGATGATAAGCCCTTTCCTTTCCTCCAACCTTGGAAATGAATTTTTCCAGTTCTGAGGAGGGAACGGAATATTTTTCTGTCATCGGCATAAAAACATTAAAAAGCGGCGGATTCCCGTGTGCCCTTATGATAAATTCGGATAATGCTTTCTTTTCTGCGGCTGTTGCAGTTATAGTCCCGCTGGCGCGACCTACAACCTTGCGGAGCAGAACTTTATGCTGTGCAACATTTGTCCTTACCGGATCTTCGGATGCCATTCGAGCATACCTTTCCGGATCGTAACTCGATATGCCGTCTATATCTACAGGATTTCTCTCACTTAATTTTTTAAGGTGGCGATAGGTTTCTCGCTCGGGCCTGTAAGCGTTGAATCTTGCCATAATTACCGACTTTAACCTGCTTCACGCGATGCCTATTCCAGCCCCACAACCTTCCGGATTTTCCTTCCTATGGAATGCCTTTTCTTCCTATCCTCGTCGATTTCCCTTTCTAATTCCAGATGCTCGAGCGGCGGCTTCACCGGGGTGATGTCTGCAAGCATGTCTTCCCTTAGCTTGTCACGGGCGGAATCGTGAATTTCCCTCCTTTCGGCCCGCTTTCCAAGAATAAGGTTGTCCGGCTCCTTGTTCTCCAGCAAAAGGGAATAATCCGTCTCATCAACCACTCGCGGCTTCCTCTTCACGGATACAACCCTTGGCTTCCTCTTTTCGGCCATGAAGATATTATGGCGAAAGGCATTAATATTGTTGGCTGCTTATTAGCTCAAGGTGGTACTTATGGCAGAATTCAACATAACAGTTTCGCATACAACAAGCGGAAAGGAGACCGTGCTTGCGGTTGAGCCGGAATTCACGGTTTCATCCGTGCTGGAAGTGCTTACCGAATCCCTGCAGCTGAAGGACCGGTTTGTGCTTGCAACGCAGGATAATAAAATACTTAATCCGGATTCCACCTTGCAGGAAGTAGGGATAAAGGAGAATGACACGCTGTTGCTGATGCCGGACCCGACTGGAGGCTAACGCTTAAAGAAAATCACCCGAAATTACCCCTGATCCGGAATATTAACCGTTATCGCCTAGTTTGATCTGCCGCTGGAGGAAAAGGGGGTGTTCAGATGGCTCCAGCAGCAGAAATTGGAAAAAGAGTTCAGGAAAGTCCGCTAATCACATGATCGCCAGCTCAGTGCTTTTCCCTCATTCGAGGAAAGCAATGGCGATGATGATAAACGAGCTTCCTGAAAAGCGCTCTTCAGGCGTTTTGATGATACGAAGTTACGATCTGAGCCATTGTTTTTGCATTCCCAACTTAAATTACCTACGCCTAAAGGCGTAGGATTTCCCCGTTAATAAGATGTGAGGGTGCGCTGCCTCGGGTCGTTCTCCTCGC
>JBDRLB010000019.1:0-32747 GCA_043813365.1 Microcaldota archaeon | reverse complement strand
CAAGGGCTGTTTGCAGAACCTCTTTTCCTGATTCGCAGATCAAGACCCTTTCTTTGTTCTCCCGAGGGTCTTTTTCTTTTGGAAAGAAAAAGAGGCTCAACGACAAGCCCCTATGCTGGACCACTACACTACCAAGGCAGTACTGCAAACAAATGCAGCATAAATATAAAATCCCGCAGGCCAGATTTACCGCCCAAACCGGATAATAAATATACGGCGGACCGAAAGTTCCTCTTTGGGAAGGGGAACGACCGGCCCGGTCAAGGGGAAACCGGCAAGGTGTCCCCGTCGCGGGCATTTGAACTGGCAGCCTTCTGATTTCTGGTAAGCGATTCGACTTCATGTGAAGTCAGCCGAACTACAGTTTCGTCATGCCTCTTCGTGTGAAAAGGCCTACAGACGCTCAGCCAGATTGAGCTACTGCGGGATAAAAACTCACATCTTCCCTACTCATTTCTAGTCTAGGGAATGGACTACAATTATGCCCGCCCGCTTTTTTAAAGGTTTCAAGCAGGCGATAGTTAAGCGTTTGCCTAGCAATTTGGAAAAGGTATTATTAAACGCCGGTTTTAACTATTGGGTGAAAATTGATATGAAATATTTTGCACTTTCATTTTTGCTTGTTGGCGCTTTTATTTTGTTCGGTTGCACGCAACCAATTCCGGATGAAAATATTGCCTGTACTAAGGATGGAACGGATTTGAAAATTACTGGCGCGGTAGCAATGAAAATCGCATCAGAAAGCGTTTGCATGGAATCCGGGATCCTGGCCGATGTTATATGGTGCAACTCCATGACCGGGACCTACTGGATAGGCATGAATGTCCAAGGGCATGAGGGATGCTCGCCCGCTTGCGTTGTAAATCTGGAGACCAAAACAGCTGAAATCAACTGGAGGTGCACGGGCTTGATTACGCCGACTCCTACGCCGGAAACAACGGCAACGCCAATTCCTTCAAATGCCGATCTTTCAGATGCAACGAACAAATTCACGCTTGATTTCTACTCCCAGATTAAGGGCAACCCCGGCAACCTCTTCTTTTCCGGCTTCAGCATGGCGGAGGCTTTCGGAATCCTTTACGAGGGCGCAAAAGGGAATACTGCAAAGGAAATTGAAAACGTGTTCGGGTTTGATCCCAACGCCGCAAAGAGGCATGACGCTTTCAAATCATTGAATGCAAGGCTGGTTCCGAAGAACGGATCTTATCAGCTCAATGTCGCGAACGCGCTTTGGATGCAGAAGGACTTTGCAATACTGCCGGATTACAAGCAGGCTGCAATCGATTATTATTCCAGCGAGGCGAACAACCTCGATTTCAAGGCGGATGCGGAAGGCTCAAGGAATACCATAAACAAATGGGTGGAAAGCAAAACAAATGAGAAGATCAAGGACCTGCTTCCTGAAGGGTCAATACACCCGTCAACACGGCTGGTAATTACAAACGCCATCTACTTCAAGGGTGCATGGGTTGAGGAATTCGACAAAAAATTGACGGAGGATGGTGATTTCAAATTGGATGCAACACAGACGAGGGTCGTTTCCATGATGCATAAAACAGATATTTTCAAATACATGGAGAACGAAAAGCTGCAGATGCTGGATATGGACTACAAAGGGGAGGACCTTTCAATGCTTATCCTGCTTCCGAAGGGTAATGGCATAAGCGAATTGGAGAAGGAGCTCAACCCGGCGAATCTGGCTGCGTGGAAAACATCGCTCGCCTCCAAGGATGTCATTGTTACCCTGCCTAAATTCAAATTCACGAAGAATTACAATCTCAAGGGCCAACTAAAGGCAATGGGGATTCGCGAGGCATTTTCGGAAACCGCGGACCTATCCGGCATTGACGGCCAAAAGGATCTCTTCGTTTCCGACGCTTTCCATAAGGCTTTTGTGGAGGTGAACGAGGAAGGTACTGAGGCTGCTGCTGCAACCGGAATCATTGTAGGAATGACTTCGGTTGAAATGCCCGTCCGGATCCCGGATTTCACAGCCGACCACCCGTTCATATTCCTGATTCAGGACAATTCGAATGGGGCGATATTGTTCATGGGCAGGGTGAGCAATCCGCTTCTTACCGAATAGACCGGGAAAAAATCTTTTTTTCCATTTTCCCCTTTTTATATTTTCCGTGATCGCCAAATCGCTCAAAATACATTTATAAAGGATTTCTGACTAATCAAGCGGAGGCGATTTAGATGGATTCGACATTCAGGCTGTTTGCCCTTCTTTTGCTAATAGCTGCCATGTTTGCGAACGTGGTTTCGGCCGATGCGCTTGACGACAAAATTTCCGCAGAAGCGAAAAAGTACATAATGCGCGGGGAAAGCGCCTCCTATTTCAAGATGAACCTTTCCACAACGGGGAAAACCTACTTCATCCTGCAAATTGATGACAAGAATTCCGTTGTTTTTGATGACAGGGTAGCGCCCGTTCTTAACGAGGCCGTTTTGGTTGAAGTGCTCAAGGACTATTACAAGGTGAGCGGCGCAACTGGCTTCACCGAGCAGAGCAAAGTGGATTTGTTCGATAAGTTCAACCAGTCCGATTACCTGTTCAATTTGTGCCATAACAATTTCTACAAGTACGTGGAGGATGCTTTTTTCTGGTACCAGTTCAAGTGCATCGATGCCGCGACCGGAAGGGTATGCGATTTGGCATTCGCGCAGAGGGCTAGGTGGAAGGCCGCATGGGACGCTTACAAGGCGAAGGTGGAACTGTTGAGGACTGCCGATACAAAGGATGCGATAATAAGCGCGTTGACCCAGATCGAGGAGGCTGCAAAGAACGCGAAGAATGAAACCATATTCATGGACGACCCGTCAATAGGCTACCGGTATTTCCTCGGGAACACCATGGACAAGGACCCCGTGTGCCTTTTCGATTATTCCCTGGTGGATGATGTGATATCGCTCTCCTCGCAGGCAATGCGCAATAAGATTACCGATGTGAATTCCGAGGCAAAAGAAATCATTGCCGAGTTCAACAAGCGGAAGGACGTGGCATCCGTAAAGGAGCTGCAGACCAACGGACGCGACCTGATGGAGAAGACGAAGAACCTCGTCCTTAAGGTGGACGTCAAATTCGAGCCAATAGAGGCAAAGAAGGCGGAAATTGAAACCGCGAATGAAAGGCTCCAGAATGCGACTCTTCTCGAGACCGCCTCGGCCAACTTCAACCAAATGAACGTGAAATACGGGGAGCTTGAGGCGCTGATAAACGATCCCAAAGGGCTGTTTTATGCCTACAACAACACCCTGCACAGCGTGGATGAGTCGAAGAAGTCGATTGATGCTGCGAAGAAGCAGTTCGGGGACACCGATACGCGAGTCATCGACCTCAATAACAAGTACGTTGATGTCGTAAAGGATTTGGCCATCCTTGGGCAGAGGATTGCGAACCAGACGGAAGTGAAGGTGGCGGACTTCCAGGCAATCGCGAAGCGTGCGGACGAACTCCGCGACCGTGCAAACACCCTTCCGACGAAGCAAAGCGACCTGAACGACCCCACCATAATGGCGGCGATCGTTGTGCTTGTCGCATCGGTCATCGGCGTCATAATCTACGTATTGAAATTCAGGAAGAAGGGCGGAGGGCACGTAAAGGAGATGGAAATCAAAACCGTAATGGGCTCCGGCGGCAACAAGCCGATATTGCAGAGGGAAAAGGTCGATTCGAACCAGAACAAGAATGCGATGTTCCCGAAGATCTGATTTTTCCATTTTTATTTTTTTTACGCATATAGCGGGAGGGGTGTTTGGTATGAAGAGGGGATTTAATGCCAATTTGGGGCAGGCTACTTTGGCAAATTCGAATTTCCGCAAAGTGCTTTATACCGGCAAATATTCCCAGCTTGTGCTGATGTGCCTTAAACCCGGTGAGGAGATAGGCAGCGAAACCCATCCCGATGTCGACCAGTTTTTCCGTTTTGAGAAGGGAAGGGGCGTAGTCGTGATTGATGGGAAAAGGAATCCCGTTTCAGACGGTTCAGGCGTAATCGTGCCTTCCGGTGCGGAGCACAATGTAATCAATGTCGGCAAAACCGATTTGAAATTATACACTATTTATTCCCCTCCGGAGCACCAGGACAAGGTCTTGCGCAAAACGAAGAAGGATGCGCTTGCGAAGGAAGAGCATTTCGACGGGAAAACAACGGAGTAAGCCCCCGTCCGATTAGTGTTTAAAATATCCCTATCCCTAATTGTAGCTGCTGCAGGGGTGGCAGAGGCGTTCCTTCCTTCATTGAAGGGAGGTTTGCTGCAACCTGGTCAAATGCGCAGGGCTTAGGAGAGCCTTTTTCTTTCCCGACCGGGAAGAACTCCGTTCTTCACGGCCCCGAAGACTTGTTAAGTCTTCGCGGAAGAAAAAGCTTCGGGAAAAAGAAAGGGCTCCAGGAAACCCTGTGCCTTAGGGCTGCGGGAGAGATTGCATCAATCCGGTGCGGTCCCCGAATTCAAATCTCCCCCCCTGCATTTCTTATTCTGCAAATCAAATTCCTTCTTTGGCGGCGGAGCCAAACCATTAAAAAATCGGAGCGGTTACTAGATCCGGTGCCAAATGGACCTGTTACCATTCTCCGTAAATAAGCTGGAGAAAAAAATCGGCAAAACATTCAGCTATTACCAATCAAAATTGCCGAAATTGGGGAATATCCAAAGGAAGGCCTCCAAGGAGGCTATAGGCATCATTTCCTCCAATCTCAGGACACTATCGCGCTTCCTGGGCACGAATAGGTATGAGAAGGCGGACGACTTCTTCTTCAAATTCGAATCCCTGCCCCCTTTCGGGAAGGAGTACTGGTTCATGTATTTCGTGGATGATAGCAGCAAAAGGCAGCTGGTAGTAACCTTCGGCAGGCCTTCCTCGGGAATGGAGATCAATAAGGTGAAATTGAAAGGAGGGAATTCAAAAATCGAATCCGACTGCGCGGCAGTTGTTTGGTACTTCGACGGGAAGAAGAAGGTAGTGATTGACTCGAGGGCAAAAAGCCTCTTATTTTCATCGGATGCGGAAAATTCACTCTCATTCTCAAACCGGAAGCACGATTTTTCAATTGAGGGCAAATATCCCCAATACGATCTTGCACTCGAGGAGAATGGGAAGAGCAGGATTTCCCTTGAAATAAACCGCTCCAAACGCGGCAAACCCTATGAAATCATCAATTTCCTCGCGGCTAACAACGGCTATGGGTTCGTGAACCTCTATTTCAAATTCAAGGGCATGCTGTACGGAAAGCCATTTTCCGGGAATTGCTATTTGCAGAAGGTGATTCTCACTTCGCCATTCATCCCCTGGAATTGGGGAAGGTTCTATTTTAAGGATGGCAACGTTTTCGAGTTCTTCGCGCTTTACACGCCGATCATACCCGCAAAAATAAAATTGTGGACGCAGGCTAAATATGTTGACATGAAGAACGGCCGGACGCTGCAGTTCCCGGATTTCAACATAGAAAAAACAAAGGACGGGAGCAGGTGGCACATATTCGGGAAGGAATATTCGCTGTTTGCAAAGGCGTACTCTTCCCATCCGTTCACTTTCAGGGGATTCGGGAAGTTCAAATACCTCGAATATTTTGCCGAGACGGTGGATTTCACCATCAGGGGCAAGGAACGGGGAAAAGGAACCGGAATCATCGAGGATGCTTTCGGGTTCGTAGTGTAACGCCCTCAACGTAAATGAAATTGTTATCGGTCAAGCAGGAAAAAATGCGGTTCAAGGAGGAGATCATTTGAAAAAATTTGATTTGGCGATCAGAAAGTTCCTTAAAGCAGTAAGACTGGCAGCAATTGTCCTGATTGCTTTGGCAAATCTGGCGGAAGCTTTATATTGCCCGGCAGGCTCAATCGCCGATGGTTATTCTTGTTGCAATGCTCTTGGAAGTTCCTGCACGTATTCACTAACAGGCACGACTTGGTTAGAGACCGAGTGTGATATGAGTTCCTTTGCATGCGCAGCGTGCTGTGACAGCACCGAAATCGATATATACGGTGCCGTTTGCACAAGTGGGTATGCTTGGCCGTTTACTTGGATTGCAACTGGTCCCCTTGATAATTGCTGCGGGGATGACGGCATGTATACAGAAACATGGCAGGGGGAATCGGATGGAGGTAATTTTTGCTGCAATGGTGTGTCAACATTGGATGATAGGTATTGCGCAAGTACATCCGGCGGATGGAATTATGACTGGAACATAGATGGTTACCAATGCACTGACGTCGTCCGCGATAGCCAACAATCTTCAGGAACAACCGCACCTGCTGGGAATGATGTTGTGTGCGGCTGCGATTCCGGAGGCAAATCCTGCGACAGCACTGATGCAGGCAACAATGCGGATGGCATTTGCGCAAGCAACGCATGCACTTCTAGTGGCATAGTAATGAACTCAAGCCAAACATTCACAACCGGCTGCGCAAACGGAGGCTATGTCTGCGACAGCGCCATTCAAACTGGAGGCACTCCGCCTCAGTACGTGCGCGACGGTTTTTGCGTATCCACCACTTGCTGCACCAGTGCGATTTCCTCCAGCGAAGCCTCCTCGCCCGACTGGACTGACTCGGACAATTCATGCGGTTGCGCTTCAGCCGGAGACATTTGCGACAACACACCCGCAACAGGCGTGCCGCTTTCTTCCGAAGGGATATGCGCCTCCAGCACCTGCGCTACTTCCGGAACCGTGAGGCTCAATGCGGGCACCTACAGCACCGGATGCGCTTCTGGAAATGAATGCGATTCGGACATCACATCCCCCTCATTAGGTTACACTAGGAACGGCTACTGCGCCGGCGCCACCAGCACTTGCGCAACAACCGCAATTGTTGCAAGCTCCGTAGGCACCGACGAATGCGGCACCCTTACAACAGGCTGCAGCGCGGGCGTATTCACGGACGCGGATTCGGATGATGGATGCGATACGGGCAATGAGGGCTCGCTTTGCGATTCTACACCAGCAACCGGGCCTACTGCTGGCGGCGTTTGCGTAGAAGATTCCTGCCGTACCAGCGGCATAATAATGGTCAATTGCGGCACTTCCTGCACAAATGCCGACTTGACGGATGCCAACATGGCCGTGGGCTGCACTTCCACTTCAGGAGATTCATGTGATGATGCAATTCAAGGATCTGGTTTCGGCCAAACAGGCACCTGCACCTCAAGCGGCTGCACCACAAGCGGCGCTATAGGCAAATCAGGCAGCACTTACTATGCAGGTTGTGCAGCAGGAAGGGAATGCGATTCCGGTGCAACAGGGGGGGATTATGCAAGGGACGGCTACTGCGCCCAATCAACCTGCACAACCTCCTTGATAGTTGCAAGCACAACAGGCTCGGATGAATGCGGCAGCCTTTCAGGCTGCTCTGCAACGGATTGGGGTGGGAATGACGAAACTAACTCCTGCGCCTCGGCGGAAGGAGCGATCTGCGACACAACTGCCGCTTCCGGCCCAGCTGACGAGGGTACCTGCGTTGACGGCTCCTGCAGGACAAGCGGCGCAACAAGGCTCAATTGCGGAACAGATGGCTGCGCGAACACTGATATCGCAAGCGGAATGGTTTATAGTTGTGATGATACTTCAGGAGACGCATGCGATGATTCAATTGATGGCAGCGGTTTCGTGCAAACCGGCATCTGCGCTGCTAATGCGTGCGACACTTCTGGGCATGTATGCTATACTGGAGCAGCTTTTGCAGCTGATTGCAGTTCCTGCTCCGAATCAAACGCGTGCGATTCAACAATAACCTCCGGCGGAGATTACAACGCTGATGGGGTCTGCGCAGCAACAACCACCTGCTGCACCGGCTTTGGATCCGACCCAACTGACAGCAGCAGCATTGATGTTTGCGGCAATTCCGGAGATGCAGAGCAGGTTGCGTGCAACACCCACAACGGCTACTACTGCGATGATGTTTCCGACCATTCATGGGATACTGCAGGCTCCAAAATATGCGCAGTAACGGGGGAATCCGATGCATTGGGGGGCTACACTGCCTATCAGGCTGAAGGCGAATGCTGCGGCGATGACGGCGGGGAAAACATCCGCAATACCTCGATGGGCGAAACATTTTATTTGGCATGCTGCAGCGCGGCAACGGATTGCGTAAACTCAACCGGCGCATGCATCGCTGATACCGCTTCCTCTGAAGGTTATTTATGCAATGCCGGAACATGGGAGCTAAGCGCATCAATTTCCTTCACTGTATTCACCTTAGGCGCAGGCAAATCCAATTCCACAACATCCGATCCTTCAGTTTCCAACCCCACGGAAGCATATTTCTTCAATGCAACCAGCGCCTACCATGCGCTTGTGGTGCCATGCGCATCAGCAGACGGAATAACCGATTGCCAGAGCGGAATGGGCTGGCCCGCGTATGAAATATTGAACACGGGCACTTCAACATTCGATTTTTACATGCACCTCAATGCATCCCTTGCCGGCACTGGCGTCCGTACCTGCGCAAATTCATCCGGAACGGGAGGCGTGACGAACACAGTCTCCGTTTGCGACCTTTCTGGCGAGGGCAATTGGAACTCAACATGGGCGCTCTGGGGGACGGTTCCCCAAAGCGATCGCCTGAATATAACCATATATGCAAATTTCACTGCTGCTGGTGCAGGCTTCCGGATCCGCACGAATGCACTCAATTCGACAACTGCGGCATAAAGTATAATTCAAATTACTTGAGCCGCTTTCAAAAAAGCAATTCCAATATCCATTCCAATTCATGGCGGTACCGCTGGCAATTCATAAAAAAGGAGGTAGCACCCCTCCAACAAACCCATCGAGGATCCCATGAAAAATTGTGTCAGTAGCTACCTCGATCTTCATCGCTTGCGCTCAGTCTGGGACAGTGTCATCATGTGGGAACATTATTGCCGGGAATGTTTAAATAGCCTCAGGAGCGGCCCCAATTGCCCTCATAAGAAAACTTATTATACCCCCGCAAATTAGTTTAAACAGGTGAGCGCATGAAGAAGGCTGTTGGCGTCATTCTGATCCTTATAGCTGTTGTTTTCCTTCAATATTTCGGCTTCACAAAACCCGTAATCTTGACAAGCGTGCCCGAATTCCTCCTTGTTCTGAAGGAAGTGCAGTCCGGCGGGGCCGATCTCGCATATTTCATACTTACAATAGGGAACTTCCTGATGGCGATCGCATCCATCTTCCTATGCTTTGGCACATTATGGGTCGCAATTGACATGCTCATATCGAAGAAGGAGGATTTCTCCCTGATCGTTACGCGCAGCCCTCTTGTAATTCTTTCCGTAGGAAGCGGGCTTTTCTTCGGCGCAATGTTCGCCTATGTTTTCTTCAACCTTCTCCGGTTCGTGCTCGTTGATGCGGCAATTGATGTGCTGCTGGCAATAGCGGCACTTGATTTCACCCTTGAAACGCTAAAGTTCCTGGAGTCGGATGCGAGGCATTTCCGCTTCACCGTGAAACTCTCGAAAATGTGACCTAAATGATGCTTTCCGATTTTTTCCTGCCATCCTGGGAAAAGCTGCTGCTTTTTTTCCTTGTTGCAATGGCGGCAAATTTCCCCTTCATCGGCTCCTACCATACGGATCAAACCAATGTGCTTTGCATACAGGAGAAAGCGCTCAATTGCGATACCGCATACCTGCGCCAGATGCACCTGAACCCGATTTTCTGGTTCCCATATATTCTGGAGGGCGGGAGCGACATCATTGCAAATACGACCGGAGGCAATGATGATTTGCGCATTCCGCTTGTGGAATTATCCAAAAACCTCCGGCCGGCGGGTTTTTTCCTAACGCTGATTTTCTGGTATTTGGCGGCTTCAGTCATGGTGGCGCCATTTTCCGTTGATAAGAAGGACTAATTTCCCGTTACACCATGGCAATGTTTATATATTTACTCTGAGAATAGCCCATTGCTGATCAAAATATGGCCGCATTCAAATCCATGCTTATTAAGAAAAGCAAGAATACGCCCTACCGTGAAGCACTTTCCCATATATTGGTGCTCCATGAGCTCATCCAAACATATCCCGAAATGGGCTATGGTGATCTCGCAAAAAAATACTCCTCCTTTTCCGATAGGGAAATAATCCGGATGGCGGATTTCTCGGCACTTGAAGGGAAGGAGGATGCACTCGAAGCGATCAATTCCGTGAAGGGGTTCCTTTCCCGCACACTTGGCCCGATGGCATATGCCCAACGGGGAGTTTTGGGGGGCAACAATGTTTACGACGAATTCCTTGACCTGCTTAAATATGGGTACGAGTCCTGGGCGGACGTTCTTGCTGATTGCGAGGGATTCGTGCGGAAAATCTAGCGGTGATTTTTATGGAAGAGGAAAAAAAGGAAATACGGAAGACGGGCGAACCTGCTTCGAGGGGCATCCCTTCGAAGGAGAGCATATGGTTCCATTATAATAAGCTGCCCATGTCCCTGCAGGCCAGATGGGAAACGGATGACATCCTTAAACTCGTTTTTCCTCCACAATACAAGAAGATGCAATATGAAATAGCGGGCAAGCTGCTCATTTACCTTGCCTCAACCGAAGAAGCAACCGGGGACGATGTCGCAGAATGGGCTACGAAGAACAGCGTTCCGATGTCAACATTGAGGAACCTTGTGATACCGAGGATGATCGCGTGCGGCTTCCTTGCGAGGGAGAGGAAGAACCCTACAGGAATGACGGACAAGGATAAACGGCATGAGATGGTAATACGCACATCAACAAAATTCGGCGAAGCCCTGCGCCACATTGGTGGGGAGTGGACTTCAATTGTTGAGACGTGGAGAGTAAAGCGCAAACCACCTGAACCCAAGTGATATTCGTGCTCTAATTGGAAAGGGTCAGGAAGAACCTCAAACTAGGGAAACCTGGAAGGTAAAGAGAAACCTGCTGAGCCGAAATAGTATTACTATTAGAATTTTGAAAATAAAATCTTTTTTTTTAAAATAAATAGAAATAATCCTTATTAGTCATAGTGTATGTTATACTGTTATATTGTAACTGCAAAGTAGTTACCTACCCGTTTTTATAGTTTACCTACGAATTCTCCTACGGCAAATAAAAAAGGGGGTGGGAATAGTTGCGTTATAACAGATTAGCATCAGGATTCGAAATTCAAATCCGTGTCAGCACTATTCACAATTTTAGAGATTTTCTTCCTATTTCTTCCATTTCATTTTCTTAAGTCTAGAGGTGGGTCGGTATGGAAAGAGGGAAAAGCAGGCTTGGGCTATCCGGTGCTTTGGGCAACCTGATTGCGTCCTACCACATTTATCTCCTGATTATATTCGCAGGCATATTGCTTAGCGTGAGCTCGGCCACAACAAATGAAACAACTGGGGGTAACCAGACGATGTTCCTGCTTTGCACCCCTTCGCCATGCCCTTCCCCGACTCCTACGCCCTCGATTTCCCCGAGCCCTTCACCAAGCATCCCTCCTGTTTACCATTCCGAGTGCACTCCGAATTACATCTGCGCATCCGTTGAGGGTGCAGGCGACAATGATTGCACAGCTGATGCGGACTGCCAGCCTTCGATAGTACCTTCTCCGTCGCCCTCCATTCCGCCAGTTTACCATTCCGTTTGCAACGATGCATTCCAATGCGTGAGCGTTGAAGGGGAAGGGGAAAGCATGTGCCAGGCTGATGTTAATTGCGAGCCAATAGCATCCCCGAGCCCCTCGCCTTCACCGACGCCCCAATGCACTGTTCCCCCGGACGAATGCTCCGCAGAGAATCAGGAGGCTTGCAAACCTTATCTGCTAGATGACTACTGCCATTACGGCGGGTACTGCGACCTTGATTCGTGCTCTTGCGGATTTGAGGCGGACCAATACTGCCCGACAACGGGAACCGTTACGGATGATATTTGCTATTATGGCTTCCAGTCATGCACAGAAAACGGCTGTGGAGACAGGTACTCCTCGATGTTCTGCCAGGAAGGCGTATATTATGATGTTTGTGACGGCACCCAAGGCCCGCTTGACCTTACGGGCCCGGTTGTAACCGATCTGGTTGCATACCCCGATCCGACAAATTACAAGATCAATTTCCATGCAACGACAACAGACACATGCACCCCGATAAATTATTCCGAATTCTATTTCGATGAATGCGGCTATCCGGGCACCGGCTATTATGTTTACCCGGCCGACGATGGCACATACAACGAGGAGAAGCTGGTGGAATACATTAGCAGGCTTGACTTGATACTTGCGAATTATGGGATCGTTGATGGCAGACATGACATTTATGTGAGGTCCCAGAACATTGCTGGCGTCTGGGGCGAATGCAGCTCGGTCCCATTCGACATGGACCTGATTCCTCCGGAAATCGTGAGGAACGTTACCATTCCTTATTGGGCGTGCGCACAAAATCCGCTGCTCATTTCTGAAATCTGTGATTCACAGTCTCCCATAACGTACGCGGAGTATTTCATGGATGGCAACTGGACCCGGCTGCCGAATGGCGCGGGCTACCCGATGTTCGCCTCGGATGGGCTGTTCGATGAGCTTTGCGAATGGGTAAATGCAACGATCAACAACTCCCGGTTTGGCGAGGGAAGGCATTGCGTGAAATTGCATGGCAGGGACCTTGCGGGCAATTGGGGGAAAATGAGCTTCCAGCCGGAAGTATGCTTCGTGATAGACCGCACTCCTCCAACAACAGTGAAAACAATCGGCACTCCGAAAGTGAGGTGCGATTACCTCGGTGACCAGCAGGAAGCAGAGGCATGCTATTTTGTCACCCAGAGCACGCTGATATCCCTTAATACAACCGATTTCATCCCAGCGGATGGCTACTACTCAGACAACGAGAAAATCTATTACCGCGTGAGGTACAAAATTGATTTTGCCGACCCGTGGGGCGCGTGGAGCAGCTGGATTCTTTATTCCGGGCCGATCAGCTTCAGCGAGGATTCCATTCATGAAATAGAGTATTATTCAATTGATTATTGCGCGAACGAGGAAAGGCACCACTTTGAGATCGATATTGTTGACACAAAGCCGCCCATCAGCGAAAAAACTCTTGGCGAGCCGAAAGCGCTGTGCGGAACAGGCGATGACTGCGATTACTTCATCAACCAGCAGACCTCCATAACCCTTACGTGTGAGGACCAGCAGCCGCATCCTTCCGATGCAGTTGTGATAAAGTACCGCTACAAAGTTGATGATGGCGCATTTACTGAATGGACGACTTATTCCCAACCGTTCACATACAAGGAGGATTCAAGGCACGAGCTCGAATGGTATTGCGAGGATGTGCTTGGGAATGTAGAGCAGAAGCACGTAGAAGTGGAGAAGGTTGATTCGCAGTCTCCAACAGTTGAGAAAACAGTCGGTGATCCCAAAATAGAATGTGAAACAGAACCAACCGGCGGATATGTTTGCCATTACTACGTTAACCAGAGCACCTTGTTCACCCTTACCGCGACTGATTTCGGCCATGCTGAAAACAAGCCCATCAAGATATACTACCGCATCTGCACGCGGCCCGACTTTGATGTCGATCCGGAAAGCTGCACTGAATGGATGGAATACGCCGGTTCCTTCAGCTATCAGGAAGATTCCTACCACACCCTGGAGTATTATGCAGTTGATTACGTCGGCAACAAAGGCAACCCCATTGTGGAGGCGGATTTCGTGGATTCGCAGCCTCCAATAACGGAGAAATTTGTCGGCCAGCCTAGCGTTGAATGTTCCGACGATGATCCGTTAGGGTGCGATTATTACATCACCCAGCAAACTCCAATAACTTTCAGGTGCGTTGACCCGCAGCCTCATCCCGTCAATGATGCAACCGTTTACTACCGCTACAGCGTAGATGGCGGTGCATTCACGGAATGGGTGGTTTACGGGGAACCGTTCACATTCGCAGAGGATTCGAAGCATATGCTCCAATATTACTGCGTTGATGCATTGGGGAATGCCGAGCAGGTGCAGACCGAAATCGACATTGTGGAAACGGTCCCGCCCGTAACAACCAAAACGGTTGGCGAGCCTAAGCATGCATGCATTACTGAGGAAGAGTGTGACTGGTACATCACGCAGCAAACACCTATCACCTTGGCTGCAGTTGACCCCGAGCCGCATCCGGTGAATGATGTCACCACCTGGTACAAATACTGCGTCTCCGAAGTTGAGAAGCCATATTGCACCGGCTGGATGATCTACACCGGCCCGTTCGCATTCGAAGAGGATTCGAGGCACACCCTATATTACTACTCCGAAGATTCACTCGGAAACAAGGAGAAGGAGCAGATGGAGGTTGATGTGGTTGATACGCAGCCGCCTTCCATGAGGAAATTAATAGGCGATCCGAAAGTGCAAGGGGATGGGTTCACTTTCATCACCCAGGATACCTCAATATCAATAATCTGCGAGGACGGCCAGCCCCATCCGGTCGACCATGTTGCGATCAGCTACCGCTACCGCACCAAGGAGGACTGGAAATCAGACTGGAATGTATGGTCCGATTTTGAGAATGTGGATGGCACGAATGCGACATTCACCTTCCCGGAGGATTCCATACATGAATTGGAGTACTACTGCGAGGACATTCTCGGAAATGTGAATGAGCACGAATTTGAAACTGATGTTGTTGACACGCAGCCTCCGGAGAGCGAAAAAACCGTTGGCGACCCGAAATTGGAATGCGAAACAGGGGACGACTGCGATTACTTCATTACGCAGCAAACGCCAATCACTTTGGAATGCATTGATCCCGAACCGCATCCAGTAAACGATGTAAAAATCAATTACAAATACTGCGTAACGGAAGTGGATGAACCATTCTGCACCGATTGGACGGTTTACACTGAGCCATTCACCTTCAAGGAAGACTCCCGCCATGCACTCGAATGGTACTGCGAGGACGCGCTTGGCAACAAGGAGAAGGTGCAAACCGAAGTGGACAAGGTCGATTCGACTCCCCCAACAGTAGAGAAAACAGTCGGAGAACCGAAGCACCAATGCACTCCGCAGGAGGAATGCGACTGGTACATCACGCAGCAAACGCCGATCACTTTTATGGCAACCGATTACAGCCATGTGAAGGACAAACCGGTTGTAATTACTTACAGGTATTGCACACAAGGGCTTTCCGAAGTGCTGCTTACGGTAATTCCATGCACCGAATGGACAAATTACACCGGGCCGTTCACCTTCCCCGAGGATTCGTGGCACGAGCTCGAATATTATGCAACTGATGCGCTTGGCAACGAGGGACAGCATTATTACGAATATGACATTGTGGAAACCGTCCCGCCCGTAACAATCAAAACAGTTGGAGACCCCAAGGTGGAGTGCGACCCTCAGGACCCGAACAATTGCGACTATTACATCAACCAGGACACGATGATCACGCTGGAATGCACCGATCCGGAGCCGCACCCGGTGGATCATGTTAACGTGTACTACCGCTACAGCGTAGATGACGGCCAGTTCGGGCAATGGATGCTTTATGGAGAGCCATTCTCTTTCCCCGAGGATTCGAAGCACACCCTCGAGTATTATTGCGAGGATGCGCTTGGGAATGCCGAGCAGGTGCAATCCGAAGTGGACGTTGTTGATTCGCAGCCTCCTGCTACTGTAAAGGAAGTCGGCGACCCGAAAGTGGAGTGCGCTTATGATGATCCGCTCGGATGCGACTATTACATCACGCAGCAAACTCCCATAGCATTTACGTGCGAGGATCCAAATCCGCATCCAGTTGGCGGAGAGCAGATATACTATCAATACATGGTCGATGACGGCAAGTGGACGGAATTGATGCTTTATGATGAACCGTTCACGTTCCCGCAGGACTCGATGCACACTTTGAAATACTATTGCATCGATGCCTTGGGCAACACAGAGGTTGAACAGACGGAAATCGACATTGTGGAAACAGTCCCGCCCGTTGTAAGGAAAGTGGTGGGCGATCCCAAAGTATGGTGCGATGAAGAGCCCGTGGAATGCGAGGATGGCAGCTCGTCATACACGTACACTATCAACTCGGATTTTGATATGGGAACACTCGTAGGCCTGGAACATGATACCGTGGCTGACCAACTGCAAATACAGGCCGGGGAAAGCGACACTTACCCGATAATGTGGATCGCCAATGCCGGCGAGGATTCGCTTTCAAAATGGGATACGACAAACAATGTGGAGCTTGCAAGGTACCACACCTGGTTCGGGCCGCTTGCCAACCATGATGACTGGTCGGGCCCTGCGCCTTCAAGGACGGCTGTTGACGCGGATGGAAACGTCTATGTCGCCAACAGGCATTTTGACGGCAGGCCGGCAGATGTGATTAAAATCTATGCGGATGACTGGATTGACCGCAATGGGAATGGCGTAATTGACACCTCTTTCAATGCGGACAGCAGCGGCAACATACTTCCGTCTGAAATGCTCCAAATGACGGACAGCAACACCAACAATATCATCGATCCCAGTGAAATAACTGATGAGCGCGTTGCATGGGTTTCCCGTGTGGGACCGAACAACTGCGTTGGAAGGTCGCTTGCAATTGATTTGAACGGTGATATCTGGCTCGGATGCTATGGGTCGTCAGCATACTACAAATTGGATGGTGACACCGGCGCAATACTTGCAGGACCCATCTCTACTGGCGCGAATACTCCGTATGGCGCATTGGTTGACAAGTACGGAATCCTCTGGGGTGCGTCACTCGGCAACAATTTGCTGAGGCTGGACACGAATACGAATGCAGTTAACCTGTATTACCATTCGAGCTATGGCAGCAATTACGGAGTGGCGCTCGGGTATGATTCGGGAGGGAATACGCATGTATACCTCGGGTCATTGAGCGGCTATTCATACATCGAATACAATTCCGGAACCGGGACATTCTCAACCCCGGCGGCAGTGAAATTTGCAACCTATGGGGTCGCAACGGACAAGGATGGGAACATCCTGGTTTCAAGGAGTTCAACCGCAGCGCCATATAAATTTGCCTCTGATGGAAGCGTCATTTGGAACGTGGCTACCCAGTATTCCGGCGAAGGCCGGGGGATTGTGGTTGATTCCAACAATGACGTATGGGTGCTGCTAAGGGGGAATGACCGGATGGCAAAATACCGGGGTTCCGATGGCGGTGCATTGGGTGTCTTCAATACCGGAAGGGGCCCCTACACATACAGTGATGCAACTGGCCTTGGGTTCAGGGCATCTGTGAGAGTGGGCACATGGAATGTTGTGCATGATGCGGGTGAAGCCGGTTCCGATCTCGGCCCGGTTTCATGGAATGCAAATGTTCCTGAAGGGACCGAATTGATTGTCAAAGTCAGGAGCTCCGAGAACCATGTAAGCTGGTCCAGCTGGGAAACCGTAACAAATGGCGGTGGCTTTGCAACAACTCCCAATGGAAGGTATTTGGAGGTGCAGGTAAGCATGAAGGGCACGCAGGAAGCATCGCCTATACTGTATGACCTTACCGTGCAAGGCGGATGCAGCATGCCGAACGCACTTTGCGTTTACATCACCTCCCAAACCCCCATAACGCTTTACTGCGACGACCCCAACCCACACCCGGTGGATCAGGTATCGATCTATTACAGGGTCAGGTACAGGTTTGACGAACAGAGCGTGTGGGGCGACTGGGGAGAATGGATAGTCACGCAAAGCGACCAGGTGCAATTCAATTTGCCCGAGGATTCCATGCACGAGGTAGAGTACTATTGCAAGGATCTTTTGGGGAACATTGCAGAAACGCAAAAGGAGCTTGACATAGTTGATAACCAGGGCCCGACAGTTGTCAAGACCGTTGGGGATCCCAAAGTAGCATGCAGCGATGATGATCCGCTCGGATGCGACTATTACATAACGCAAAGCACCCCGATCTCGTTCGAGGCAACTGATCCGCTTCCCCATCCCGTGAACAGCGTGGAAGTGTATTACCGCTACCGCATTGATGGAGGGGAATGGAGCGAATGGTACCTCTATGAGGGAGCCATCTATTTCGCAGAGGATTCAAGGCACGAGCTCGAATATTACGCTGTTGATGCACTCGGGAATGAAGGCCCAGTTTACAGGGAAGTGGATGTCGTGGAATCCGTACCTCCAGTCACTACAAAAACAGTTGGCAATCCCAAGCATGCCTGCGAAGGCCATGAGGGAGAAGAGGAGAATTGCGACTATTATATCACGCAGCAAACTCCCATTACGCTGACTGCAGTTGACCCCGAACCGCATCCGGTTGACAATGTGGAAACCTACTACTACTATTGCCTCGGGATGCCTGATGAGAAAACCGAAGAGTTTGAATGGTGCAGCGATGAGATGCTTTATGAAGGCCCGTTCACCTTCCCGGAGGACTCGAGGCACACGCTCTTCTATCACTCAATTGATGAGCTGGGCAATGAGGAATACACGCAGACCGAAATAGATATCGTTGACACGCAACCTCCTGTTGTAAGGAAATCGATGGGCAAACCGGCGATCCCATGCTCGGAGCTCCAACGCGATGACTGCCACTATTTCATCACGCAGGATACCGAAATCAGCCTTTACTGCGAGGATCAATACCCGCACCCGGTTGACCATGTAAGCATCGTTTACCGGTATAATGTCGATGGCGGCCAATGGACCGAATGGATGTACGTAGATGACACCATGGCAACAATCCAATTCGAGGAGGATTCGGTGCATACCATTGAATATTATTGCGAGGACGCGCTCGGCAACAAGGCAATTACGGAAACCGAAATCGACCGTGTGGACACCACTCCGCCAGAAACAGAGAAGCTCATCATGGGCAATAAAACTGCCTGCGATGAGGATGAGGAGTGCGACTATTACGTATGCCGTGACACAACGATCGGCTTCTCCGCACCTGATGGCGGGCCAATCTGCCATGTTGATGGCGTAGTTACCGAATACAGGTATCGGATTGGTGATGGCGAGTGGTCCTATTGGATCCAATACGACGGCTTCACGAATTTCTCCTTCTCTGAAGAGGGGATTTACGCGATTGAATACCGGAGTTACGACCAGCTCAACAATATCGAAACCGTCCAAAGCGAAATTGACATATTTGACAAGCAGCCTCCGAAGGTATGGGTGCTGAACCCGACTTCCGGCAGATGGTACCATGATGGCGAGAAATTCTCGGTGTATGCACCCGCAATTGATTTGGGCAATCCAGCAAGCGGATTCAAGGAGTGCTCATTCTTTGCGATCGACATACATTTCGAGGAGCTCACCGATAACGAGTTGCTTGAGGTAATGCGGATGCTGAAGGTGCCAGGCAGGCTGGATGATCTTCTTGAATACCTCGATGGCCGTTACGAATTGGTTCCGCTTGGCAATGTTCCGTATTCCGATGGAGTATGTGCCGGCAGCCTGCAGATCCCTGAGGAATCGGGCCTGACCGACAAGGCATACCTTGTTGTGCAGATAACCGACAGGAGCTGCAACACGCTGTTCGATTTTGCACGCGACCAGAACAAGGACGAGATCCTGATGGACATCGACAACACTCCGCCGATGGTGGAGCTTGTTGCCGAGGAAGGGCTCGATAGGCCGCTCTCGACCGGGGATTATTTCTCCGCGACGCTAGAGGCTGTTGATGTTGACTCCGAATTGCTGAACTGCTATGGTGAAGTAGTGGACGAGGAAACTGAAGCCACATTCAACTTCCAGGGAGTCATCATTGATGACCAGCATTGCCGGATATTCGGCACCGTCCCCAACGGGCTCCCCGATGGCTCTCATACCATGGGATTGTATGCAATGGACCGCGAGTTCAACAGTGGCAGCGTCAGCACCACGATGATGGTTGACAATACGCCGCCCTCAAAGGCGATCCTTTCGCCTGAGGCAGGCGCGACATACGGCCAGGTCATGCCGATAATCATGCACGCAAGCGACATTTCCGGCATCAACCCTGACACGGCGCAGTACCGCGTGTTCGAGGACGTTGCAAGCCTCTTCGGCATTCCAATCGGGAACAGCACATACGATTCCGGCTGGAGGCAGCTGAAGTTCTTCGAGGGAAGCGATGAGAACGGCAATTACTCCGCTGATTTCAATACCTCATTGGAAGGGCTTGAGGATGGGAAGACCTACTTCCTCAGGGCAAGGGTGTGTGATTCGCTCTTTACGGGCACTTTGCCTTCCGGAGCGGAAATACCTCCGCATTGCTCAGACCCCGAAATCACCTTCAAGATAGATTTGAGCGGGCCGGTGATGCCAGCAGGAGTGACACTCTCTGGAACTTCGCTAAGCTGGGCAGCTGCAACGGACATGACCGGAGTCGACCACTACAACATCTATCTCAATGGGAACCTGGAGGGCACGAGCACAACGAACACCTTTGATACACCGGGCAAAACCGGCACATGGACTGTGAGCGCCGTCGACGTTTTGGGCAACGAGGGCGCAAAAGCAGGTGTGCAAGCGCCGCAGCCAACAACGCCACCCAGCACAAACAATGGCTATAGCGGCAGTTCGGGGAACTCCTACGTAAGCTCAAGCGCTTATTCTGGAGGGGACCAAACTCCGCAACCGGCAAAAACCAAGGAAATAGCTGCACCAACAGCGGCACCGGAACCGGAGGAAAATATGGTGGCGGTTATACCCGACTCCCAAACACCGCCGGCAAAATTGCCCCCTGCTCCGAATCTGGATGTGCCGATTGTTCCCGACACAGGAACAAACTCGTGGGCAACGGGCTTCTTTACTGCTGCGTCATCCCAATGGCAGTACGGCCTGCTTGTTCTGGCAGTGTTAGGGATCGCCTTCTATGTGCTTAAACGCAAGAAGTGAGGGTTCCCCTTTTTTCCTTTTTTTATGCGCCTAGCCGGAGGTTTTTTTATTTTCCATTTTCCTAGCACTGGCAATGCAGCGCCACCCTTATAAATCGTAAGCGCCTAAATTTTCTGGTTCCAATGAACGAAGCGGAAATGAGACTATTGAGGCAGTTGGAAAAGCATCAGGAGTACCTTCCGGCAAGGAAAATCTCCGAATCCCTGAAGATGGATTACTCTTCCCTCATGAGCATTCTTTCCAAATTGTCCGATGAGAAACTTATTCATCTTAAGAAGGAGGAAACCGTTTTCGCGGAACTGACTCCCGAAGGCAAGGCTTACTGCCATTCCGGGCTGCCCGAAAGGAAACTTGCGGAAGCATTAAAAAAATCCCCTGTTGAGTTCAATTCCATTTCCGCAATTGCGGGCCTTTCCCCCACTGAAACGCAGATCGCCATCCAATGGGCAAGGAAGCACAACTGGATCAAGATAGAAAAGGAAGTCGGGAAAACAATTGTTTCATTGCTAAATCACCCCAATCCTGTAGAGGAAGAGAAATTGCTTGCCCGTTTGAAAGGCTCAAAAATGCCGTTCGAAAATTCCCCTCCTTTCCAAAATCTGAAAGGCAGGAACCTCATCTCACTTGTTACTGAGAAGGAATTTGAGGCGAAAATCACTCCTGAGGGAGTAAAGGCGCTCTCGGAGCCCCGGGTGGAGGGCGCATCCCAGCTTACGCCCCAGATGCTCAAGGACGGCAGATGGAGGGACGTTGTTTTCCGTGAATACGACATCAGCCTGTTGCTGCGGCCCAAAGTGCATTACCTGGGAAAGAAGCATTTTTACCTGCAATTTGTCAGGGATTTGAAGGAACGCTTGGCATCCCTTGGATTCCAGGAAGCGCACGGCCCTTTTACCGAGCTCGAGTTCTGGAACATGGATGCGCTTTTCATGCCCCAGGACCATCCTGCACGCGATATCCACGATGTTTTCCATCTCGATTTGAAAACGGGTACCCTTCCCGACAAAAAGATCGTTGAAAATGTTAAAAGGGCGCATGAGAAGGGCGTTGCGGGCTCCAAAGGATGGGGATATGAGTGGAGTGAGAGGATGGCAGCTGGCATCGCGCTGCGTTCCCAAACAACCACCGTATCCGCACGCTCACTTGCAGCGGGAGTGAAGCCGCCTTCGAAGATATTTTGCATCGGGAAGGTGTTCCGGTCGGATGAGATAGATTGGAAGCATTTCCTCGAGTTCAACCAATGCGAGGGAATAGTAGTGGATGAGAACATGACCTTCAGGGAGCTATTGGGCTATTTGAAAGCATTTGCAGTTGATATTTTCGGCGCCCAACCAGCGGACGTGCAATTCGCTCCCTCCTATTTCCCATTCACCGAGCCATCCGTTGAAATGATGGTGAAAATCAACGGCAAATGGACCGAGGTTGGAGGGGCCGGCATTTTCCGGCCGGAAGTAACCGTGCCGCTGGGATGCAATGTACCTGTTTTAGCATGGGGGCTGGGTTTGGACAGGCTTGCAATGATCAAATTAGAACTGAAGGATATCCGCGACCTGCACACAAGGGATCTGGAATTATTGAGGAGCAAATGACATGGTAACAACCGAGGTCAGCAAAAAATACCTCTTGAAATTGATAGGGAAGCACCTCACTGATGAGCAGCTTGAGCACCACCTCCACCAGATCAAGGCTCCTATTGACTCAATGGATGGCGACAGAATAAACATCGAAGTGACCGGCGATCGGCCTGATCTGCTCTCTGCAGAGGGAATCAGCCGCGCGTTGAAGGGCCCACTTGGGATTGAAAAGGGAATTCCCGAAGAGAAATTCGAAAAGGGCAATTATATGGTGCACGTTGACGAATCCGTAAAGCAGGTGCGGGAATTCATCGTCTGTGCCGTTATTGAAAACGTGAAACTCACCGATGAAGATCTGAAGGACCTCATACAAATACAGGAAAAGCTCACCATCACTCATGGAAGGAAAAGGAAAAAGGTCGCCATAGGGCTGCATGACATGGAATCGCTCGTGGCCCCGTTTTATTACAAGGCAGTTGAGCCGGAATCTGTGGAGTTCGTCCCCCTGATGGAAAACAGGAAAATGAACCTTAGGCAGATATTGGAAAAGCACCCGAAGGGCATCGAATACGGCTGGATCTTGAAGGATGCGAAAAAAATGCCCATCATATTCGACTCGCGCAACCAGGTGCTATCATTCCCGCCCATCATCAACGGCATACTCACGGAAATGCGCATCGGCACAAAAACAATATTCATCGATATCACCGGCCCCGATTACCACTCGTGCAACATTGCACTGAACATCCTGTGCCAGGATTTCTATGACCGCGGCTGCACAGTCAAATCAGTTGAAGTGAAGTATCCGCATAAAACGATAGTGACGCCTGAAACCGAGCCGGAGGCAATGGAACTGAAGGTGCACGAGACAAACAAATTGTTGGGGATAAGCCTTTCCCCTCAGGAAATAATTGACGCTCTCGCAAAGCAGCGCATTTCCGCCAAAATAAAATCCCCCGCAGTGCTGAATTGCCTCATTCCCCGCTACCGAGCTGATTTCCTCCATCCCGTTGACCTGATTGAGGAGGTTGCGCTTGGCTACGGATACAATAATTTCCAGCCGAAATCCCCCTCAATATTTACGAGGGGCTCCGTCTCAAGGAGGACAAAAATAGTCGACCTCCTGACGGATCTCATGGTCGGTTCCAGTTTCATGGAGCTCAATACGCCGATTCTTACCAGCCAGAAGCTTTTCGACAAGGCAAAATCTGGCGAGAAGCTCATCCTCATAAAGAATCCGGTCAGCGAGGAATACGAGAACATCCGCTCGTCCCTCCTTCCCCACCTCATTGATGCACTCTCCAAGAACACGCACAACAATTACCCCCAGAAAATATTCGAAATAGGGCTTGCCGCAACTGAGGATGCCAATTCTCCGGTTTCCGCCCGGAACGACCTCCATGTTGCCGGCATAATCGCGCACTCGAATGCTAACCTTGCGGAATTGTCCTCATCACTCCTTGAAATCATGCGCCTGTTCCGGACGGATTTCAAAATCGGAAAATCCGAACTGGAGATGTTCATAAATGGACGGCAAACGGTGATTTCCGCGAGGATAAACGGCGACACTGCGGAAATCGGCAAAGTCGGGGAACTGTCCCCAGCAGTGCTGGAGGCATTCAAGCTCGAGGTCCCATGCGTCGGCTTCGAGCTCAACATTGAAAAATTATTGCATTAAATTCCATTTCGTTAAGGTGGGTATGATATGAAACTAATAGTAGATACCGCGAACATCGATGAAATCCGTGAAGCTGCAAGCTGGGGGATTATTGCCGGCGTCACCACCAATCCCTCCCTTGTTGCAAAGGAAGGCGGGGATTTCAAGCAGAGGATAATTGAAATCTGCAACCTCATTGACGGCCCGATTTCTGCCGAGGTGCTTTCAACTAAGGCGGAGGAAATGGTAAAGGAGGCGCATGATATTTCCAAATGGCATAAGAATGTTGTAATCAAATTGCCCATGACGGAAGAAGGCATAAAAGCATGCTCCCAACTTTCCAAGCAAGGAATCCGGTGCAATGTCACCCTCGTATTTTCCGTGAATCAGGCGCTCCTTGCAGCCCGCGCAGGCGCATATTTCGTTTCCCCATTTGTCGGAAGATTGGACGATATTAACCAGGATGGAATGTCACTCGTCCGCGAAATCGTCCAAATTTACCGCAACTATCAAATTAAAACTTTCGTGCTTGCTGCCTCCATTCGTCATCCCGTCCACGTTACGGAAGCCGCCAAAGCAGGCGCGGATTATGCAACCATCCCCTTCGCAGTACTGAAACAGATGTTCAAGCACCCCCTTACTGATGCCGGGATAAAGAAGTTCAACGACGATTGGATAAAAATGCAAAAGAAATAAGCCGGATTATACTAATTTCGCATGCCTCTTGCAAAGCAGCAGCACCGCAAGCGCCTCCGGAAGGTCAATTTCCTCATGCTCCTTCAAATTGTAATGCCCTCCGGCGAATTCGAACTCAATTGAGGAAGTGTTCCGGATCCTCATCCTCTCTCCCTTGAACGCTATCGCATCCTTAGTGGGGTCGAACTCTTTCAATTCATTCAACTTCAGTGATTTTGCGATATAACCCGTATCGCCATGAAGCGAATCCGGCAATCTTATCAGCCTCGCAAGGTCGAACGTGACGTTCCTGTCCACATTAACACTCTTTAATGAAACCGTATCCTTCAGCAGGTTCTCCCAGAGCGTATCCAAACCCTTCAGCAGGTCCCAGTTCCCTTCCGCCATCTTCCTTATTATGAACTCCTTCCTTCCGAAAACATCCTCCGAATCCTTCTTCCGCAAACCAAAATGCCTCAAATCCTCCACTTTCGCATCCCGGATGAATTCTATCGCTTTAATATAGAGTTTTTTCGCCCAGCCCTTGCTCTCCTTAGTTGGCCCCCTTAGGATATGCCTCCCATACCCCAGCTGCTGCTTCACCAAAATGCTTTCCATATCCAGATCAGTAGCGTTGATGTAATTCAGCATCTGTTTCCTTGCCTCCTGCGACAGTTCCCGGAACTTTTTCTCTTCAAGATGGATATGGTATCCCTTCTGGCCGGAGAAGTTGATTTTCACCTCCTCCTTCGTGAAACCGAAATCATCAAGGAGGAAATCCTCCACTAAGCGGATGGTATCCTGTTTTACAGTCTCCAAACAATAGGCGCAAAATAGCTTGTTATGGCCCTCATGCTCCGCATTCGCATCCAGGTCGAAAATCAAGTCCGCTCCCAAATACTCCTTCTTTTCCATCGGGGTTGCAGCAGGGTAGCGGTAATATGCTGCTGAATAGGATGCGAATAGGGGTGTTTCCCTCTCGAAAAACGCCTTCAGCTCGTTATCCGAGGAGAACGCCCTATGCCTGAAATCGATTTTCTTCTCGAACCCGAAGCCGAATTCGCGCATATGAAGCGAAGAGGGCGGCCTTAAGCTGTGGGAGTAGTATTCCCTGAATTTGCGCATAACCAGCTGCGCCTCCCTGCTCTGCATGAACTGTTCTGCCATGAAACGGTTACGAAGGAGCTGTTTTTAATAGCTTTTTGAGCCTTGCCCTCCAGTTTCCTTCAGGAATGCTTGCCTTACCCACCTCCAATTCGGCAATTTTCTTTTCATGCGCCCCGTTCAATAGTTCCAGGTTCTTAATGGCGCTTCCAATTTTCCTTTGGCGCACTTCGGGCGCGTCCTTCCTCATCAGCCGATTCAATCTGAATTCGGCATAGTAGTGAGCTGGTTGTTGATTCAATCCATAGGCTTTGAGTACAGCGTTCCTTGAATAGTACAAGCCTATCCAACCGGCCATCAGGCCTAAATTTGCAGTTATTACATTGGGGTGAAGCATAGCAATAAGTACGCTAATTGGCGTCAACAAGCCTTTTTTCCCATCGGTCTTCATTCTTTCCCATTCTTTTGCGAACTCCGACCCCCTGAGGGTATATTTCCCTTCTTTCAGGATCTCTTGATTTTGACGCAAATGAAAAATGAGCTTGCTGTTTTCCCTTATCGCCCACTCATGGGCTTTGACCAGACGCTTTGTCCCCCATTCCGTTGCTGTTTCCTCCTTCCGCATCCTCCGGGAAAGTCGCGGCGATTCTTCCTTTGTTAAACGTTTATAGGTCACCATCTCTTCTTACTCCTGATTGTTCCTAATCGTTTTCCCAGCAGGAATTTCCATATCGAATAGATTATGAGGAAGATATTTTAAATTAGGTTTTCCCCTCCGGCTATCATCTCTATCCTCCGCTCGATTTCCGGTTTCATCTCCCAAACAAGGCTCCATTGGTATTCATGATGACTTGGGCGTTTGAACAGCAATCCCTGCTTCCTCAAATCCTCCGCTATCCTAAGCAGCCATTTTCCCCTTGCTTCGGGAGGAAAGCCCTTCTGCAGGTTGCTTTCGGAAACATGCCTCGTGCCCCATGCTCCGAGCCGATAAAGTTTCAGCAGCAGATGATTGGCAATTTCATCATTTTCCATGGACTTCATCGATGTATATATTATATGCAATAAAAGTATACTATTTATAAACAATAATATCCATCCTCTTTCAATGCAATAATCGTGCACAAATTCCGATTTAAGGGTGGGGTTGATTTGGAATCGAAAAAAAGTTTATTTTTGGAAACGTTCGGTGATTCTCCGCACATGAAGGCGCTTGATTTCTTCCTTACGTTCCCGGGTTTCGACTACAGCAAAACCCAAGTGGCTGCTGAAACAGGCATTTCCCGCATCACGATGGAAAAAATCTGGGTCAAGCTCACTGAAACCGGTCTCATAAGGAAAACGCGCACAATCGGACGGGCGGAAATGTATTGCCTGAACAAGCAGAATCCCAGAGTAAAAGCCCTGATTGAGCTCGACCTGAAGCTTTCCAAAGCATATGCGGAAATGCAGGCGCCCATGAAGCAGAAAATCAAAATCAGAAGCTTGGATTACTGATTCTTCCCAATGTGCCCGCTGAATGCCTTACCCTTGGCTAATTCATACATGGCCGCTATAAATGCAATTGAGAACGCGAGTGCAATAATTATTCCGTAGACCATCCCTACAACAAGAAATAGCTGATTCGCCGAATATGCGAAAACGAATAGCGAAAGTGTGCCGAAAGGAACCGTGCGCAGGAATTCCCTCACATATGCTGATCCGTATTTGTAATGCAAAATAGCGAAAGCGCTAGTAAGTACGGCCGGGAATGCGGCCATTGTCCCTCCGAAATAAATGCTCAAATATTTGGCGATGATGACTCCAACCGCAACAACTGTGCCGGAAAAAATGCCCCTGATCATCAACTCCTTTATTGTTGCCCTTTCCTTTCTCATCTGAGGGTTGGGTTTTTGCCTATAAAGAATGTAAAAAGCGGGAATTGAAAATAATGCGACTCCGATTGCGGAAAATGACCAATCGAGCCTTATCGTGCTTCCAATAATTGCTACAATGAACCACGCAATTAGCGCCATTGCTATTGGTTTCAAATACGATTTTGGCCATTTCATACTTGAGTAAAAGTATGTGATGTAAAAGCAAAACAGCCCCATGATTCCAATTGGCGCCGAGGTTGTCGCCTCAACCGCAGCCTGCACATTTTGAGTCCACGCGATGAAAATCGTAGTGATGACCATCGTATTCGGCATCGCCGCGAATATCCCTCCGTATTTTGTGCTGATTCTTTCCGAAATCACAGTTGTAAGCGTCACAACCACTGCGCCTGAGATGAATGCGAGAATTAGTTTAAGAAGGAATAGCTGGTCCATATGGCAGGCCCCTATAATGGAAAATCCTATCGTGCGAAACTCGCGTAATCTCTGGTCTTCCTTTTCAACACTTCGATATTCCTGTCGCCGGCTGCAAAGTGGGCCCAAGATTGTGCATCCGCTTGACAAATCTGATAACGAGATTCTCTTGGTCTTCCGATAAGTGGCCTTTTTTGTTTTCATGCAATCCTCTACTCCAGTCAGACCTATCGATAATAGTCTTTACAATTTTGCCAATTGTTTCTTCAACAAATTTTTCATCCTGGGTTTTTTCGGCTTTCATCCTTTCCCGCCGCGAATATATTAGTTCAGTATCCCTCCTGTCGGGACTTCCACGACGCCTTTCCGATAATGCACCAAAACCCTCATTGTGCATGTAGTGTGCCTTGTCTTTTGATGTACCCATTTTGAATGCCTTATGCCCCAACTCGAACAAGGTCGATTTGAGAAATTCAAAGTTGCGAGATTCGCTTTCCGGACCAGATGTTTTGATGGCATGCGCTCTTGCAGCGGTAACAATGTCGAGCCGATGTTTTTCAAATATTTTTTTTGCCTCAACCTCCTTAAGGTCGTTGATAATCGGTTCCTCAGGCATATATAACACCTCTGAAATTATTATAATATTGATGCAATTTGTTGCTTAAAAAGACTTCTATAATCGCTAAAAAAAAGGATTATGCCGCAAGCTTGATGACGTTATTTGTACCTTAAAAACGCTCCCAAGCCATGGAATGTGCCGAAGAATTGGTCGCCCTCAGCCGTTTCCTGCGAAATCATCTCAATCTCAACTCCTTTTGCAGCGGCAATGTCCTGCAGCTCTTCCAGAAGGTCCTTTGTTTCAGTAGTTTTGCCTTTTGAATTGCATTTGCTGCAAATTGCCTCCTCCTCAAGCTTCTCTACTTTCAATTCGGAGATTTTCTCCTCCTCGTTGCCGCATTGGAAGCATTTGATTTTGAGTGCATGGAGCTCCAAACCCTCGGAAACAAGCAGTTTCGAGATTTGGTTTTTTTCCAACGCGTTTTTTATTTCCATATAGCCGTAGGTCACAAGCCCATCCGTTGCTACGGCTTTCATGAAATCATTCAGCAGCTTCTTCTCCTTTATCGCTTCCTGCTCCTCGATGATGTCGCCTGCCTTTTCAAGCAGCTCGCGTATTCCCGTTTCATCAGTATAACCCGTATCAACAACCCCGAGCACCTTCAGCTGGTAATTGTAGGGCTTAAGCTTCATGAAATCCTCCTTTGCCGGGCCAGGGCCGCCGACAATCACGCCCTTGAAGTTATTCAGCTGCAAGAACGCGTCCATCGCCTCTCCTATCCGCTTGTAATAAACTTCAACTACCTCCTCATGGATCCTCTGGTACCTTGCGGCGGACTGCCCTCCCTTCATAACTTTCTGGTGCGCTGTCGAGGTCAATGTGCGGATTATTTTGAAAGATTTCCCCTTCAGGATTGCAACTGTCGCCTCCTTCCCGTCCAAAACCACCAACCCATATGAGCCGATCTTCTCCAGCATCTCCACCAGCGGCTCAATCTGGAATGTTGATTCGCACCTGTAGAAGGAAGTGTTCAAGGGCTGAGGGGGGAAAACGGAAAAAAGCTGGATGTCGCTCTGCCCCTCCCTTTCGGAAACGTTGCCGCAGAAAATCGCGATCCCGCTTGCAGGCGCCTTGTGCGAAAGCGTTTTCAGGTATTGCATAACCCGCTCGATTGCGCCCTGCACGTTCTTCTGCGTTGATTTGCTCTTGATGTTGCTTGCCTGCCCGAACTCATCCCGGAGCTTCGCTGTGAAATCCGAAACCTGCATGTTCGGCCCGATATACAGGGAGATCATCTCGGTTCCCTTCCCCTGGAATTCAGCCAATTTCTTAAGCTGCTTCTTGAACTCGTACATCTCCTTGCTTTGCTGGCTCATAAAATCGTCTTGAAGGTAAAATTAAGCCTGATGCAAGTTTTAATTATTCCTATTGGGTCAAAATGCGGTTTTTTTTCTGCCCGGTTTTATTACTCTGGGCGCGAATGACGGTTTATGCGGATAAACCATGTTCGGGACGATGCGGGTTTTGAATTTTGCTCCTATGAATTTCCGGTATGCGATTCCCACACATCCCTCCACTACATGGTCGGTTACATTCAACCCCTCTTTTTTTACTTATTCTTCTATTTTCTTTGGGGGGTGGTGTTTTACCGCAAGCAATCCGGCAATTGCAACATAGCGGACATTTGCCCCTCGGAAAAGCTCATGGGCCTTCCTCCAGCCCATGCTCGGTTTAGGATTTGCACGCACATGGTTTCCTGGCGTTTCTATGAAGAAATGATTCCTTTTTCTCCCAAAACGTTGCAAGGCATTTTTCAAACCAGGTCTTATTTCAAAGACAACTACCGGAATTTTTGATTTTTTTACCAGTCCATCCAAACGCTGGGGAAAGCTATTGTATTCCGGAGAATGCCAATAGATGCCCGGATCAAATCCAGGATGCATGACTACCAAAACTCTGCCATTAGACTTCTCGACTGCCCTTTTGAATTCCCCCATGTTCTTTTGGAGCAATCTGGGCCCTGGTACTTGCATGCAATCAATGGGCCCGCGGAGAATCGGACTCCGGTTCTTCAGTTTTCACGACGCGTTTTCTTTTTGGTAGAGCTTTTTCTTTTCTAAAGAAAAAGGTCTGTGTGAAACTGACGTCTTACCACTCGACTACGGGCCCCCGTGGGGGAGGTATTCTTTTGGAAGATTACATATTTAACCGTATTTTTTTGGCTGGGCATGCCGAAATGGGGCCCGCCTGCGGGCTATTATGAAAATTTATTTTTCGTGCCCTTCAGCCATTTTTGCCTTTCCCCATTCTATCCTGACCGTATCATCCATCCCCCGAATCCTCCGATTCCTCCATTCGAATTCCGTGATGCCGTTTTTTTTCAACCCCTCTTCCGTAAGGTTATGGCTCCAGGAATGTGCATTGCTCCCTCCCGACGGGTATACGAATACCTGGGTGCCCGGCGTAGCAATTTGGCTAACGGCCCTGAAGAAGACGTTTGCGGGGTACCGTTCTTGCTGATTTAATGGCAACTTCTTCCACCTGTTTGGATGGAAGAAATGGTATGAAAAAATAATATCTGGCCGGAATTGCCTAAGTACCTCGCTTTCGCCTGCATTTTCCATTTGGGCAATTGCCAGGGGTGTTTTTTCCCCTAAAAATTTCCTCGTTCTTTCAATGTAATGCTCTCCGGTCGACCCGGCTATTATTGCGCCATGCATTTCGAGGAACTTCAAAAAGCCGCCTTCCCTGCAACCGAGTTCAGCAATCCGCCTGTTTTTGACGAGTTTTCGGATGGAGCCTGCGATGGTCATTCCTCCCTCAGGTTCGAGCCCATAATGGACAAGCATATGCTCCAAAATCTGGGAATATTGGCCAACGACGAAGGGGGTGCTGAGGCTCCTTTGCCATCCGTGGTCTGAAACGAATTTATCGATATAGTGGTAAATTTCCATTGTAAGGTCTCTAGGCATCGGCGGGTTTTTGGGCATGAGATGTAGTTGTTATATTTAATTTAAAAACATTTCAGCCGAAGCACATTCCCCTTGCAGTGGAGGACTCCAGCAGCTTATCATAATCAAGCGGTTTCATCTTTTTTCCGGTTTTTGCAAACTTTTCCTTTATCCCCAAAATCTTCTCCCTGAAAGTGCACGCTTTGCATACATTGGTGGAGGTGTTCTGGCCGCATCGCTTGCATCTGAGTATTGTCCGTTCAATTGAATTTGGTTTGCTAATTTTGCCGTATTCCGCCTCAAATTCCTTCAATTTCCGCAATTCAGCATTCATTGCCAAATAGGAACGGAGCAAATTGAACTTAACTCCGGGGAATTTCCTTTCGAGATCGTTCAGGAACAACTTGATTTCCAGCCTGAAACTCTCGCCTGCATGGGGGCAGCCGCATTTGTAATGGGGGATTTTCCTGAATTTGCAGTATAGTGAACACTCTTCCTCCGGATTATAGATGAGCGGCTTGATCCTCGGGATAAACCCTTCTGTTTCATCATTGATCACATCAAATCGCTTCATCCTCTCCGGCTCATTATGGAGCATATTCATGAGGAAGGTCTGTGCAATGTCATCCGCGTTATGCCCTATCGCGAGTGAATCGCATCCGAGCTCCAATGCCGTTTTGTTCAGCAGTGATTTCCTGAATACGCCGCAATATGTGCAATTCCTCTGGAGGTTCGCGTCCTTCATGTTTTGCTTCAGCTGAACCACTTCATCCATCGTTATGCCGTAGAGGTCTTTGAGAGAGAAAATATGCAAATGCAACCCCAGCTTATTGCATAACTCCTTTGCTTTTGCGATCGCATCCAGCCTGTGCGCCTCAATCCCTTCATCGATCAGGATGGGGACCAAAGTGGTCCCGTGGACCTTCTTTACCATCCGATTCAGCACGTAAAGCATTGCGCTTGAATCCTTCCCTCCCGAAAGCCCAACCCCGATTTTCTGGTTTAATTTAATGAGCTTGAACTCCTTGTTTGCCTGCCTTACCCTGTTTTCAAATTGGTCGCAGAAGCAGTTCTCGCATAAATCCATCTTGTTGTATTTCAGGCGCACTTTCGCTGTTTTGGAGCATTTGAAGCATTTAACCATGGAGGATCAACAAACTGCATAATTGAAGCATGTGAAGTTTAGCTCCC
>JBDRLB010000018.1:0-6853 GCA_043813365.1 Microcaldota archaeon | reverse complement strand
TCTGCGGGAGGCAAAGGATTAGGCCGGCTTTACTGGAATTAGGCGTTGAATTAGTTGATAAAAATGGCTGAAAATCCCCTTTTTGAAAGGCTCAAAAAAGAGCTTACGCCCGAACAGCTCAACCTCCTGAGGGTCCACCATTGGAAGATGATGGCAATTCAGTCGAATAATATGGATCTGCCAACTGATTTGCTCGAAAGGGAAACCAGCATCCACAAAATGATTGAGGCAATGAAGTTATACCAACAGGGCAATCGTTTAACGAGGACGAAATTCCGGGAGGCAGAACAAACCGGGAATTTGCTTGAACCCGGTAAGCTTGATGAGACGATCCGGGACTTGCAGTCTGGAGAGCTCCAAATCATCAAAATTAGGCGCAAACTCGAATCCATGCGCGATGCCGGCTAGTCCGTGGAAATATAGGCTGTTTTTAGAGGTCGTTCATGATGAAGGAAAGCCTTGTTTACAAAAAATTGAGTCCGGATTTTGGAGAGCATCACGACGTGGTCTCGGAGGCATTTCAAAACCGGCTCGGATTGGAACTCCGGGAAATGAGTAACCGAAGGCAGGTGCTAAGCGCATTGGACCTCGAAATTTCCGCAATCAAATCTGGGCAGAAAAGGCCCGAGTGGTCCGTGACCAATGGCGACAAGGCCCTGCACAATTACCATCTGGAGCTAATAGCCGCAAGGACGGCATTGCAAAGGAAATGGAAACTGAGGTAATAATAAAAGGCGGAAGGCATGGAGGAAAAAATAAGCGAAGAAGAAATATTGAAAAAACTCCCGAAATCATTGAAATTCATGGCAATACCGCGAGGTTCCCGCATAATTACGGGATTTAATGCGTCTATCCCCCCTTTTTCCCCCTCACATGCGGATATTCATTTGGAATTGGATGTAGCTGCCAATGGCAGCCGTTTGATGATGCCCCTGGCCGCTCCGGGAAAATTGATTGCGATTCATGTTAGCGATTACTTCCGAAGGTGGTCCCTGCCCGGATTCCAACTGAAGCATGAAAGAAGCTATAGGGTCCAGCACATGCGTTTTGGAACCGAATCAGAAAAAGACCAATGGGAAAACCTGCCTCCCCAATATAAGGGCTTTATCCACACGTACTCAAGAGCCATCGCATCCCTGCCATTTGAAATGCCCCAAGGGCTTGATTTTTGGAATAGATTCGAATTCCAGCGGCTGGCAAAGGAATTCAAACAGCATCACGGAGCTGAGCCTCCGGCTTTCCTTGCCCGCTTGAAGGCAATTCTATTAAAATAATCGGTTCACACTCATATGAACAGAAAAAAAGATGGTCAATTTGCCTGAAAAAAGCGAAATCAAGGTTGTTTTTGCCAAGGGCGGCCGGGGGCAAGGTGAAAAACTATTCTCTTTCCTTCCTGAAAAGGATATGGTCGTAATCTCCGGGGCAACAAGTTCCAACTGGCATATGAGGACGGTTTTGCATGCAAATCCGTTATATCATTATTTCCCGCCCATCCGGTTGGCAAAGTATCTGATCCCAAAAAGGTGGAGAAGGTGGTTGACTGAAAAAATGGTTACCGATAAAGGCGGCATGGTGCGAGGCAAAATCGATAGCGAATCAATTGTCGTATACCTTGAAAAATCAGCAATTGAACCCCAACGTGCAAAATATGCGCAGCTTATTTCCGCTTTGCGGAAAAACGGCTTTATCAGCCAGAAAGTTAAACTTTCGGACGGAACATTGATGGAATAGCGGTTCACGCTTGTATGAACTGAAAAAAGGTGGAGAGAAATGGTTGAAAAAGAAAAAATTATCGATTATCTAAAGATTCGGATAAATTTGCATACTGCATCATCTCAACTTCAATCTTCTTTAGCTATAGGTGCATTTGCTGTAATGATTTCCTCTGTTGCATTGTTTTGGACAATTGTTAATGATGGGCTATTGAAGTGGATTTTTGGTTTGGTTATAATTTTTCTTTTTAGTCTATATATTTTTGGTAACATTAGGAGTGCATTGGCTGCATTGAAGGAAGCGGAGGATGATTATTTGATAATAGGAAAATTGTACGGTATAAGCAAAAAAACTCTCAATTTATTTAGACTAAAATAACACCTCACTATAACCACATTATCCGGTTTCAAGGTGGTGTAACCAATTCCGGCACCAAAAACCCTTTCCGGGGTCGGGGTTCCATCATTTTGTTGTGGTGGGAGGTTCTGGGGTGGCTCGGGTATGCCTAAGCCACAGACAAAGGCCAAAAGAATGGAATTTGGGGATTTCAAAGGGACCGTTATACCGTAAGGGAAGCAATTTTGCAATCTGCAACTAGGTCATTCCCTCACTACGCTATTTAACTCCTTTTTCTCACTTACAAATTCCTTTCCATCCAATTTTGATCAAATACCCTAATCCTGGGGTAGATGCCCTTTCCTTTTGCAGTAAGTTTGCTTAATACCGTTTTCAACTCTTCTCTTGTTCTTTGGTCATCCGAAAGCAACTGGACGACCGGTAGCATAAGTGAGCTTGGCCTTGTTGGTCTTTTTGCTTTATCCTTCCATTTCCCAAAATGCATCCTTGCTAGCAGGGCTCCATTGGAATCCTTGATCTCAAGGATGTGGCTTGAGAGCCTCCTTGATCCAATTTCCGTTTTGGGAACCCTGAAATCGACAATTTCCTTATCCTTTGCGCCAATTACCTTTTTCACCGAAACATCCTTCCAATGCGAGCGCAATACCTGCTCGCAATACTTTGCCTGGCTGGAAATTGATTCCTCCGGCCTTGCAAGGGAATTGAATGCGTATTTTGCGCCCTCAATAAAACCCATGGAACCACCTTGTTCATATCCGGATGAACTGATTTCCCGAATGCCGGAAAGAATGATTTGTGTTCGGATTAAAATAACTGATTGTTGGGGAAAGGGCTATCCTTATTGAGCGATGGTTGAAATGGGACAAAGTTAATATTAGGTATATTGTAATGATGATTAAGGTGATTTTGTGAAGATCGTATCTGGGCTGGTATCAATCATTACCGGTATCGCAATTTTCGGATTGTTTGCAATGTGGTTTTGGCCAGTGGTTGACGTTGTCGTTTTTCATAATTCGCCCATTTGTTACACAACAGCGTGTGATGGAGATGTTTGCAGGAACATAGATCCGCGCCCCTGCTCATCCTACGGAATTGAATATTTTTTAAAAACTCCGGCCTTGTTAGTGTATGCCTCAAGCTTAGGTTTGGCGTTATTTTTTGTTTTAATGGGATTAAACCTAATTCTATCAAAATCCCCCAATTTTGAATTCGTATTGGGCAGATATGCAATTTTTTATGCCACAATAGGATTTTTAGCAACTTCAATTTTGGCACTCTACTACTTGGTGTACTTTACGGGAGGGAACGGATACCTTTACGGACTTCAGGAAATCCTTATTTTTGGGGTAAGCTGTTCCTTGTTCATAAAATTCAACAAATTCAGAAAAACAGTACAGAAAGGCGAACACCTCAAAGTTACGGTTTCCGCAATTAATGAAAAGTGATTTTCCCAATCCGAACTCCAAAGGAAGCCGGAAAAGGGGAAAAAGTGAAACTTACATAAGTATGAACAGGCAAAAAGGTGAAAAAAATGAATGTTAAAGGGGTAATGGCCATTGGCTTGGTCCTACTATTTGTTTTTATGGTCATATTTTACAAAACAGGCCCATGCTATGCTTTCTCATACCGCATAGATAACTGGAAAGAGGAAAGTCGGCATACAACTGATGCGGCATGTACTATTACGTATAAGAAAGGCGATACTCCGGCGTATATTACGGTAAAATATGGCCCTATGGCGGTTTCTGATGAAAAATATTTGAAGCAATATTACTCAGAGTTTGCTCAAGAGGATTTTTATCCTATCAGTAGCCTGGAAGATGTTAAAATTAATGGGATTTCGGCAATTTCAATTACTACGATTCATGATAGTCTTTATGGGCCTGAATTTATTGCTAAACAAAAAATTGTAATTATACCGGATGGAGGTATGCAATTAACCGTTAAATTATCGGGCTTTCCAGAAAGGATATATGATTCTTCTTTAAGGGATTTTGATGAAAGCCTAAAATCCATTGAATTTAAGAAGTGAATTAGTTTTCTCCAAACCGTTCCAAAGGAAGCCGGAAAAGGGGAAAAAGTGAGTTCAGGCAGGTATGAACCAAATCAACCGCCGTTTTATATTCGATCAACTTAACCTTAATATTGCAGGAAAGATTCATATGAAGAAGGGAAAGAAAATGTATTCGCTGAAAATGCTTCAGAAGGAAATATTGGATAACCGCAGGGAAGTGCAAGAGCTCAAGCGGAAAATGGATTCATGGATTGAAACAATGGAAGTTCTATCAGATAAGCGGGCTATGAAGGCTATTGCCGAATCCGAGCGCGACATTAAGGCCGGAAGAGTAAAGCGTTGGGATGACGTGAAAAATACTTTTTAGTGGAGGCGATCAGAGAATGGTCGCATGGAAATCATTATTTCAAATAGGTTCGAGAAGAGCATCCGGAGAATCCCAAATCCATTCCGGCAAAACATCAAGCAGGCAATAGAATATTTGAAAACTAGTACCATTTCGGGAGAAATGCTTGGTGGGGAGCTCAAAGGCCGTTTTAAATTAAGAATTGGAAAATATCGGATTATTTATCGGATTGAAGGAAGCACAATTTATCTTACTGAAGTCGGCCATCGGCAAAACATCTACAAATAATGTTCATTTCGCCTTCAGTTTCACAGGAAGTTTCGCTTTTGCAAGCTCCCTGCTGGCGTGGAGTATCTCTATCCCAAGCGTGTTTCCGGCCTTATCCCGATCAAATTTGCGCAGGGAACTCAAATGATCCGGATGAATTTACGGTATTTTGGGATTCTGGAAAGCTTTTTGAAATGAGGGTCGCCGGTCACGATTTTTATGCCCTTTTTCAGGCTGCTGCCCATTTCGGTTGCCATGCAAAGCAGGATGGCATCCATTATCCCGACCGTATCGTCCTTCAGGGCGGATCGCATTTCCTTCCTAAATAGCCCCACTTCTTTCCACGTGCCAAAGGGAACCTCCTGAATGGTCGAATTCGCGAGTATGACCTCCAAAGCCATGCCGAAATCCTTGCCCCTCATCCCATAGAGGCAGGAAAGCTCGCCAATCGTGGTATCCAGCGTGATCAATTCGTTTTTTTCGCCATTTTCGATGATTTCCCTTACCTTGATGCCTGCCGGGGTTGCGGCAAAGTATTCCATCCAGGCATATGAATCGAGGATTTGTGGCATGGGATCACTTAAAAACGGTCGGGGTCGCGGGCAAAGCTATTTACGTCGGGGAACATCCCAAACCCGTCTTTTTTGGTTTTGGCACGCTCAATCCTGATTTGCAGCAATTCGCCAACTTTGGCATTCATGGCCCGGACCAGGCCCATTGGGACGGTAACTACGAACGAATCGCCGCTTTTCCTAAGAGAGGAGGCAAAAGATGTCATTTAACCACCATAAATACTATGTGAAATAAGATATATAAATATATGGTATACTATGTGCTTTGATTTACAATGGGACTTCCTCCGACTTCAGGGTTTTCAGGTATTTCTTTGCATCCCGGCAGGTAATTTCATCATCAATCACGAGGATGCAGCCGGCTTGGAGGGCGCCCAGCACAATTGGAATGTCGGATTTGTCGCGAATGGCAATCTCATGGTATTTTTCAGCGGGGGGCGAAGGAAGAACGAGGCATCTGTTCCTTATTCTAAGTATGGCCTCCTCGACATTCCCGTGCGGAAGGCCAAAGTTCGATAGCATGACCCTCCGAAATTCTTTAATGGCATATTCGTTAGTTACCAGTTCGGCTTTGCTCCTGAAAAATAGCCTTAAGGCAGAATCATTGCGCCCCCTGCTCGCGCTGATCAAAACCGAAGTGTCGAGAAACAACCTCATTTGCCGTATTCTTCCTCATAAACCTGCCTCCCGACATCCCTGCACATCTTAATAATATCTTTTTGGGTGATCCCTTTTTCATCCGCAATCCGTTTGATCTTATCGAAAACATCCTCATCGACAATTTTCGCTTTTTTCAGGACGATTTCATCTCTTGTAGATTCCACTTTCAGCGTAGAGCCCGGCTTTATCCCGAACCTTTTCCTGTCCCTTGAGGGGAGTGTGACCTGCCCGTGCCGGTTTACTGTGATTATTTCCATATGATTATCTAATATTGTATGAAAGTATTAATTTATTAATTTATTGGAACATGTGCCGGCTTCGAATTGCCCGGAAACCGGATTTCCATATGCTTAAAATCCCTGAAGCGGAATATAATTCTTGGGTTAAGAAAACATCAAAAAAAGGTTGATAAAATGGGGAAAATGATCTGGAAGGACCAATCGCCGGTTCTTTTCTTTGATTGGGAGAAGAATAACCGGCTGCTGTATTTCATGATAGGCAACCTCCTGGTCTCGGCGACCCTATTCCTTTACACTGAAGATTTGGGAAGTTCGGCAATCTTATTCGTGCTGTTGACTGCGCTTATCCCGATCAATTATGATGTTTTCCGTAACCGGATTGCTTTCGCCGAACTTTCCAGCTTTGACTCGTTCTGGGTTCGCAGAAGGCTTAATCAGGCCATAATTGTAAACAGTTTCAATGATCATTTCCGGAGATATGTCCCTTCTTGAGTATTCCAGCCGTTTTTGAAGGTGTTTTGTGAATTTCGTTTCCCCCACCAATTTTTAATACCTTAGGCTGAGAAATCCGTCGCTTTCAAACGACGGATGAATCAGCACATTTCTTTTTCTTCAGCGCGAGCGTTATTGATTCGGCGGCGAGGCCCCTTACGGGGCCGTAGCTTCGCCGCCGAGGTTGTCTGTA
>JBDRLB010000017.1:0-2327 GCA_043813365.1 Microcaldota archaeon | reverse complement strand
TAGGGGAACTGGATGTCCCGGGAAGCCCCTTTTTCTTTCCCGAAAGAAAAAGGCCCTTGGGTTCAAAAAGAAAGGGTCTTTGTTTCGCGAATTAGGAAAAATCGGCTCGAGAATTCAAATCCCGGCAGGCCCATTTTATTTTCAATCCAAGTTATTTGTGGAACTCCCCTCGGTTAATATTGGAATTTCACATGCTCTTTTTCCCCGAGTGGTGCCTGTGGATATAATTTGCAAATCCTTCGGCCGCACTCCTGTCCAGGCCCGCGCTTTCAAGATGTCTTATTAACTCCCCTGTTTCACCGATCATTGCTCTTTGAAATGCTGGTACGACTGATCCTCGCCTTCTGCTCATATAATTTATTACTTCGTCAGGAAGGCCAACGGCCCTTGCATGTGAATGCAAATCGCCGATCCCCCCATCGTTTTGCCTTCCTTCTTTAACCATCGTTCCCACTTTTTGGCTTCAAATAAAATGACCTAAATATTCCTGGCATTAACTGTCTTACGATTTCCGGTTTCAATTGCTGGACCATGTTGGAGATGGAGCGAGTTAGCGGTATAGTGTCACCTCTCCTGGCTTCCTTTATTGCTCTTATGACGTCGCTTTTCAGGGCGATTGCCTTCCTATATTCTGCAGGTTTGCTCCTCAGCACCCTTTTTGCCCTTAGCGAATATGCCCCTAGGTTCTTCCTTACTAGCCTAATGTAATCGATTTGCCTTTTGGGATTCATTGTTTCCGGTTGAATTGTAAAGCCGTGCCTGGCCGACCGATCGACCATGAATTTGTATATTTTCGGATCCGTTAGCAGCCAAGTGTTCCGAAGCGTTATCTGCCTCAAATTTCCGCTTGCGGGGTTTTCATTTTCCAATCCCCTGATTGCATTTGTCAGGTGGAGCGGCAGATTGGGAAATTCCCTTCTGGGCAAAGCTATGTTATCGATTACTGCAACCCAATTCGTTGGCTTGCCCGCCGTCCTGTGAGTTATATGAGTGTATGTCAGCCGGACATCATTTTGATTTTCCAGATGCTTGCGTACTTCTTCCTCATCCTCATTCTGATGAACTCTGACCGCCTTTCCCCGAATCGATATTCCCCCTTCCCTGAAGGTCATCCCGTAGTTCCTTTCAGCCATGCTAGATTTGGTGCTTCATTTATTTTTTAATCCTGCCCTTCGATATTGGGCAGGTTAAACTCCATTTTTAAACTTTTCATTTCAGAAATAGCTAACAAATTAAAGGTGGTCATATGCGCGGAACAGTCTTGTACAGTGTTTTGGTAATTGCACTTCTGCTGGGTGCGGGAATTCTTCTCCAATCCCAATATGTGGATGCATCAAAAGGCGGTAAACCCGGTGCCGAAATTAAGCCCGAATGTTCGGATAAAATCGACAATGACGGGGATGGCCTAATCGATTATTCCGCAGATCCGGGATGCTCTTCTCGTAAGGACAATTCCGAGAATTCGGATGCAACTCCGACCCCGACAATCCCCCCGAGCCCCTCACCGAATGCAACTATTTCGCCTTCCCCGACCGTATCTATAACACCTTCCCCAAACGCAACTGTTTCTCCTTCACCTTCTCCAACCCCAACCAACGGTACCCTTTTCGTTTCAACCAATCCGAGCGGGGCATCGATTTACATAGAGGAAGCTGGAGCGCCCTATCCCTATCCTTTCATTGGCTATTCTCCGCTGACGGCATCACTTATAGCTGGGAATTATTACCTAGAAGCGAACCTTGAAGGTTACACTCAAGAGTTCAGAGTTTTTGAGGTAAATGCCGGAGAATCCACCTACCTGCAGTTGAATCTAACCCTCAACCAGACTCCAACCCCAACACCTACGCCGACCCCAACACCCTTCCCGACAAACTGCACCGATACGGATGGCTTCAACCTCACGAACAAGGGCACGGTATTCGGCTTCACGCAAAGCGGGCCGTACTCAAATGATGATTTTTGCGGGAGCAACGTGACTGTTGTGGAATGGTATTGCTCGAGCCAAACGCCGGCAAACTTCACCTTCCCGTGCGATCTCAACTATACGAGCTGCTTTGATGGCGCGTGCGGCTGATTTTTTTATTTTATTTTTTTCTTAGAACTAGTTGATAGGATGTGGTGGGCGTCATAATTCTGATTTTGTTATTCGGTTTCCTGAATTTTTGGGCATGGAGCTATTTCCTTGACCTTTCCGCAAGTATGCTCCCGTAGAGCTCCTCATACCCCCTTGCGGATAGGTCCCAGGTGAAATTCTTCTCGCAGCGCTTGCGGGCGCTTGCGCCCATGCGCCTTCGCAGCTTATCATCCCTCAAGAGCCTTAGCATTCC
>JBDRLB010000016.1:0-2051 GCA_043813365.1 Microcaldota archaeon | reverse complement strand
ACTTATGCCGTTGATGCCTTCAGGGCCGTACTCGAGGGCATATCCGAATTCGGCCTATTTGCGGACGTTGTTGCAATGCTTTCATTCTGCCTCTTGTTCCTGGGGATCGGGGCGTATGTTTTCACAAGGAGGAAGTGAAACGGACCCGATTGGTCGGAACGGGGAAGGTCATCTATTAGCAAGTAGGTAATTTGGGAGGGGAAAATGGCCAGCAAGGAAAATGTCATTGCCGCATTGAAGAACTGCTTCGATCCGGAGATAGGCATCAACATCTATGACCTCGGGCTGATTTACGAGATCGGCCTGCAGGAGGATAGCGTCCATATCAAATTCTCCCTCACTTTTCCCGGATGCCCTCTGGAGCCGGAGATAAGGAACCAGATCATGCAGGAAGTTGGAAAAGCAAAGGGAGTAAAACAGGTAATTGCCGAACTTGTCTGGGAGCCTGCGTGGTGTGAGGAGAAAATGACCCCTGAAGGCAGGGAAATGATCAAATACTTGAGGGGATTTTGAAGCTTGTTCAGGGCTTCAGGAATATCATTAAGGTCATTGCACATTTCCCCATATTTTTTTCCGCCATTCCAATTCATTTCTCCCCATTCAATCTTCGAACGACGAAACCCTTATCTTGCACTTCCAGGAACGGCAATAGCTTAGGGCCCCTTTCCCTCCCGATGAAAACCAGGTAGGCGGCCTTGAAGAATTCCTGGATGGTTATGTTGTTGCCTTGGCATATTGCCTTGATCTGCTCCTGCTGTTTTTCGGGATTTCCTTCGGATTCGAAATATTGGCTGAACTCACGCAGGGCATCCCTTTGCGGAAGCGTCAAGGATGCATGCCTCCCCTTTGATTCGGTTTCGTTTAGTATATGGACTTTTGATTCTTCCGGGGCGTAAAGATTTATCCAGTTTTTTGCAAGCCTTAGACGATCCCTTGCAAGGCCTACTTCCCCGATGTTTTCGATGTGCCCGAGCCTTTTCAGGATGGAAATGCACTGGTCCTCATGGAATAGCTGGATGATCGAGGCCGCAAAGGAATACGATACCCGCCTCAGGTATTCGCTATGTTTTTTCCCGACGGCCATTTCATACATCCGCCGCGTATTTTCCTCACGGTTCTCTGTGCGCTCCTGCTCCTTGCCGAAGTAGACGCGCTCAGCGGAATCGAATTCGTCCAACAGCGCCCAAATGCGGGAAAGCTCCAGATCGCGCTGCTTTTCGGGCCGCTTGGCATAGTAAAAGAGAAACGCCTCGGGCTCCATCACCTTTAGCATGTCCTGCACCACGAACACGTTCCCTTTGCTCGCGCTCATCTTCTGGCCGTTTACGAGGAAGAATTCATATACGAATGGGATTGGCGCCTCGAGATTGTAGATTTGGCGCATGATTTCGATTCCGCTCTTCCAGCTGCCTTCGAAGTGATCCTTTCCGAAAGGCTCATAAGTGGTGTGGAATATCCCCCATAGGGCAGGCCATTCGAAACGCCATTGGAGTTTGCCTTCCTTCCAATCCACTTCGCCATGGAAGCCGCAGCCCTCGCTCTTTTTGCTCTTGATGGACTTTCCACCGCAGACAAAATGGACCATCCGGGTGGTGAGATCAAAAGCAACTACATTGGCAAGCACGCCGCATTTTGGGCATATGGCATCAAAGGGGATGTAATCCTCGGATTTGGTTGCCTGGAATTTGGAAATCAGCTTGCCCGCCTCCAGTCGCTTTTCAAAGACCATTTTGATGTATGGCTCAAATCTGCCCTCCCGGTAAAGGGAGTCCACGGAATACAGCTCCGGGTGCATCCCAAGCATGTTAACGCCATCCATCCACACCTTGGTGAAATGGGAGCTCCAGCTCTTGCAGCACCCGAAAGGATCCGGAACGGTAAAGAGGGGTTTGCCAAGATGTGCCGAAATGTCCGGCAGATCCTTTGTGAAATGCATTTTTCCCTCCAAATCCGGCAGCTTCAGAGGAATGTCCTTGAGGGGGTCCCGGTCATCGGTCGTGTGAACAAAAATTGCTTTTTCGCCCTTTTCCAAAACAGACTTGTAAGGGAAA
>JBDRLB010000015.1:0-2383 GCA_043813365.1 Microcaldota archaeon | reverse complement strand
CGCGTATGCCTATGGCGCCGGGAAGGTCATTTGGGTTGTTTCCACAGCAAAAATCGTTAAAAATTTGGATGATGCAATGAGCCGTATTGAAGAATATGTCCTCCCGCTTGAATCGGAACGTGCAAGGAAGGCCTATGGCGCAGATGGCAGCAGCATAAATAAAATCCTAATTTTCAAAAAGGAGGCGGATCCAGATAGGGCGCATCTTATATTGGTCAATGAGAAGCTGGGATTTTAAAAAAAGGTTAAATTGAAATACCACGATTGATTATTGATTACGTAAATTTGGGATTTGTTCACCAAAGACCCCAATTTCAGGGTTTTGCAAATGACAGATTGGAAAAAGCTTGTAATTTCCATAGCAGTATGCCAGCTTGCAGGGATATTGGGTTCATTTTTTACAATCCAGAATATTCCCACTTGGTATGCGACGCTAAACAAGCCCCTCTTTTCCCCGCCAAATTGGCTCTTTGGGCCGGTTTGGACGCTTCTTTACCTGGGAATGGGAGTATCCCTCTATTTTATTTGGATCAAGAAGAAGAGCACCGTAAGGGATTTGGCAATCAAGATATTCGCCATTCAGCTATTCCTCAATTTCCTCTGGTCATTCCTGTTCTTTGGGATGAGGAATCCCGCCATAGGGCTCGTTTGCATTATCGCACTCTGGCTTTCGATTGCGGCAACATTCATAAAATTCAAACCAATAGACCAGCGCGCGGCATTCCTGCTCGTGCCATACCTGATGTGGGTCGGCTTTGCCACCATCCTGAATTTCTACCTATGGCAATTGAACCCCTGAAAAACAAGTTCGAAACGGATTTGGTCAAATTGCCCCATCCTAAAAATTATAATTTGCTTTAGCCGAACTCCCCCCTCAGCTTCATCTCCCTCCTCTTCTTGTTGTATGAGATGGAGAAACGGTGGGCCTCATCACGTATTTTTCGGAGAAGCAGCATCATGCGGCTCATTTTATCGAACTTCCGGGGGGCTGTTTCATCCGGAAGGTAAATTTCCTCATACTTTTTAGCAAGTCCAATTAATGGGATTTGCAAACCAAGCGATTTGAGGGCATTTTTTGCAGCAGTTACCTGCCCCGGGCCCCCATCAATAAGGATTAAATCGGGAAATTGGGCGTGAAACCCTTGAGACCCGGGCATTTTGGCATTTCCAGCTACAGATCCGGCCAATTGAGCAATCGATTCCATTAACCCCCTATACCTCCTGCCAACAACCTCATTCATGCTCGCAAAATCATCCTGCCCTTCAACGGTATTAATTTTGAATTTCCGGTAATTGCTTTTATCCGGCTTCCCATCAAAAAAACGCACCATCCCGGATACCATATGCTCCCTTCCGAGATTTGAGATATCGAAGCATTCGATTATTCGGGGAAGCATTGGCAAATTAAGGGCCGTTTGCAGATCCAGGAGCGCCGAATCCTTATCCAAATTGTCCTCGATGTTCTTTTCTGCAAGTTTGATAAGGGCAAGCTTGCCTGCCCGTTTGGGAACCACCAAATGGACCGGCGCTCCCCTGTTTTTTGCAAAGAACTCCTCCAATGCCGCCTTTTCGCCTTCATCAAACCAGCATTCCTTATTCAGCAAAATTTCTTTTGGAATTTGATTTGATGAATAAAATGCTTTCAGGAACTCCTGCTCAACCCCGGTCTGCAGATCTACAGCGAATTCCTTCTTCCCGAGCAGCACACCTTTCCGGATACCCATTTGCACAATTAGCATTCTTTCCCCAAGCCGGCGAAATGCCATCACATCCTGGTCGAAATCCCGATCCTTATCCACTATCTGCTTTTGCGTGAGAAGGTTGATTGATGCGATCTGATTCCGAAGTTCCAATGCCCTTTCATAGTGTTCATCATGGGCCGCAATAGCCATCTGGCCCTCAAGTTGGGAAAGCGTCCCCCCATAATTCCCCTTCAAAAATGCCCGGGCATTTTCCACCTGCTTGCCATACTGCGCTTTTGTGACATTTCCGATGCATGGCGCCGTGCAAAGCCCTATATGGAAATTAAGGCAGGCACGCCTTGGCATCGTTTTGCAAACCCGCAATTGGAATGCCTTAACGGCAGCCTCCTTGAGGTTCATGCGCATATACCCATCGGTGAACGGGCCAAACGCTTCCATTTTTGCATTCAGCTTCCTTGTCGTCATTATCCTCGGGAATTCCTCCTTTGTAAGCGCAATGTAGGCAAATGTCTTTGAATCCTTCAAGTTGATGTTGTATTTTGGAAGGTGCTTTTTCACCAGCTTGTTTTCCAAGAGCAGCGCTTCCACTTCGCTGCCAACAACTATCCAGTCGATGGATCTGATTTTGGAAACAAGCAATTGGGTCTTTGTGGGCTGCTCCGAATTGGAAAAATAGCTCC
>JBDRLB010000014.1:0-3369 GCA_043813365.1 Microcaldota archaeon | reverse complement strand
GCGCGCCGAAAAAACATTGGCCCACCAAACCATTTATAATGAGGCAAAGCTTGCATAATTATGCAGTTATTTCGGGGATTTGAAGCTGTATTCAAACTTCGAGCATAATGTACCCCAATCATAAAATGGAAACAAGGCATTCGCATGGCAGAACCGTATTTATTCGCAAAGGCAATAGCCGAAGTGCTGGCAATAGCAATCGGCGGATTCCTTGCCGGCAGGCTGATCTACGGGATTGTGGCCGCGGTTTCCCGCAAGCTGATCTCGGGAACGAAGGTTCGCCTCGATGATATCCTAATACAGTACGTCCAGGCGCCAATTGAGGCAGTTACCACCATTATTTCGATTTACGTTTTTTCGGGAATGATTGAAGACCTTCAGTTCATTCAGGTGCTCATGGCCAAATATTCGCTGGCGATACTTGCACTCGTAGGCGCGTATGTGGCATCCGAAGCGGCGGGCGCCCTTCTTAGGTGGTATTACCTGGAGGGCAGCCAGAAAAGCAATATTAGGATGGACCTTACGTTGCTGCCCTTCCTGAGGAAATTTTCGCGCATTGCTATTTGGTTCATCGGATTGGTCGTCGCACTCTCAACTACCGGGCTGGATGTAAGCGGAATCTTGACGCTTACAAGCGTCGTTGCTCTGATATTGGGACTTGCCTCGCAGGAATCGCTTGCGAACATATTTGCGGGGCTTGCACTGCAGCTTGATAGGCCCTACACTTACGGAGAATACCTCAGATTCGCAACAGGGGAGGTAGCGCAGCTCCAAAAGATCGGGCTTAGGAGCAGCAAGCTTGCGGACCTTAGCGGCAATATTATGGTCATTTCCAACAGCGAGTTCGCAAAGCAGCGTGTAGTCAACCTTTCAAGGCCCTCGCATGGCTTCGAGGCAAAGTTCCAGGTCCAGTTGCCCATAAAGGCAGATATTTCGGAATTCGAGAAATTCATAACAAAACAAATAGGGGCATCAAAGATCCAGGGTCTCAAGACCGATTCGGGGAAGGTGATCTTGGAGCGGCTGGACTACGACAAATGCGTCCTCCAGGTCAGCGTATGGATAACCCATTTCCAGAACTTCGAATTGACGCGGGATTTCATCAACAGGAAGGCGCTGGAATTCCTGAAGAAATAGAAGTGAGGAGATATATTCTCAAGCTCATTGGCACATGGTATTTTACGGAAGCCATCAGAACAATGCCAATTAGGCCCCCAAAAATTTATTGTCGGAATGCCTTGTGCCATCTGAAGGATGAGGGAGCTCGGATAAGATACACTCCGTAAAGAACCGCATTATTTCCAAATCCACCCAATTAAATTTAAACCCGAACAGTCCTATTCCTATTATGCCCGAAATGCATATCGTAGAAAAGATGTTCCAGACCCACTGGGATTCCGCAAAAACGGATGCAAGAAGGCTTGATGTGGTTAAAGAGACACTCAGAGACAGTCAATTCCGAAATGTTCCGGATTCAACTCTTAAATTGATTGGAAGTAAAATCGCCGAGCTAGTCCCAAAGCTCGATAAAGGGGAGGGCAAAGGGCTAATAGACGATGCAGCAAAAACAGCCATTAACCTGAACAAGCCCGATCTGATTACCCATATGGCAAATTCCGTGGCAGGAAAAGGGCGCCACGGCATTGCCATGTATGCATGCCTTGCAGGGGGAGACTTGAGTAGAGATAGGGGCATCCATGATGCAGCCGCGGAATTTTATGAGAGGGCATCCATCCATGCATTGAAACTTGGACCGGCAGATGCAATGAATATGAACGGGAAGCTTCCCGGAGATAACCAATCGCCGCTTGGCCCAAAGGCATCAGCTGCCCTCCACTTAATATCTGCCCGCGAAGCCCACCATCTCGGAGGCCAATTACAAAAGGCGGTTGGATCTGCGAAACTGGCCGAAAAATTATTCCTGGAAGAGGAACGGCACGCTTTGGCAGCCCTTGCAGTATTCGGGGGGGCAGAATCACAGGCAGGAATTGATAGGGAGAAAGCGGCACCAATGTATTTCCGTGCTGCTGAGCATGCGGCCAATGGACAGTTTATTGAGCTCACTAATCATGCGCTCTACAAAAGCTTGGCGATCCTCCACGGCCTTAAGAAGCATAGCGACGCGGCCGTACTTGCTGAAAAAGCGGTCAAGCTTGTTGCAACCCCCCAGGAAAGGGCACGCTTGATGTCGATTGCCGCAAGAAGCCATTTCGCCTCGGACAATTATGGCGCAGCAGAATTGCAACTCCGTGCAGGTGGCGATGAACTGTTCAAGAATGGCGACCTCGTTGCAGCCTTGCCGTTCCATCAGCTTGAATTGGCCGCAAAATGGCTTATGGGGGATGAAAGAGAATATAAAAACAGGAAAAAAGAGCTCGAAACAAATTACAAACGTGGAGGAAAGCCTGATCTTGTGAAAAAACTCGGAATAGCAATGGAACCCAATACGTGGGCTAAAATCGGAATAAAATTAGGTCGCCTTGTCGGATCCCGGAGAATGAGAAATGAAAAAGAAAGTCTCAGAGCCGCATATTCCGAGTATTCTGCGGAAAAATTGGATGAAGGAAGTAGACCATGGCAATAATATAGAGCCCAACCAGATACCACCTAATGCTTAACTGCAATATTTTGATCAGGAATTCCAATAAAGGATTTTAATGAGGGTGGGCGATCGCTCTTCAGACATTCTTGGTTTCCGAATCGAAATGCCTCTTGAATTCCGGAATGGTGCTGACCGCGAACCCCAAGGCATCCTTGCAGGTTTCCGGCGAAATGTGCGCCGCGCCATAAACCGCCTTGTTCCGAAGAATTCTGAGCCTGTCGAAGGTTGCAAGAAGGTGCGGCGGGAATTTGAAAAACCCCTTCAGGAACGCTATGTGCGCCTCATGGGAATACGGTTTGTAGCCCTTCAGTTCCATCAGCGCCTGGCAGCCTTCCCTTATTGATTCGTAAACGTCCTCGAACACGAACGGTGCGGATTCGCTGCTTATTTTTTGTTCCCGCACATACGCCAGGCGGGAAAGTGCCTTTTGCATTAGCGCTGCCGCATTTTCCCTATTGGGGCTGCCCTTCTTCACCATGCCGGCATCGATATAATATTGGAAGGATTCGATCATTCAATCAGCCTCAGGTAACCATATAATACTGTTCCGTTCGCAAGATTGTTCACGAATTCCTTCTCGCAGTCCTTGATCCTTATCTCGTAGGGGTTGATTTTATGCCCTATGGCTCCCTCAAACTTTCCAAGGTCGACGGATTTAGTGAGGTTTGTGAAAACCGCTATGTCTACGTCGCTTTTTTCGCCATCCTCCCCATTCGCGTAGCTGCCAAACAGCACGATGGCCTCGGGTTCCTCGTATTGCTGCCGTA
>JBDRLB010000013.1:0-29604 GCA_043813365.1 Microcaldota archaeon | reverse complement strand
CATGGCAACATATTCCCTCCAATCCGGGCCGTAAACCGCAAGAGCCTTTGTGACATAGGTTTTACCGCCCTTCTTGTATTCGTTCAGGTAAATGCTCGTGACGACAACATCATACTTCGCAGTAAGCTTCATCGTTTCGCTTGTCTCATGCCACACCTTGAATTCTGCGACCCACATGAGTATCGGAACTCTTTCAGTGCTTAGCTTAAAAAATCAGCCCGTATTCCTACTATTGACCCACTATGATACCTGCAGCGATGCAGTTCCGGATATTCCTGCGCGACCAGAACAGGTGCAGCCACTGCAGGAGAGGCGCCGAGGACGGCGTGGAGCTGAACATCCACCACATCACCCCTCGCGCAGCCGGCGGAACTGACAACATACACAATCTGAAAACCCTTTGTTTTGAGTGCACCCATCTCTCGCACAACACAAGCATGCTCGTATATGCGCCCCTGAAGAAACACAACCGCATTCCAGGCGAGTATGCGATGGGTATGCTTACGCAGGCGTTAAGCAACTACAGGGCCATGAACCAAAAGCAGGAGATCAGCATTGAGGAAGCAACCGTGATCTCAAATTCCCCACAGTTCGTGAGAGGAATCAACCCGCTTTTCTCCCCCCTTCCCAAACCTGCAATTATTTCCGCAGCGCTTGTGCTGCACCATTCCGGGAAAATAAGGATGGATGGGAAATTGATCAGGTTCTAGAAGACGAACTTCTCCCCCGGAACCTTTGCAAAAGGCGATACTTCAGATATGTGCTTCCTTCCGGTAATGAAGCGCACAAGCCGCTCTACGCCGAAGCCCGCGCCTGCAGTAGGTTGCAGCAGACCTGCTTTTGCGACCTCCAAATAATGCGAAAATGGCTCTGCATCCATCTTGTTCCTTCTCATGCGATCCCGGATTTTTTCATACTCGTGCTCCCTTTCCCCCCCTGAAAGCGCTTCCCCGTAACCTTCGGGGTAGATGAGGTCGTAGTTCAGGTAGGAAAAAGGTTTTTCCGGGTCCTCCTTGTCATAAAATTCGCGCTCGTGGTTCATCACCCATGCGGGATCCGCTGAACGTTCGGAAATGATTTTTTCCCAATCAGCACCAAGAGCGCGTTCGAGATCACGGGAATCATGAACTGGAAAAGGGGCATGGGGCATTTTCAAATCCCTGCCTAGCAATTCCAGTGCCTCTTTGCATTCGCCTTTCACTTTTGAAAAAATCCTTACGAACAATTCCTCCGTGAAACACATCGCCTCTCTGGCGCTTTTTCCCTTCAGCTCGAAATCAACCTGCGAGAATTCTATCAGGTGCCTTCCAGTAGCTGCTTTTTCCATCGTCTCTAGCCGCACGTTGGGCGACACTATGTAAACCGAATCGCGCTTCCCTATCAGGGAAAGCTGCTTGTGCAATATCATGCTCTTCGTTATCTGGAGCTTCTCATCATAATACGAAATCTCGCCGTCCATCGTGGAATGGTTGAGCGGATCCGTGAACGGGGAAATCATTACTGGCAGCAGCTGCAGCACTCCCTTTTCCGCCATGTAAGTCTGCACTTCCCGCAAAACTGCGGATTGCACTTCCAGAATTGCGGTCAGCTCCGCGCTTTGCAGCTTTGAGACCGCGAGCTGCATTTCCCTGCTTAACAATTTTATCACCTTCATAATTTGTTGGAATGATTTCTCCGGAAGCGCATATATAATGATATTTCCAAATATATGGAAATTATTGCTAAACAGAAGCATTTTTAAGCACATTGATGGAAAATATTTCCATATTGTTCACTAAAATGGCGATAATATGAAATTCGAGTTGGATGAAACTGATCTGCGGCTGATTTCGGAATTGGAAAGCGATGCGAGCATCACGAAAAAGAAACTGGCAAGGAAATTGAACATTCCCCTAACAACGATCCATAATAGAATAAGGAAAATGGAAATCACAGGAGTGATCAGGGGCTACAGGGCGGCAATAGATAAGAAAAAAATCGGGAAGGGCGTGGCTGCGTTCGTGGACATCACGGTTTCGTATGTTTCGCCGGATTTTTCGCAGCAGGAGATCGGGAAGAGACTTGCCGCCATGCCGGAAGTTGACGAGGTTGCAATTGTTACAGGGGGGACGGATTTGCAGCTCAAAGTTTATGTGAACTCCACGGACGAGCTCAATGATTTCATCACCAGGAAGCTGAGGGCAATAAAGGGGATAGATAAGACGAATACGAGAGTGATATTGCAGGAAATTGGGAAAAACCACCAAAGAAATATTAAGTGAAACAGGCTGAATTAAAATATGGTTTACGCTCCCTTGGAACAAGAGGTTGTCGAAAGGTTAAGAAGGATCGTAAAGCAGGAGGTAAGGAAAACAGGGGGGCATCTGGGGCGATAAACGATCATAGTATGGGAAAATTTGCGGCGGACAATTACTCAATCCAATTGATAAAAAACATTTTAATCGGTCAGTTAGGGTTAGGAACACTCGTTGCTTCCAGGCTTAGAGTTAGGCCGAGCATTGCCGCTGTAAACCAGGTTGCAAAGTATCCGAAAGGCCGCATGAAAGCCTCCGCTGAGGATGTAATAAGAGCGCTTGAAACTAGCAGCAGGAACAGGGAGAAAATCATCTCAATATTGAGAGATGCACGGTTCAAATGAATAATGCATGATTACGGGGGAGGCAATTCGGTGCTCTTGCCAGGGGGCATCGTAATGCATACGCTGCCAAAAAACCTGAGTGATTCCTTTTTAATTTTCGCATGCTACCTTTTAGCCGTGGGGTTATGGTTTCCGAATTTTCAAGCGAGGAGCAGCGGGTGCTGGAGCCTTTCGTTACCAGTCTGGACAAGCCGGTGTTCGCCCTCAGGAACATGCCGGAAGTGGTGATGGGCGCGCTTTTCAGCAGGTATAGCAGAACAGCCAAGAGCCTAAGAAGGGTGCTGCTGGACGAGTTCATACTGAACAAGGAGATGGGATTCGGAGAAATTGTGGGGGAGGCGAAAGGGGCGGAAAACCAGATAATTGCAACCCAGAAGGCGGAGGAGTTCTACGACCGTGTTCTCGTGGGATACGGGGATGACTCCGTCGCTGAGCTCGGAGGGGCGCATATCGCATGCGAACAAGTAAGCATGATTGCCTCGAAAGTTTTGGAGGATTCGCGAATTGGGCTTTCTCCTTTGGAAAAATCAACGCGCTACGTTTACTTCAACCAGAAAATTGAAGGCAGATACAACTATTACCGGGGGAATGATCTGCTGGAATCGGAGTTTGCAAACCAGTATCTGCAGACGTGCGACTTGCTATTTGACACTTATTCAAATCTGATGGAAAAGATGGGCACGTGCTTTACCGCTCGCTTCCCGAAGGAGCAGGATGTTACCGACAGGGCGTACCAGAGCACCATAAGGGCCAAAGTTTGCGATGTGTTAAGGGGGCTGCTGCCTGCTTCCGCGCTTACCAACGTAGGAATATTTGGCAACGGCCGCGCATTCGAATACCTGATTTTGAAAATGTATGCGCACGAGCTTCCGGAAATGGCGGGCATTGCAGGGGAGATGCAAACGGAGCTCGGAAAAATCATCCCCTCTTTTGTGAAGCGCTCCAATGACAGTTACGGGAAGGCGACGCAGCTTTTCCTCAAGGAAACGAATGCGGCAATGGGGATGCTGGCAGCGGAAAAATTCGGGAAGGAGAAAATTGCGGATTCGGGGGAAGTGACGCTCGTAGATTACGACGGGGATGCGGAGGGGAAAATAATCGCCGCAATGCTTTACCCGCACTTGCACCTTCCGCTTAAACAAGTAAGGGAAATCGTGGGAAAAATGCCGCCGGAAGTACGCAAACAAATCATCACCGAATACCTTAAGAGAAGGCAGAACCGGAGGCACAAGCCCGGAAGGGCGCTTGAAAATGCTTACTACACTTTTGAAGTGCTGGGGAATTTCGGCCAGTTCCGCGACCTCCACAGGCACCGCGTGCTAACGCAGGAAAGGCAGCTTCTCAACTGCCTGCATGGATACGACATGCCAAAGGAGATTGCCGATGCAGGGTTTGAAAAGGAGTATATTGCGGCGATGGAAAAGGCGAAAATCTGCTGGGAAACTATGGCAAGGACGAAGCCGTTGCTCGCACAATACGTTGTGCCGCTCGCATACAGGATGCGATGGTATATGAAGATGAACCTCCGCGAGGTCGCCCACCTGACGGAATTGCGTTCCATGCAGCAGGGCCATCCGGATTACAGGAGGGTTGCACAGAAAATGTATTCCGAAGTGAAAAAAGTGCATCCCCAATTCGCGGAGTTCATCAAATTCGTGGACATGAAGGAGTACGGACTGGAAAGATTGGAAAGCGAGAAGAAAATCGATAAGAAGATGGATGAGCTCAAAAAGAAATACGGATAATCCAGCTCTTTGTTCGTTTTAAACCATACCTATTTATTCCGTCCTTCCGGCATGTTATTCACACTGCTTTAGAGCGTGATTTACATGAAAACAGATTACCGTTGCCTCGCTTGCGGAGGCATCTCCCCAATTGCAAAGGATTGCGGAACGAAAGGGTGCAGATTGGAGGGCAAGCCGTTGGAGAAGCACGTGCACGAATAGGAAGCTGATTCGGCGTTATTTTATACCAGTCTCCCCTACTTCTATTTGTGGGTCAAATGGTAACTTTGCAGAAAGCGCTCGTTTTCGGCGCTGCGGTCTGGTTTTCAATAGCCATTATTGGCGGTATGCTTAGATGGCAGCAGTTCATGCAAATTCCGGATACCGGGTTGCTGATGATTCCTGTTTCCGTGATCATAACCATTATTGCCGCCCTGGAATACCTGAAGGAAATACATGCGCAATACGAAGTGGAGGGGCTGGAACTTGCATCCGTCTGGTTCTTGGAATCACTGGCGCTGGAAATACTCGTATTCTCGATATTCTATGGAAGGGGGGTCGACCACTTCCTTGACATCTCAACATGGCTGATGAGTGCATTCAAATTCGTGTTCCCGCTTGCTGCGGGGATGTACATGCAGCACACCATGACGGAATAGTGTTGCTATTCGAACAGGAGCGTTACCTCTTCCTCCATCTTTTTCACAACTAGCTCATCATGGTTGAAGCGGATGATCTTGAAAAGCATCAGGTTGCGGACGGCCTCCCCTTCTTTTATGCCCACCCGCGTTTTCAGCACCATGTCGCTTGCAAAGTTCGCCATGTCGCCTATGGAAAATGCCTCCTCTTCCCCGGCCTTTCCGGTAGCGCCGTACGCCTTCTCCTTGATTCTCCGAAGAAGCTCGCGTTCCTCCTTGAATTCCGGAGCGCCTTGCTTGAACAGGGATATCAGCGCAAGGGATGCTGCTGAATTCAAGTATGTCTGCATCTTCAGAATAGGTGGTTTGAACTCCTCCTTCCCAAATGCCTCCTCTTCATTGATTCCGAACCTCAGCCCCGAATCGAAATTCGGCACCAATGCGGCCTGCAGGGTTTTTCGGTCCCCTTCATTCAGCCTTATTTTCCGCAGTTCAAACTGCTCAAACAAGGGCAGCAGGTTTGATGTAAGGAGGGGCCAATTGGAGCTTTCCACTTTGTACAAATCCAGGTAATTAGCATTCACCAATTGGGAAGTGATATTTGAAATCCTGCCGGTGTTTGCGGAGGTTTGCTTCTCCCGCATATATAGGATTTTGTATGCATCGATTATCCTTTTCGGCTTCCCGAAGTACGCGGCATATGCCCTTGCAGGCAAACCCGAAGTAACTAAACCATGGTATTTTACGCGTTCGAAACCCTCGATTTTTGGGACTCCTGCCTTTGGCTTGCGGACTGCCATAAAACTGCCTTTTTAGGTGGATTTGATATACAATATACCACATAGGTATATAAAAATGGGCATTTCCCCAAGGAAAACAGTTTACGATACAGGACGCCCTTTGGGGGGTAGGGGGTGCTTCGGGGCATTTGGGAATTTTTTTTAGAGGTTTGGCAATGCCGGAACAATTGGGAACAGAATGGTCTGCGAAATAAAACCAATGGGATTGGTTGTGAATTGCCGGCATGAATACTGGAAAAAATATTTGATGGGAAATACGATGTTCAGCTGGTGTGCTATGTTCCGCCCATTGAAAATAACCATTTTGGGGCAGTTTTTGGCCAAGGCGGCCAAGAATACAACATTATAAACTTTGCACTACTAAATGGAACACGTAAAATTGGTGATAGAATGAAAGGAAAAGTGAAGATGTTCAACACCGACCGTGGTTTCGGATTCATCACGGGCGATGACGGCAAGGACGTGTATGTGCACACATCCGCTATTGAAGGCGGTGCGGCACTCGCTATAGGCGACGAAGTCGAGTACGAAGTCGAGACGACCGAACGCGGCCTTCGTGCAAAGAATGTGAAGAAAGTCTAATAGTGCCTTAAAACGGCAATTTAGCGCTTTATCATTCGCCCCTAGCTTTGCCCATGATGCTGCAACAAAAAAGAAAGCGCATTGCTAATTGAAGGTCAGTGCCCAATGCACGAGCGACAGGGTTAGCGGGCCATTACAAAATGCTTCAGTGCAAATCCCGTCATGTCGCCAATGCTGATGGTGCCCGCATATGGCTGCACATTCGGATCAGTATACTTTCCTACAAGTGCCCCATCGGGGCTGAGTTTCAATACGCCTCCAGCCGCACCACTTACAACCCAGATGAAACCGTCTTCATCAACGGCAATGCCGGTAGCTCCGATTCCAGCAGCATACGTGCCCAGCCTATCGCCCTCCGGGGATAATTTTATGATGGCGTCCTTGCTGGCTGCCCAGACGTTATCCTCCTTGTCAATTGCCAGAACGCCGGCATTGTATGCATAATAACCGGATTCATTTCCGATGATATTGCCATCATTGTCGAGTTTGAATAAATACCCGGATGAGACCCACACATTGCCCCGAGAATCCACTGCAACCAAGGAAGGCGCGTTCATGGGGGTATTATGGACGAGTTCACCGGTTTTTCCATCGAGCTTTGATACGGATTGGGGCGCGTACGTATTTGCAACCCAGATGTCGTTATTTTGATCTATTGCAATCCCCCAAGGCGCCCTTCCGCCCGTGCCGTAAGTGCCAATCTGCTTGCCCGAATTGTCCAGTTTTGTCACCGAATCATCGCCGCGGTTGGTAACCCACACATTGCCGGAACCATCTATTGCTATTCCCTCGGGATCAAAACCAACTGGGAAGGTGCCAAGCAAACCGCCGGTGCTGCCATCAAGCTTTATTACGTTGTTTTCCTCCTCGCCGGAATTCGCGACCCAAACATTTCCTGAAGGGTCGATTGCAATCGCCCTTGGCCCGATCCCGACGGGGTAGGTGCCAACTATGCTGCCATCGGAACGCAATAATTTGCTAATGGTGCGATGTGAACCGTCGTAGCCGCTAACCCAGATGTAGGGTGAGGTGGGGCCGTTTACGGGCACAGTTGCTGGAACGGATGCAGTTGCAGTAATTGTGGGAATTCCTGATGGTTCGCCGGGCAAGGTAGAGGGAGAGCCAATTATTGATGTAGCGGGCATGCTCGGAAGTGCTCCCTCCGGAGCAGGCGCCACTGGCACGAGATATCCAGTTCCTGGCAGGGACAAAGCCATTGATGAAATGGCGATAACAACCGGAACAGCAAGTGCAATTCCTGCCCGCGTGCCGTCCAGCCCATGTACATCGCAGATCAGCACCCAAAAAAGGTAGATTGCGTAAAGGAATGCAAGCAAATTAATCAGTGGAACCATGCCGATAATCCATAGGGGTGCGAGGAACAGCGCACTCAAGTAGAATTGCTGGCCAAAGTTCGCCCTGCCCCCCAAGCCGCGGGAAATAAACCAAATCGCTCCCTCGAATAACAGTATGAAAAACAAGGCGATGAAGGGCAATAAAATCGGATTGGCAAAAGTGGATATGCCCGGCATTATTGGTAGGAAGAACATTGAAAATAGGAAGAGGAGAATTGCGGCAATTATGAGCGCGATTGCAAGGTGCTTCAATGCTTTTCCAATTGAAGAGTTGCGTTTCTGGCGGGCAAAGGTTTCCTTCGGATTCAGCAACGCCTCCTTCCAGAGATTGAGAATTTCCATCTAATCGCCCGTTTTGTTTGAATTTCCGGCTTGGACGTTTTCCCTAAGGGAGCGGGTTGTTTTAAACTTTTTTATTGTGGGTTAAAACTCCAATAAAAACAGTGGGGACGTCTAATTTGGGCAATGGATAAATATCTCCCCGACGCAAATGCAGGGGAAGGGATTTGAACCCTTGAACTCCTAAGAGATCAGACCCTGAATCTGACGCATTTGACCAGGCTTTGCTACCCCTGCAAACTTTTTCTTTTTTAAAAAGAAAAACTTCACTAAAAGAAAATTTCTCGAAGTCTGCTTTGCAGCCTTCTAGAAAGGACAATAATTACAAGAAATCAGCTATAAAAACAGTCCGATTACTGCTTCCATACTTCCTCCTTATGCCCATCCAACCGGTTTGCAGTTCTCGCCATGACGAACAGCAGGTCCGACAAACGGTTAACATATTGCAATATTTCAGGGTTCATCTGCTCCTTTTGGTGGAGCTCTATGAGGCGCCTTTCCGTCCTCCTGCAAACGGACCTTGCGAAGTGCAATGTTGATGCTGCTTGCGTTCCAGTTGGAAGGATGAAATTGTTCAATGGAGGCAGCTTTTCCTCCAGCCCGTCGATTTCCTTCTCAAGCCTCTCGACCATTTTTGCGCTTGTGCGCCCTATTTTTGCGTGCTCCGCGGCTATGTCCGCTCCCACGATGAAAAGATCCTCCTGCAGCGTTTTAAGGAGCGGATTGAGCTCGGAATGCTTGCTGCACCCCCTGACCATGCCCAAAATGGAGTTGAGCTCATCCAATTCACCATAGACGCAGATGCGAAGGTCGCTCTTCATTATTCGTTTCCCTCCGAAGAAGGAGGTTTCGCCGTTGTCCCCTGTTTTGGTGTAAATTGCCATAAAGCATCATCAGCCCGCCTAATCCCTACCCCACGAATAATTATAAACCTGCGGAGGTAAAAATGTTACCTCTTAAGCTCCAATCGTCTAGTCCGGTCAAGGATAAAGGCTTCTCGAGCCTTGGACACGGGTTCGAATCCCGTTTGGAGCATGCCTTCAAATTATTAAGTTTTAGGATAGTTCTAGTTTCTGATGCATAATCCCGAGGATTAAAATGAAAAAACACGAGCGCATTTTGGAGAGGAGGAAGTTGTTCAAGCAGGAGCTTTTACGGCCGCTTGCAGCGATGATGTATTACGAGATAAAGGTAAGGGAGCTCAGGTACAAGGAAAAGCTGCAAATAGGGCCGGAGGAAAAGCGGCTGCTTGGGAATTTGACTGAACTCTCGGAATCCTTCCATGATTTCCTGCAATCCCATGAATTCACCCACCTTGAAAAGCTGGCGAGGGAGTTGATGCAGAAATTGAAGGCCAGTGGGGATGCGGTTGGGGAATTGGGGAAATTTTACGCAAAGAAGCCAGAAAGGCCGGAATTCTTCGAACCATTGCCCAAAGGAATAGCGCAGATGCGCAGGGAAATAGAAAAATTCGATGCGTTTGAGAAAAGGAATTGAGTTCTCCCGCAAAGCGCGGCTGAATGAACTGATGGTTGCGCTTGCCTGTTCTTTTATTAATATATAAGCAGTTACTTATATTATGAACCACATTGTCCTGAAAGCCCTTTCGGACCCCACAAGGATATTTCTGCTGCAAGAAATCGGTAAAAAAAGGATTTGCGCCTGCGAACTCCCAAAAAAAGCCAAAGTATCCCAGCCGGCGGTTTCGCAGCATCTCAAGGTATTGGCGGAAGCGGATTTGGTAGTGATGAAAAAAGAAGGGGTTAGGCGGCTATATTCTATTTCTGCAAGAGGCAAATCGGTTTTATCAGATATTTCGCGGTGGTAGGAATGAAAATTCAGATATATGGTCCCGGATGCAGAAGGTGCCTGACACTCGAAAATCACGTCAAGGATGCGGTTGAAAAAAGCGGAATCAAGGCGGAAATCGGGCATGTGTTCGACGTCAACAAGATGGTTGACGCGGGCGTAATTTCGACTCCTTCGCTTGCGATTAATGGCAAAATAGTCAGCCAGGGGAAAGTATTGGAAACCGAGGAAATTATTGCACTTTTGAAAAAATGATTCGGTGGAAAAATGGACTATTATTCGCTTTTATCCGCCGGGTTTGGTGCGCTTTATAGCTACTTGCTCCTGCACACTTTATTTTGCTTGGTTCCGGCGTTCTTCATTGCAGGCGCCATGTCCGCCCTGATACCGAAAAACGCGCTTCTTCCGTATTTGGGGAAAAAATCCCCCAAGCATATAGCCTATCCTATTGCCATTATAACCGGACTGCTGCTGGCGGTTTGCTCCTGCACGGTATTGCCTTTGTTTGCTGGCATCAGGAAAAGAGGAGCGGGTTTGGGGCCGGCAATCGCTTTCCTCTACACGGCTCCGGCCACCAACATTTTAGCAATCCTTTACACAAGCAGCCTGATTGGATGGGATTTTGCACTTGCTAGGATTGGCTTTTCCATTGCTTTTGCAATAACAATAGGGATAACATTGGGCAAGCTATTCCCCGAAGAAAACGGGAAGGAGGATTCGGATGCGTTTAGGAAAACGAAGGAAAAAACCGATTGGAAGAGGCTGTTTTGCCTTTTCGGGTTATTGGTGGCGATATTGCTTGTTGGAACGAGAATCAGCGAAGATATGCCAAAATATGCCCTGACGGCGGTGCTCGTTGTGTTGGCCTACGGCGTAACTAAAAAATACTTTTCAAAGGAGGAGAAGGCATCTTGGATGGAAGAAACTTGGGGCTTTATTGTAAAGATTGCACCATTGCTTTTTGTTGGTGTGTTTGCAGCCGGAATAATCGGCGCGCTTATTCCCTCCGATTTTATTTTGAAATACGTTGGAGACAATTCGCTTCTTGCCCTGAGTTTGCCGGTGCTTTTCGGAGTGTTCATGTATTTCCCTACACTCGTGGAAGTCCCGATGGCAAAAACATTTCTTGCTTTGGGAATGGCAAAAGGACCTCTTTTGGCATACCTGCTTGCGGATCCGGTGATTTCACTGCCGAGCATACTTGTGGTTAGGGGAATAATGGGAACTAAAAAGACCCTGCTTTATGTGGGGATGATCATTGCCCTTTCGGTTATTGGAGGCTACTTGTTTGGAATGGCTTGAGGCATTTTCAATTGCCTTGCGCCTTCTCATCCGAATATCCATCCAGCGACCGCCCAGAGGGCAATTATCAAAACGACGAACAAGACGTAGTACAGCACCGCGTAGATAATCTTCCGGTTATCGAAAACCTGGAAGCCTTTGCCCTCGAGCGTTTTCCGGGTTTTGTCGTCAAGGCTAGCGGTTTTCATGAGCCACGTGGCGATCAGGAACCCGAACATCGTGGTAAGGCCGTACAGCCCGTAAAGCCCGAAATGCATGTCATCCAGCCCGGAATCCTTGAAAGCAAGCCTTCCGGCGATAATGCCTGCAAGGGAGGAAACGATTATCATTATCAGGAGGAGCAAAACAAGGAAGTTGTCCGCAATGGCCTTCTTCAATGTGAAGGAGAATGGCAGGCCGGAGCCAAACCAGAGGTCCTCCTTGAAATTTACGGACTTTTCATTGATCGTGATTTTCGTATATTCCAGGTCGCTCAGCTGCCTTCCGGGCCTGAAGAATTCCTCCACATCACCGGTAACCTGATTTGGAGAATAATAGTTGCGCACATAGCCGTTGCGGAAATAATCCGCCTTTAGCCCGGCGAGCCCCGAATAAGTTTCGGGCACATAATTCCCCATCAAGTAAATGGTAATCGGGATCACGCGGTCCCCGTACATGGAGGTGAGCTTAAGCGGGAAATATGGTTTAGTTGAGGGGAATCCGATGCGGAGCGAAATGGGAGTAGAAGCAGCATAAGGGTAAGCTACCCTGTTCGCGTAATAATCAGGGTATGTGGATCCGGCCGTGTTGGTCTTGCTGGACTGGAATTTCTGCCAATCGGAAATGTAGGTGACGACGAAGGAATAGTCCTTATCAACATATCCCTCAAGGATCATTTTGTATTCGCCCGCGAGCTCTACACCCTTGGAAGAGAGGTAATTCTCGAGCTCCGCAGGGTCGTTTGTACCTACGAGGTCGGATGTCACGCCTCCAAGGGAAACGCGCTGGAAAATCGAGATGCCATCATAATAGGAAGATCCTTCTATGCCATTTTTTGCACTCGAACTCAAGGTTCCGCGCATGGTCCCAATGAGGAATAATGGAAGGATGGCGATGTTTAGCGGGAATGTGCCCCATCCGGCTGCGGCCAGAAATGCGCCATTAAGCGCATTCCTTGCGTCCTCGCTGATGCTGCTCCCGTAGGGAACGGGAAAGCCGTCTATCAGTTTTATTTCCACTTTCGTGGGGTCTGCAGGTACAGGTACGACCCAAATCGCGTTCGTTCCCTCGGATGTGGCCCCGAATTCGACCGTTAGCCCCAAGCGCTCATAGCCGTCGTTGAAATCTATCAGGGCATATTGCTGCGCCTCGGGATGGAGGGTCCAGCCGTTCGGTTTCAGGATCCAGGCGCCGCCGTCGGCAAAAACAACACCGGTAAGAAGGAGAACCATCATCAAGGCATGAAAGCGCACAGGAATCACCTCTATTGAATAGTTTAACGGCATTTATAAGGATTTCAAAATTGTTAGTGCGGCATGAAGAGGTAGGTTTTATTTTTAATGATTGTAATGGATGCTATGGGCAAAATCAGCAGACAGGACCAGAAATTGCTCGCAAGCTGGGCTGCGGACACTGCAGAACGGGTGCTTCCGTTTTTTGAGAAAGCATTCCCAAAGGACAAGAGGCCCCGCAAAGCCATAGAGGCATGCAGGAGATGGGTCCACATAGGCGTATTCAAAATGGCGGATATTCGCAAAGCGTCGCTGGATAGTCACACTGCTGCAAGAGAGGCGAAAGGGAATAGTGCGGCTTGCTTTGCCGCGCGTGCAGCAGGCCATGCGGTTGCAACTGCGCATGTTCCCCAGCACGCATATGGCCCCTCTTTCTACGCCTTTAAGGCGGTTGCAGCGGCGGATCCTGCGAATGCCGATGTAAAAATTGTAAAGGAATACGACTGGCAATTTCGGCACCTTCCAAAAAAATTGCGGAAAGGTTGGCAGGATTGGCAAAAAAAACGCCTTCCTAAACAGCTCAAGTCTGCACTCTGGAAACAACTAAGAGAAAGGGGCAACTAACCCGGATAATAAAATGTTGGCTCTTTTTTCCTTTGGTTACGCCCGTCATTTCTTCACATAAACCGTCTGCGTCGGGAATGCAAATTCAATGCCGTCCTTTTCGAAGGCCTCCGCGATCTTCAGGTTGATTTCCTGCTGCGAATCCATGTAGCGGTTGTAATCCGGGGAATCCAAATAATAAACTGCCTCGTAATCCAAGGAAAAGTTGCCAAACGCCTTGAAATGCACGCGGTCAGCCTTGCAATCCTTGACGCTGTCGATGATTTTCTTTACAGCCTGAGGAATCTTCCTTAGCTTTGAGACCGGCGTCCCGTAAACGACGCCGAACGGGAATACGATGCGCCTCTTCTTCATGCGCTTATAGTTGTTGACGCGGGAATTAGTAAGCTCCTGGTTGCTCATTATGAGCTCCTGCCCTTGCAGTGTCTCTATCCTCGTGGTCTTCAGGCCGATCTTCTTGACGGTTCCCATGTCGTTGCCTACAATAATGAAATCGCCCGTCCGGAATGGCTTGTCGAAATAAATGCTGAGCGCTGCGAGGATGTCCGCAAGTATCGCTTGGGAGGCAATTGCAATTGCAAGCCCGCCGATGCCCAAACCGGCAATCAATGCGGTAACATCTATGCCTAAATTATCAAGCACGACGAGGATGCCGACGGCCCAGATGATCACCTGCACGAACTTTTCCATGACATCTAGCATCGAGGTATCGTGCTCCCCATCCACCTTGCGCTGCTTGTCTGCGAGGATGTTCTTCATGTGGGTGACGATCCGGAGGATGCCTTTGATTAGGTAATACATCACAGCGAATGCGAGCGCGTATTCGAGCGCCTTGAAAATCCAGTCACTGAGAGTGAGGAAACGGGCGCTGAAGAACAATGAAACGATGAGATAGAAAGGCGCCTTGATCTCGGAGATGAAATCGACGATGAAATCATCATACTTGAAGGAGGTTTTCTTTGCTATGCGTTTCATCCCGGATAAGATAATTGTTTTGAATACCCAGATTGCGACGTTGATCGCAATGAACGCGGCTAGCGCTGTGGCATACTGCGTGCCCGTATTGCCTAAAAACTCCCAGTTAAGGTATTGTCCAAAATCCATTTGCATCCCCTCAAAGGTATATGTTAGAAACCCAGCATATTATAATATTTTTGTTGAAAAAGGCCGCGATTTTTTGTAGCTGAGGCGCCTTAATTCCTCCAGCCTGGCTCATGCAGGCGGGGGGCCGCAGTTGAAATGCGTTTCATCCGATTTCCAGGGCGTACCATCCAGTGCGCCGCCATACATCAGGCACTTCTCGGGCAGTTGGTACTTTACCGCATCAATGTTTGAGGCGCCGGAATTCCAGGAGCCATCGGAATTGTAGCAAGCGGCAGCGCGGACAACGGGGTAGAGGCATTCCGCCTTGGGGAAGATTTCGCTATACGGCGACTTCGGAGGCGTCATTATGAAGGCAATCAGCAGCACAAGTAGCGCAATCACCCCGAATGTCCATTGACGCCGCTCATAAATGGAGGAGAGGAGGCACGCAAGGAAGTAGAGGTAAGCAATTTCCGCGATAAACGCCCCGGTCATTACCAGCAAAGAGGAATACGAGCCGAATTGCAGGAACGGCAAGTAGAGATTGTAGAAGAAGCCACCGAGCATGAAAAAGACAACTGAAATGAAAAAGAAGTCCTTCCCGAACAGCAGTACAGACGGACCGACATGGCGGCCGGTAAGAATTATGGAAAGCAGGAACAGGAAAGAAATCACGGCGAACACGGAAAGTATGCCCAACAACCACATCCGCAAGGGGTTTGGGCGGATGAATTCGGGGATGTGCAGGCTCAGGCTGGCACCGGCCTTGTCCGCGGCCTCGGCCTTTTCCTTCTCGGCCGGTTTCGGCTCCTTTTCCACTATTTGCTTTATGTCCTTCTCAAAGGGCTTGGGCTCTTTCTCCGGCATGCAAGGATTAACGCGGAGGTGGTTATATAATTATCGGTAAATTTTCACTAGGATTGCCATTTAATGAATCATCATCCACGATCAACTGATTTTCTACAAAAAAGCAACCCAACTGATTTATTCGGGAAAAACAAGGATAGATTGGTATGGGAAGCGCGCAACACCAACTGTTATTTGCAGCAATAGTGGGGGCACTCCTGGGATTCTGGCTATGCGTTTCCGTGAATGGGCACCAGCTGCCAGTATTCGCACAGGATAACTGCCTTTCCGGGAGTGTCGAGGCCGTGATTTCCCCCGGAGCCGATGGCAAGATGATTCCGTTAATTGAATCCGCGGAGAGGAGCATTCACATAACGCTTTTTGAGTTTTCCTATTCGAATTTGAAGGAGGCGCTAGTGAAAGCAGCTGCGAGGGGAGTGGAGGTGAAACTCATACTGGATCCCAAAGTGGGCCAGAATTTGGATACGGCGGATTTCCTTTCGGGGAAGGGGATCATTGTAAGATGGAGCTCGCCGAAATTCAATTATACGCATGCGAAAACAGCCATCATTGATAGGAAGAAGGTGCTAACTGGTAGCATCAATTGGAGCAGGAATGCGATGCAGCGGAACCGGGAGATAGGGGTTATTGTGGAGAATGCGGAACTTGCGGGGGAGCTGGAAAAGGTATTTGAATCGGACTGGAGTAATGGTTCCGAAGCAAAATGAAATTCCAAAAAAGCAAATTGTCAATAAGGCCTGCAAGCAGGAAGGAGCTTTACACAATAACGGTGCTCACGCGCAAATATTTCCCGTATACCGGATTCAATATGCAAATGATAGAGAAGCGGCTGAGGAACCCCAAGATACATTACCTGGTCGCATTGTATGAGAATTACACCGCAGGGTTCATAGATTTCAAGGAAAACGGGAAGAGCATAAAAATCATGGGGCTCGCGGTGATTCCGGAGATGCAGAGGAAGGGGATCGGCGAGGAGCTTGTGAAGGAAGCGCTGAAATTTGCAATGAAAGAGCGGAAGGAAGCGGTTTACCTTCTGGTTGCCGAGAATAACGCCATTGCATTGGAACTTTATGGGAAATACGGATTCAAATTAAAGGGGAAACTGGCGAGGAAAATCTGGGGGCTGGATGTGCTGCTGCTCTACAAGAAAATGGGGGAAAGAAATTACCGGAAAAAGGCATATCCTTAAAATGGGGCAAGGGCAAATTTTTACCATGGTTGCAAAAGCACAGACTTCAATTGAATACCTGCTGCTGATCAGTTCGGTTATTTTGTTTGTCGCAATAATCGCATTGGCAGTAAGGGATACGATAACTCCTGCGGGTGAAATTGCAGGCGAGAGGGCTGCTGAAATCGAGACAAAAAAAGGCGATTACGGCGTTACACCAACTGCAATTACTGAGACCTGCACTGCGGGTGCGGTTTGCGGCATTTACCATTATCCGGAAAACCGCGATTGCCCGCCGGGGCAGATGTTGGTAAGCGCATGCACGCCCACTTGCGCAAGGATTTGCAATGCGGAAGGGATATGCGGCGGCTGCAATAGCGTGCCTACATGCACTCCAGTATGCGAAGCACCCGGTGAATTGTGCACTAGCATAAACGTAAATCCCGTCACAGTCAATTCCGGCGGTACGGTTGATGTTGATGTGGTTTTCCAGAATACTAATAATGCGGTGGTGCGGTGCGGAACTTCGCCGAGTCAGAACATACCGGTTCAGAGGAATATTAGCACTGGAGTATGGGAAACTGCGCACTGTGTTTATACAAATACGGGCGCCACCCCGATTGCCTATGGAATCACTGCAGATCACGGCTATACGCAATGCCCCATAAGGACAGTTACCGTGAATCCTGTGCCTGCAGCTACATGCAGCATAACCGCCAATCCCGCAACGCAGCAAAGCCCATTCACAAGCACAATTTCAGCTTCCTTCACGAATGTGCCTGCAAATGCGCCAATTACAATAAAATGCAATGCAACGGATCCGGGAGTAGTGTTTACAGGAACAGGCGCCAATCCGGCTGCAACAAGGCAATGCTATTACGGATGGGTGCCGGTTGATACGGCAAATATTGCGAATGTTTCGGTTGCACAAGCAAGCTGCACAACTACCGTTACCAGCAGGCAAGGAGTGATGCCAACGTGCAGCATCTGGTCAAACCCAGGAAGTGGGACGGGCCCCTTCAATCCAAGCATAATTGCGGCATTCACGAATTTGCCTCCTTCGGTCAATAGTGCGGATATTCGCTGCGATTTCAACAGCTGGCTGAATGTGCCGGTTATTTCAGGTGTGGCAACAGGGAGCTGCTTGCTCCCGCAACTTGCCTTTGACACGAATGCATCTATTGAGGCAAATGCATGGCACGGATCAACTTTGATCGCAACTTGCTCGAACCTTACGGGCATAATCGGGAATCCGAATGCGCCATGCAACAACAACCTTTGCGACCTGAATCCTTTGAATGCTAGCTTTTACGACCTGATAGTCAAGCCGCAATATCCAACAACCTTTTCAACCGAAATATCGGTTTATAGCCCGACGTTCTCCTGCAATACGGGAACACCGGGAGTTTGCACCGGTACCCCTTGCCGCGTAAGGGGCTCCCAGGTGTCGAGGAATATCTGCGCCCTCATCGAGGATGAGAGCGACTTCGATTGGAATGATTTTGTGTTTTCAACCCAAGTAACCGACAATGCAGATGGGTCGATGCTCCTGAGGGTGCGGAATGAGGCGTGCAGCACTGCTGCAAATGACAAGCTGCTTATAAGTTTCACGTTCCCAACCCAGAAATCAGTGCGCTCCGTGGAGGACGGCATAAGGAAAAATGCGACGCGCATGAAGTTCGAGGTATGGCCCAGATGCCAGCCCTATGTGGGGCAGACACGCAGCTTTGTGATCTCGAATGACACAACAGGCAATCCGCCCCAGAATTTCCCGCCGACGTGGGATGTTCCCCAGAATCCCGAGTCGCGGCCAATTGGGCAGCCTACTTCGTTAAGGCTCGAGGACTGGGTGTGGGATGAAGATGCCGCGTTTTCCCTCAATTACCAGCTCTTGAGCGTTTCAAACCCGGCAGCGGTCACATGTTCCGTTTTCACAGCACCATCATACCACATCATTGGGTGCAATGATTTGGCGAACGGCACCGCTGCAATCAGGGTGAGGGCAACTGATTCGCAGGGGCAATCATCCGAAATGACTTACAATGTGACTGTGGGAATGTACTTCAACTCTTTCGGGAACATGAACATTCCGTTGGGAGGCTCTGTTGCGGTCAATTTGAGCGCATATTCCTACGATCCGACGTATCCGCTCAATGAATTGGGGTATGATTTCGTATCGGTGCAGAATCCTTCTAGGGCGAGCTGTAATTTTGTCAATGTGGGCGGTTCGACATTACTGAATTGCACGGGCAACGGCCTGGGCCCCATTTGGACGGTACTGAGAGTGATCAACCCGAGCAATGTGTACATACGGCAGCCATCGTTTACCATTAACGTCGTATAACGGCCATTCGGCATTAACGTTAAATATCGAATCTTCTTTCTCTTTACCATGGGAAAACGCGGCCAGATGTCGCTTGAGCACGTGCTGCTTGTTTCTGCGGTTATTGTTTTCGTGGCCATTGTTGCGCTTGCTACAAGGTATGTTGTAACTGCCGGAGGTTCAAATACGGGAACTTCCGGGAACTTGCTCGCCACATTGAAAGCATCGTATGCGGAAGCGCCTACAGCCATTGAAATGCCCATATACGAAAACCCGACCGCCATTACGCCAATCTGCACCCCCAATACAGTCTGCGGCACCAAAACCGGCGGGCAAAATTCGACATGCCCGGATGGTTATGGGGTGACTCCCTGCATAATGACATGCGACCGGATCTGCAGCAATGATGGCGGCACATGCAATGATTGCGATGAGTATGAGTGCGAAGCGCTATGCATGCCGCCTACGCCAACATGCGCGATAAGCGCAGCCCCTGACGAGGGAACCGGCCAGTTTACTAGCACCATTACGGCGACATTTTCCAACCTCCTTCCAGGCACGACAACTGCAGCCATCAAATGCACTGCTTCGGATTCCGGAGAGTCGGTAAGCATAGTTGGCGATATTGCAAGCAGGGATTGTGTTTATCCGGAAGTGGGCATAATTACGGCGTATGCAGCATCGGCGGATGCGGGAGGCGCAAACTGCCAAGTTACGGTCACAGATAATCCCGAACCGCCTTGCGTCGGGGTGCAGGAGGTGCGCGTTACAAATTCCACATTGGTCGCAAACCAGCCTTTCAGCGTCTATGCGAAATTCACGAACTGCGCGGATAACTCCGCCATTTTCGGGGGGAAACGCGTGCTTTTCTACCCAACGAATATGAGAAGATATGGTTTCAGGTTCGGGCAGCTTTACAATGATGCGAACAGGAACGACATCTACTCCACAGGGCCTGCAGGCGCATACACTTTGGCGCTGAGTGCGGATGCGCTTTCAAATACGGCCATATCCTTGCTAGCCGATCCTGCAGCAGTGGCGCTTGTGGATGTGGATAACGACAATCGCCACGAATATATCCAAGGAATGGTGAGTTCGCCTCATGTAAGGCAGATGGAAACTACGGGAGCTGTCGCATGGGGGCTCAACAATCAATACTCGGGCTGCAGAAACATATTGGCCGGTGATTTTGACGGGGATGGCAAGGAGGATTCAGGAGTATTGTGCTCGAATAATTTCACTGCTTACAAGGCTAGCGGGGCTGCAACGCCTACACGGCTCTGGTCCGTACAAAACTTTTCAGGAAACATTTCGTACAATGGGAACATTTACGAGTTTGATGTGGCGAAAATGGATTGCGAGGGAACGGCGCAGGTCGCAATCCCGTTTGGGGACGGCGGACCATGGATATCGAATGTCGGAATAGCGGTTTACAATGCCACCAACGGCACGCTGCTTTACCGCCATAATATGACGGGCATGGGTGAACCGAGGGCAATAACCCATTTGGATGCTAGCGGGGACGGCTGCTATGACACGTGGGCGATGCTTACCGTCGGCACCTCTGGTTCCTTGTTATGGCTGGTAAATAAGAGCGGGATCATCAGCACGACTGTTATTCCCGAAGGGCTATTGAATGAGATTGCGAGCGGCGACCTTAATGGCGACGGGATTAACAACGAAATAGTGTTTGTTGCATCAGGAGGGGATTATTCCATACGCGCAAGGACAATAGATCAATTCGGTGCGATGACCAGCCTTTGGCAATACGCACACTCCACATTAAGGTGGAACAAGAGCAGCGGCGGCTCCGGCACGTCTAATAACATGAGAGTGGCAGATTTGGATGGGGATGGGCTGTCGGAAGTGGTCTATGTCGGGAATGGCGGGGTCGTGACCATTCTGAACGGTTCTGGAGGCGTTCCCATATGGTACAATGGCAGTTATTCAGTAGGAACTCCTGCGGGTTCTACTGCACTGAAAAGCGGGAAGTCCCCGGGCATGGACATATCGGTAAATTCGAGCGACAACAGCACATTGATCGGCTGGGGGGATGGGACCGACCTCACAGGCTATGGCTTCAACGCGGGCAACCTTTATGTTTTCGAATACCAGCCTTGCAAAATATCTATCAACGGAAACCCGCTGGTTGCAATGGATTGGGATAGGAATGAGAGGAAATGGGCGTACCGCAATGCAGCTGGAATGCCCGCCGGAACCTACGGATACGCCGTTTACTGCGATGGGAACTTCTCTGGACTTGGGAAAAGCGAGCAAAGCGGAAGCCTGACTTTCGGTGCCGCTGTTGCATCCTGTCCGGCGCCTCCATACGGCGGGCCGGGCTTATTGGCGGTAACGCTTACAAGCCCGCAAAACGGAGCAACCAGCCAGCCAACAACCATTAATTTTACAGCAACGGTTTACAATGGTTCAATTTCAGATGCTTTCATTAAGAATATGTCGCTTTGGACAGATGTCTCAGGAACCTTTACATTAAGCAAAACGCTATATCCCGAAGCGCCTGAAAACCAAACAATCGACGAAAACAATTTCCTGAATATGAGTGGCAATAATCTTTATTTCAGAATGAACAACGATCTCAACTATGGTGAAAACAACGCTTACGTCTATGATTTTTCAGGAAAGAATCACTTCGGCTTACCGCAGGGAGGCGCAACGCCGGCAATGAGCGATGGAATATTTGGGGGAGGCTACTATTTCGATGGAAATGGAGACTACATACAAGTAGCTGACAATGACCTCTGGTCGCCAGTAGTCCAAAGAAATATGACCATGAGCATATGGGCGAGGGTAAAGCCAAAAGAGGTAAATTTTGGGACTGGAGGTGAAGGAGGACCAGGAGGCTACATGATGAGCAAAATGACCTATGAATGGGCAATCGAAAATGACCGCAACACGCTAATAGCATTCACTATTTGGAATACGGGTTCCAGTAACTATGTGTTCTGCACAAAGGCGTATAATGTCAACGATAGTGTCTGGCATAATTATGCAATGACATTCCAAGATAGGATAAACTTGATAGGGTATATTGATGGAGAGGAAGTTTGCAGATCAACATCATTTTCAGGAACAATAGTATCAAATAGACCGGATACCCTCAACATCGGTTACAGGGATGCATCAAACTATTTCAATGGAACGCTGGACGAAGCGATGGTATTCAATAGAAGTTTGAACTCCACGGAAATGCTAAGTTTTTACCAGAGAAGCAAAACCTATTTTGCCAATTTTTCAGTTGGAGGAATTACAGGAAACGGAGCGGGCTACATTTGGAACGTCCAAACTTATGACAATAATTCTGCCCAAAATTGGGGATTGTGCAATTACACCGTTCATGTTGGAAGCTAACGAATTTTCGATTGCTTTGGCCCATAGCTGCAAAAAAACATCGCTTATTTAAATTGGCTTTTAAAATTATGATGATGACAATGCCATACCTCGAAGGACCTAAAATAAAATGGCGCGAATATTCGGAAGAGGCATTCGTGCAGGCGAAACAGGAGCTCAGGCCGGTTTTTTTGCTGTGCTATTCGGAGGGCGACCGCTGGTGTAGGATGTATGCTGCAGAAACGCTGGAGGATGAGGAAGTTGCTAAAAGCATCAATGGCCATTTCATTCCGGTTTTCATTGATGCGGATAAGAGGCGGGATTTGAAGCGCACCTGCTTTGCGGAAGGGCTGCCTGCAACGGTGCTGTTCGATTTCAAGGGAAATGAACTTGAGAGGTTCAGCGGCCATCTTGCGAAGGCGGGGCTTATGGAGCTGCTGGCTGCAGCAGCAGGGGGGAAAATCGAGCCGAAAAGGATCATTGCAGCGGAAATTGATGAGAGAAGGCAGGGCGTTTTTAACAGTGAAAAATACGAAGAATTTGCACGGGATCTCGAGGGGCAGCTGGCATTCCTTTTCGATGAGCTTTACGGCGGCTTCGGGAAGGGGAGGAAATTCCCCAATACGTATTTGCTTGATTACCTTGCGGTGCAATATGGAAGGAAGGAAAAGGCGCTTTGGAAGGGGGTAGTGAAGAAGAGCCTTGGAGGGCTGGAAAGGCTGATGGATGCGGGGGAAGGCGGGTTCTTCGAATATTCAATTGCACGCGATTGGGGATCACCGTATTTCAAAAAAAATCTCAGGGAAAATGCCGCAATTGCGGACATTTATTCAAAGGCAGGGAAAATATTCGATGATAAGGAGATGCTGAAAATGGGGGAAGGGAATTTGGAATGGATGCAGGAACGCCTGCGCGACAAGAAAACGGGTGCTTTTTACGGATCGGAATCGGGGGACGAGAATTATTACCGCAGGGCAGGGGAGGAAAGGAAAACCCTCAAGCAGCCTTTCATTGACAAGTCGGTTTATTGCGATTGGAATTGCGAAGCCGCCATTTCATTCCTGCATGCACACCGCATCTACTCGAAACTCGAGTACTGGGAAATTGCGGATTCCGTGCTGGGGTTCGTGAAGGGAAGAATGCTTGGGGAAAACGGCATCCTGCATTATTATGAAGAGGGGAAAAACGCGGGGATTGATGGCCTGCTGATGGACAACGCATGGGCAGCTGTTGCCTTTTTTGAAGCGTACAGGGTTGGGAAGCAGGAGGAGCACCTTGCTGCGGGGAAGCGTATTATGGAATACATGGCGGATAATTTCTATTCGGCTGAAAAGAAGGCGTTCATTGAAAGGAACAGCAAATCGGAAAACATGTACAGGAAGGGAGAGCTTAGGAGTGAAAAAATATTACAGCTCGAAAATGCGGTCGCATGCTGGGCGCTGCTCGCCGCTTACGGAGCAACTGGGGAAACGGAATATCTCGAGCTGTGCAAAGTAATTATCGGGAATTTCCTTTATGTGGAAGAGGATTTTGATGCGGCTGCATTGGTTGCGCAGGTGGGCGCCAACCTTTTCATGGTCCAGTAATTGCGGATGAGATTTTTTCCACGAATTGCCCCTGTTCGCCTTCATCGTAGGAATCCCTGCCGAATTTGAACATCAGGCCGTCGTTTTCATAGCGGGGAATGATGTGGAAGTGCGCATGGAAGATTATCTGCCCAGCTGCTTTGCCCTCATTCAGGAAAACATTCATGCCATCCGCCTTGAGCGCCTTCTTCACTCCTGCTGCTACTTTCTGCACGGCCCCGATGAACTCACCAATTTCCTGGGCATTGATTTGTGAGAAGTGCGCATGGTGCTTCTTTGGGATCACGAGCGTGTGCCCTTTCTTTGCGGGATAGATGTCAAGGAAAGCAATGTGGTTCTTATCCTCATAGACTTTCGAGGAGGGTATTTCGCCGCTCACGATTTTGCAGAAAAGGCATTCGTCCATTGCAATCACCCGTTGAAGACAACCTTATATAAACGTTGAACGCATAGGTAGGATTATCCTCGTCGGATTATTTATTATTGCGGTTTGGGTGGTCACATGATCAAGAATGGGGTGCAGGCGCCTGATTTTTCCTTGAAGGCGCAGGACGGGAAAACTTATTCGCTGAAAAAAATGAGGGGCAGCAGGGTGGTGCTTTATTTCTACCCGAAGGACGGCACTCCGGGATGCACAATAGAGGGATGTTCTTTCCGGGATAATATGTTCGGCTTCAGGGAGAAGGGCGCGGTTGTGCTGGGGGTCAGTGCTGATTCCGTCGAATCTCACAGGAAATTTGCCCAGCGGTACCGCTTAAATTTTCCCCTTCTTTCGGATGTTGGGGGGAAAGTGAGCAAAAAGTTCGGGGTTTGGAAGGAGAAGAAATTTTTGGGTAAGAAGTTCATGGGGATCGGGAGAAGCACCTTCGTCATAGATGAGAAGGGGATGGTTGCAGCCGCATTCCTGAACGTGAACCCGCTGGGGCATGCGAAGGGGATGCTGAGCGCTGTCAGCATGATGAAGCCCATGCAGAAGCAAGGGAAAAAGCGATAAAAATAGCAACGTGCGAGTGATGAATTGTGGCTGACGAGTGGGGAGGAAGCGAGAGATTGCCCAGGAATATCAGATTTTTCCTCAGGAAGGACACTGAATTAGGCCATTTTTGGCAAGCGGAAATAGAGCATCCAGAGCTTGCTGGCTCCCGGCTGTTGGTGAAATTCTATGAAACGGGAATGCATGCATTTCAGCCGCATAAATTTGCCTTGGGAGTCACGATACTGCAGGCTGGCAAGCCGGTAAACGAAGTATTTTTGGGTTTTGGGGGGAAATCGGGCGTAAGGGGTTTGGAAATCCCGAATAACAAGGAACCGATTCCAGTTGGAAAGGAGAGAATGGGAAGTTTGCTGGGCTTCATGAGCGAAGTGCTGGGGAGGTCGGAATTTTCACAGCCGGGCCGGGAAGGAAATGAAAAAATCAAGCTGCTCATGCTGGATGCGATAAAACGGCACATCGGCTGAATCAGACAGACTCGAAACGCTTCTGCACTGCTTGCCAATCAATTGCCTTCATGAAAGCTGCAATGTAATCCGCCTTTTTAGTCCCGTAGTCAAGCATGAAAGCGTGCTCGAAAACATCGATGTTGAGAATTACAGATGCGCCCGCAAGATGGCCCACATCGTGCTCGTTCACCCAAACATTCAGCAGGCGCTTTTCCTGCGAATCATAATACAGGATAATCCAGCCGATGCCCCTTGAAGCTGCGGTTGCACGGAAATCCGCCTCCCAATTCTCATATGAGCCGAAATCGGAAATAATCTTCTTGAAAAGGGGGGAAGTTTTGTCAAGAGGGGCGCCGCCCTTCTTCATTGCACCGAAGTAATATTCGTGGAGCCGCATCCCGTTGAACTCCCAGCCAAAACGCCTCTTTAGTTCCGCGTATTCCGGAGTTGCGGTTTTCCCATCCTTCATCAATTGCATCAGCGAATCAATGAGCTTGTTCGTGTTGCTCACGTATCCCTGGTAGAGCGCGAAGTGCGTCTTCAAGGCATTGTCGCTGAACCCCTCGGTTCCGAGGAGGGAATCAAAGTTCTTTGCAGCATAAGACATATCATCGCCCAATTAGATTACAAAAAAAATAGTGCACGCAATATTCTCTCAGGTAGCCATTATAAACCAGTATGTTTAAAATACCACTATTTATGGAGGGGGATTAATATGAAAGGCTGTGATGTGGAACGCTGCGCGATTATGGGGATGGCGGATATTTTCGAGAAGAAGTGGGCGCTTAAAATCGTGAGGGAAGTGTATGGCGGGAAAACGCATTTCAACGAGCTCAAGCGTTCGATGAAGGGCGTTACAGCGGCCGTTTTGAGCAAGCGGCTGAAGGAGCTTGAGAAATCAGGGATCATTAAAAGGAAATCCGCTAGAGGAAAGAAGGCGGATGTCGAATACACGCTGGGAGGGTCCGCATTGCATTTGATGGAATGCTGGAAAATCCATGCCGGGCATAATTAGGGAGGGAGGTTATTCTGATGCATAAATTGGAGATTAGGGAACTGCAGGTGGAAGTGGAGGGAAGGCGCATACTGAAAGGGATAAATCTTGTTGTCAATCGGGGAGAAGTGCATGCAATAATGGGCCCCAATGGAAGCGGCAAGAGCACCTTGAGCAATGCGATAATGGGAAGCCCGAAATACAAAATTACCTCGGGAGATATTTTGCTGGATGGAAAGAGCATATTGAATTTGGAGGCGGACAAACGCGCAGCGAAGGGAATATTCCTGGCATTTCAATACCCGGCGGAAATTCCAGGCGTAAGTTTGGGGTATTTCCTCCGGTCCGCATACAATTCGGTGCATCCGGAGGAAAAGATGGGCGTAATGGAATTCCATAAGGCATTGCAGGAAAAGATGAAGTCGCTGAAAATGGATCCCGCGTTCGCAAGCCGCTACCTCAACGAGGGGTTTTCAGGCGGGGAGAAGAAGCGGTCGGAAATTTTACAGCTTTCCGTGCTGAGGCCGAAATTCGCTTTGCTGGATGAGACGGATTCGGGGCTGGACATTGATGCGCTCAGAATTGTGTCCGAGGGGGTTAATGCTGCTGCGAAGGAAGGGATGGGAATACTCCTTGTTACGCATTACCAACGGATTCTTCAATACATCAAGCCGGATTGCGTGCACGTGATGGTTGCAGGCGAGATAGTGAAATCCGGCGGGCATGCGCTTGCGGAAGAGCTCGAGAAGGAGGGGTACGAACGGCTCGTAAAGGGTGGCCACGAATGAGCGCTTCGAAAATGGATATGCGTGAAGAGTTCGGCAGGAAATACGGGTTTCGGACAACCCATAAATCGGTTTACGAGACAGAAACGGGCCTTAGCAAAAAAACCCTGGAGGATATTTCAGATGTGAAGGGGGAGCCTGTGTGGCTGCGCGAATTCAGGCAGGAGGCGTATTCGCATTTCCTTGCAAAGCCGCTCCCGGATTGGGGGCCGGGCCTTTCCGCGATTGATTTCGGTAGCATCGCATATTACGTCAAGCCTACTGATTCGCAGATGAACAAATGGGATGACGTGCCCGTTGAAATAAAAAATACTTTTGAGAAATTAGGCATCCCGGAAGCGGAGAGGAAATTCCTTGCCGGGGTTGGGGCGCAATATGAGAGTGAGAATGTATACCATTCCCTGCAGAAAAGATTGCACGAGCTGGGAGTGGTTTTCGTCGATCCGGATACAGCATTGAACCCAACTGATGAAAAAATTGAAAAGCTGGGGCTGGAAAAGGAAAAATTCTCTGCTGCGCACGCGCAGTTCAGGAAGTGGTTCTCGAAGGTTGTCCCGAAGGAGGATAACAAGTTTGCTGCACTGAACAGCGCGGTGTTTTCAGGCGGGAGTTTCATCTATATTCCCCCGAACGTGCAGGTGGATCTGCCTCTGCAGGCATATTTCAGAATCAATAAGGAAAATATGGGGCAGTTCGAGCGCACGCTGATAATTGCGGATGAGGGAAGCAGGGTGCATTACATCGAGGGCTGCAGCGCGCCGCAATATAGGGGCGAGAGGCATTCATTGCATACGGCAGTAGTGGAGATCGTGGCGCTGAAGGATGCGAAGGTGCGCTACACAACTTTGCAGAATTGGTCGGACAATGTTTACAACATCGTGACAAAGAGGGCGTTCGCTTATGAGAATGCGTACGTGGAGTGGCTGGACGCGAACATCGGCAGCAGGGTGACGATGAAATACCCGAGCATATATTTGCTGGGAAGGAATGCGCGTGCGGACATACTTTCGGTAGCGTATGCCGGAAAAGGGCAATGCCAGGATACGGGCGGAAAGGCGGTCCATCTTGCACCGGATACGGCGAGCAAAATCATCTCCAAATCAGTAAGCAAGGATGGTGGGAAATGCGTTTACCGCGGGCTGCTGAGCATCGGGAAGCAGGCGGGAAATGCGAAAAGCACCGTGAGATGCGATGCATTGCTGGTGGATGAGCTTTCAAAAACGGATACGATTCCATACAATGAAATACGGAATGAGAGCGCAACCGTCATGCATGAAGCAACCGTGGGAAAAATAGGGGAGGATCTCGTATATTATTTGATGAGCCGCGGGCTTTCGGAGCAGCAGGCGCTGGGAATGATCGTGAATGGATTCCTCGAGATATTCACAAAGGAATTGCCTATGGAATATGCGGTGGAGTTCAACAGGCTTATACAGCTGGAGATGGCGGGCTCGGTGGGATGAAAATAAATGGGAACAAGCGCCGGAAAAATATCGGAAAAGGCGGTGGAAGCACTCTCAGCCAGCCTGAACGAGCCCCGATGGGTTCTTGCCTTAAGGAAGAAATCGCTGGAAAGATCCGCATCCCTGCCTTTTGAAAACTCCCCGCTTTACAGGAAATATTCGAGCGGGAATGCGCTTGATTGGAACAGCCTCCGTTTGGATGCTCCAAAACGCCTCCAGCTAGGAATTACGGATGAAAAAATAATCTTCACGGATATCCATTCGGCAATAAGGTCGAGGCCAGAGCTGCTTCATGGGATGATTTCCAAAATGCCGGAGAATAAGATAGGCTGCCTGAATTCGGCTGCATTCTCAACAGGCTACTTCATCTTAACCCCAAAAAATACGCAGGTGAAATCGCCAATTGTGCTGAAAAATGAATTTGCGGGAACGGGCTCGTTCGTTGCGCATAAGAACATCGTGATTTTGGGGGAGAACTCATCGTTGGCGCTCATGGAGGAGAATTATGGCGGAGGGGAGAGGCTCGTTTTTTCCAGCAGCACGGAAGTGCACGCTGCGGGGGGCTCGGATTTCAAATATGGGGGCATCAACCTCCTTGGCGGGGGGGCAGTTTCGCTCATGCAAAGGAAAATCGTGCTTGGAAAGAATGCAAATTCTGCATCGGCATCCGGATTTTTCGGGGGAATGCATACGATTTCTGCAACGGATACGGTTATGGAGGGGGAAGGATCTTCCGGGGAGGATTTTGGCGTGGTTTTTGGAACCGGTGAGCAGAAGTTCGACATCACATCCAATATCTCCAACATCGGTAAAAATACCTCGGGAAAAGTCGTGGTGAAGGGGATATACCAGGAAAAGGCAAGGGGGCTGTTCAAGGGAATGGCATACATAGGCAAGGATGCGAAAGGTGCGAATTCATACCTTGCGGGCCATTCAATGCTAATGGGGAGGGAAACCAGCTCGGATGCGATCCCTGCTTTGCAGATTGAAAACAATAATGTGAAAGCGACGCATTCGGCATCTGTTGCGCAAATTGATGGGGAGCAGCTTTTTTACCTGAAATCAAGGGGGATCCCGGAGGAAGCCGCAAAAAGGATGATTGCCGAGGGATTCCTGGAGCCCTTATTGGGGCAAATGGCAATTAGGGGGATGGGCAATAAATTGAAAACAATATTCGAATTGAAATGGAGCGGGGAAGGAATGGGTGCGCTGGAAAGGAAAATCAGGGAATTGGAACAAACGGAAATGGGAATTGAAACGCCTGAGGGAAAGGCGGGCAATAAGCAGGAAATCATTGCAGGAA
>JBDRLB010000012.1:0-2438 GCA_043813365.1 Microcaldota archaeon | reverse complement strand
GCCCGTGTTCTTGTTGACTCTAGCTGAAATGCCCCCAAGAAGAGCAGGAGCCGAAGCGGGAAGCGATGAAAACGAAATTTTCGAATCCGCATAATAATTCTCCCAGCCCATGGAACCAGCGTAGGAGGTTTTTTCAATGTCGGTAAGGTCGGGCTGGATGTATTCCTTGTTTTCGTTGGCCCAGGAGTCATGCAGCTTGGTCCATTGGCCCTCCGAACCCGAATCGAAGTTGTCATAAAAAAGGAAATATTCACCTATTTGAAGGAAATCCGCAAGGCCAGCTTCGATGCCTGCGGTTTGCTTTCCTACAACCCCGCCTTGAAGGAGAGTGTAAATTAGGACGAGGAAAATGATGACCCCGACTGCAAGGAAGAGGTATTCGAATGTGGTTTGGGCGTGTTTATTTTTGAAACCGGAAAAGTCCATTTTATAACCTCAATCCAATCGCGATACGCGCACATCATCGAAAGTTGCGGTCGTGCCGAAAGTTGCAAGACCTATCTTGCCGAAATGAAGCGTGGGGGAAGGAATTTCGATGTATTTTTGCCCTTCCACAAAAACACTTATCAGGGAAGATGTTGCAACGACCTTCACGGAAACATCATTTTCGTCGGCAGATACGAACGGGTTACCAGCCCCCATTGCGGCAGCGCCTTGGAATAGCACCACGGTCCCGCCGCTCATAACGACCCTATAATTGTCGGTGGAATCCGCATACCTGAAATATGCGCCAACAAGGGCGTTAGGCGCGCCCCCAGGATTCGTATTCCTTACCTTGAACTCAAGCGTGAAATTATCGTAGTAGCCCTGCACGAATGTTTCACAATCCCCGGAAATCTGGTTTCCGTACTTGCCGCCACTAACTTGCCAGTCGCATGCATCGGAGTTCCATTTCTTCGAGGTTCCGGAGTTGAAATTCTCGAAAACCAAGTAGCTTTTGAGGTAGGTGTCACGGTAGTCATCCGATTTCCCTTCAATATCCTCGACTCCGCGTGCAAGGATGCCTGAGCGCAGTATTATGACTATCAGCACGACGAACAATATGGCGCCGCCAATGATCATGATATATTCCAGGGCGGTCTGGCCGTGTTTTTTTGGCTCTTGGCTAGGCATTTTCCTCGATCGGACTTAGCACTCATCCGGGATTAAAAAGCGTTTTCATTCGGCGGGGAGTTGAAAGCATTATCGGGGATAATGGATTAGAGTGGAGTGCGGTAATTGAACATATAGGGATAAACGATGGACAGGTTGATTTTCGTAGGACTCCAATAACCAACAATCCCGTTAAATAAAATCATTCATTATAGACGCAGATGTTGTCGAATTCTGCGGTCACTCCGGCAATTCCACCCCACGTCAGGAAACCTATCTGCCCGGAATAGTAAACTGGAAGTAAAAATGTGGATGAACCCACATCCTTCGATAGAATCAAGCGATCATCCTCGTAAACTTTGACGGTGTCGCCATAAACCCGGATTTTGAATTCGGGATTGCCGTTCTTGAGAAGGCCGGGCACAACAGCGCTGTCAATGAAAACACGATCAGTGAATGTTGCTGATTTCTGTTTTGTGATATAAACATTATGCGTGTTTCCAGACGAATCCCACCAAAACACCATATAATTCGTATTTGCGGATGAAGAGGAATGGAACACCACGCCAAAAAACTTGTTGGTCGTCACCGCGTTCGTTGAGCGCGCCCGGAAGGTCATGGTGAAATTGTCGAAAACCTTGTTGGTAAGCGAAATATAGCGTGTGCTTGCGGGGGTTGGGGCCGTCTGCGCATACTTATTGCCCTGCACGGCCCATGTCCCGGCCTTTGGAATCCAATTGGCGGCGCTTGCGGAATCGAAATTGTCAAAGAAAAGGACTCCCGGGCGCAGGTAGCAATCGGAAAGTGTTTCGGTGTCGTTTGTGACCTTGCTTTCCTGGCCGGAAATGATGCCGCTGCGGATAATCAGTATGACAAGGATAGTGAAAAGCATCGCCCCGCCGATGATCAGGATGTATTCGAAGGATGTTTGCGCCCTTTTTCTTTTTTCCATGGATGAGGCCCCAAAAGAAACTATGCTTTGGTTTTGAAAGAGCTTAACGGAGGGCTCTTTAATTGCATGCCTTAAAGCCAATTCCGAAAATAAATTTTTTCCAGTCTAATTTACCATTCCCTTGAACATTTCCGAAAGCTTCGAGATCTCGGAGGCATTTTCCTCCACCGATTTGGTGTTGTCGAAGGGCTTGAGATCGCAAGCGTACCGCATGGAAAGGTGCACGGCCGATATCCTCTCGTAAAAAAGCGCCTCCGCGACCTCTGCAACCGTTCCGATCTCACGCTGCCTGCCCGTCTTTTCGAGATCCATCTTCCTCCTCTCGATTATAGCCTCGGGTTCCGCCTCCACGAGAAGGAGCAAATTGGGCTTCAATAGATCCGCAACTAAATCC
>JBDRLB010000011.1:0-9959 GCA_043813365.1 Microcaldota archaeon | reverse complement strand
ATTTTTTTCTTTCAATCAGCTTGTGCCCAGCTGCTTCGGCGGCTCCTGTGGCCTCGCGGAAATCCTTTTCTTCCCAGCAATCTTGTTCTGCAGCTCTGCCATGCGCGTATTGATCTCCGTAATCTCTTTCTGCTTCTGGGTCATTGCAAGCGTGAACGTGTCGTAATCGATATCCCTCTTCAGGTAATGGAACTTCAGCATTTCCATGTCCTCGATGACCTTTTTCTTCTGCATCATCAGCATGTCGCCCTCCTTCCCTTCCCTTTCGAATTTCTGCAATATGTGGTAAATCCCATACACCACGAGCATCACCGCAACGAATATTCCGCCGTAGAAATAAAGCGAATTGCGGGTTGATTTCACCTCCTGCCTCGTAATGCTCGCAGCCTGCCCGGTGAGCAGGTTGATCGTATATAGCCCCTTCTGGTCCTGCGTGTTGACCATCTTCAGCGTATAGTGCTCCCCGAGCACCTTGGGGAATTTTGGGATGATTTTGCATATGAAATTTGAGGGATTGTTGGAATAATTCAGCGTGCACTCGCAAGCCGCAGCATTCCTCCCCCTCAGCGTGTTCTTCTCATCATTCTGCAGGTAGCAGCTGACGTTTATTAGCGGGAAAACGCTGTCCGTCCTCACCACGAACTGCACGTATGCGCCCTCGCGCAGCCTTCCTGCGGGATCGAATTTTGTGGGCTCGATCACCAGTATCCTGTTGTAAAGCGATTTGTCCGGGGCCTTCAGGAGCTCCCCTAGATCCTCGGGAGTGAGCTTCGCCTCGAACTGCTGCCGCACCTCCTCATCGGAAACATCGGTATCTATCCTGAACCCCTGCAATGTGGGGGAGGGGCTGGGAGTCGGCGATGGGATTATTGTTGCAGCCGATATGGGGGGAGGCGTCGGCGACGCCTGGGAAGCGGGCTCATTCCCTGTTGGCGGGGGAGTAGGCGCCGTTGAAGCTGCAACTGAGGGGGATGCAGAAGCGCTCGGCGAGGGGGAGACTGAGGCTGTTGGAGATGCAGTCGCTCCCGTCGGGCCCTGGAGAGTCATGAACGAAAATTCCTGCGAATCCACGCAGCGGATTTGGTTGCATGCTGCAATCTTGTAGAAATATTGCGTATTATTGGTGAGGTTCCCAAGAGTCAGTGCATGCTGCTGCACATACGTGGAATTCGAGGCATTTTTTACTTGCTGCCCGGAATTCCAGTAATTGATTGTCAAATTTGATGGCGTGTTCGTGCTGAAAAAAATCGCCGCAGATGAGGTTGTTGTAGTATTGTGCACTTCCGTGATGTTGAGCCTTTGGATGATGGTGATGGCCGTCTGGTTAACCGCAGAATGTGTTGATTTGGTCGCGTTCGCAACTAGCTCATGGCTTCCAATGTCGAACTGAGGCGTATTGAGCTTGAAAATTATTATCCGGGATTCCCGTCGGTTCAAGTCGATTTTTTGCGTGGCGCCTATCTGCGTTTGCGAAGTAGCGTCATCAAGCCGAAGGAATATGTCGTTCGCATCGCCATCCAGCAAATTGGTTACATTCACTCCGATGTCTGCAATGCTCCCGTTTTCAATTATGGCAGAAGCAACAAACGGCCCCATCATCAGGTAGGTGACCCAAACGCTCGCGATGCCGCAATCTGTCGATGCGTCGCCGAACCTGAGGGTTGCCCCTGCAATATTCTGCCGGGTGGAACTGCTCCTGTCCCTGAATATGCAGCTTCCCGAATATAGCTTCGATTCGCCCTCAAGCTGGTTGATCCCATCGATGGTAAATTGCCCAACGGTTTCATCATGCCCGTCGTGGATGTAAACGCATTCGCCCGTGATCAGGCCGCCGCTCAAATTCCCCGTGACATTCAGCGTCATCGCTAGTTCGGTGTTCTGGAGCGTGTTGTAGGAATTCGGCTGGAACGCGCATGTAGTGTCGGCATTCACGCTGTTTACAATAAGCACTGAGAATAGGAACACTGCCAACAAGGAATTCCTTCGCATGATTGAATAGAACACTCGAGGGGTATAAAAGCATTGATTCGGCTGACGGAATTATGGCCTTGCTTTCAGGATCCCCTTCCTTTGCAGCAGATCCACTTGCGTCCTCGTATAGCGGTAGGCGATGTCCCCTTTAGTGTCGCCTTCCACGCTCCACGGCATCACCAGCACCACGTCGTTGACCTTAACCCAGACGCGCATCTTGATTTTGCCGGGTATCCTGCACAATCGCTCCTTCCCATCCGCGCATTCCACGCGCATGCGCGACCCTCCGTACATCTCCTTGACGATCCCCAGGATTTCCCCGGGCCTTGGCATCCTCACATGTTCTGACGGAATATAGTCGGCCATTTCATATCACTCGTTATTGTTGGTTTCCCCTTCCATGTTGATCATTCTAAAACCGTGCTCCTTGCGCCGCATGCCTCGCAGATCAGCATTTTGGGCCCCCTTCCGGAATGCTCGATGTGCGTATCCGGCTTCTTGCACTCCTTGCAGAGCACGTGCGTTTGCGCATACAGCGCCAGCTTCTCATTGATCAGCCTGCCGCTAATCTTCCCATGGAGCAGCAAATTGCCCTGCTCCCTCTTCCCCGGGATCGCGAGCTCCCTGAAAAGGAATTTGGCGACTTCCTCGGGCTTCCGCCTGAGCTTTGCGCAAAGGCCGTCGAAATTCTTGACAATCGTTTTCGTGCCGTGCAGGAACGCATCGGCAATGGGCATTTCGAACCTTTCGCCGCTCACCTGCTTCTTCGGCAGTGTTGCATACGCGCGCTCAAGCAGTTGTTCGTATTCCATACCAATCAAGAGTACATTTTAGGGGGGTATGCTTTAAAATAAGCGATCAAAGCCCGGGAATTGCAAAAGGGGGATTATTAATAAGGCCTGAGCGGCCCCTTCCCGGTTTTCACCCTCTCCACAACCAGGTTAGGCGAAACTGCGGTCACTCCCGGCATGGAGTTGATCTTTTCCGATATGAATTTGCCCATCTGCTCCGAATTCGCCTTCCAAACCTCGATAATCACCGGGTATTCGCCCGTGCAGCTTGTAACCGAGCGGACCTCCTCGATTTTCCCGAGTTCCTGGATGACCGAAAAGAATTTTGCCGGCTCAACGGATATTCCAATGAGTGCGGCAGATGCGAACCCCAGCTTTGCGTGGTCGAGCAGGAGCGCATGCCCCAATATCACTTTATCGGACTCCATCCTTGCAAGCCGGTTCCTTATGGTGCCCTCGCTTACCTTCATTTTTTTTGCGATCCCCTGGAGGCTGGTGCGCGAATCTTCCGAAAGGCATCGCAGGATGTTGAAATCCAATTCATCCAATGGCATAGGTTTCGCCCTTGTAAATGATGAATGTTCTGTGAAGGTGGGAAAATCGCAGGGATTTTTGCGATTTACGCAATTTAAAACGGAAAATAGTAATAATGATTTAATATATAAACCTTTCGGAGAAAATTTTAATGTTAACTATAAACTATGTTACGATTATCGCAATTATTATTAAATTATGCGTAGATTTGATGCCATTCATGGGAGTGCACAACTATTGGTAAAAGGTCAATCGAATTGCTTTGGGAACCAGCCCTGCTTCCTTACCCACATATATGCGAATAGCGTGGAGAGTATTGTTGTTAGCACCATCAGTGCCGAGTACCAGCCCACGTCCTTCGGGGTCATGTTGTACGCGGGGTTTGACATGACCGTAGCGATGGTGTTGGGCACCAGCACCGCAGTGCCGAGGATTGTAAGGTAAGTCATCGCAAAGGCCATGCGGTTATTCAGCACCTGCAGCTGGTTGTTGTAAATGCTCTGCAAAACCTCCAGGCCGGATGCAAGCACTTCGCTCATATGCTCGCTCAGCTCAATCTGCCTATTCACATTATTCGAAAGCAGCTCTATCCTGTCAAGGATGCGCTGGTTGTCGGTCATCAGCTTCGCATCGCCGTAAAGAAGGAAATTCAGCACATCCAGCGAGTCCCAAAGCGCATTGAGGTACATTATCAGCGAATGCTTCATTTTGTAGATTTCGGGCCCGAGCTTGGAGCGCGGCGTGTCTGGGTCCATCATCCACTTGCTCATATTGTCCCCCTGTTCCTCTATTTCGCGCAGGTGGTCGAAATTGCGGCTGTTGTTTTCATCGAGCAATCTGCAGAGAAGCAGGGTGATGCGGTCATTCGCGGGCAGGTTTATGGGTATTTTTTTCAAGTAGGCATCCGCATACCTCCTGAACCGTATGAACCTTTGGACTTTGTAACTGTGGATGGTAAGTATCGCGCGCTCGTTTATCAGCACCATTACCGGGCTCACTTTTACCTCGAGGCCCTTGACAATTATTGCGGGGATCTTGAGGCCCATTTCCGTGTCATAATCCTCATACCCGGACTTCCTGTTTTTGAGGAGTTGCTGCACCAGCCTTTTGCTGAACCCGAATTTCTCCGCAATCTTCTCGGATTCATTGTCTATGCTGTCAACAAGGTAATCGAGCCATGCGACTTTCGCTTCATTTATTTTCGGCATGAATTCGTCCGGCAAATCCGCGCATGCCTGCGTCTGGATTGAACCCATCTGCGCAACGTAGAAGAACCTCTTGTCAAGCGTGCCGCCATTTTCCATAGGAGAAGGATAAGCGCCTCTCCTGTATTTATAACTTTCCACGATTGACGAACTTCCGGATTTTAAGCCACCCTAACATTTGGCTTGCCTTTCTTTTCCCGAAAAGAAAGGCGGTGTCGCCGCCAAAGAAAAGGGATTTGATTTTGCAAATTAAAGGAGGGAGCGTCCAATTTGGACAAGGGGAGAATATTCTCCCCGACGCAAATGCAGGGGAAGGGATTTGAACCCTTGAAGCTCTACAGCACGGGATCTCTTTGCCTTGCTTTTCTTTTTTTAAAAAAAGAAAAGCGTATGGCGCCGCAAAAGAAAAAAAATTTGATTTGCAAATCAAATATGTTCTTTGGCGCGGTGCCACCGCACCTTTCTTCTGAAGAAAGGGGTAAGGCCTTAAGTCCCGCCCATTTGACCAGGCTCTGGAACCCCTGCATGAATATGGGATTTGTGAAGCGCTTCCTATAAAGCTTCCGTACGCACAATGCTCACGCTGGTTTTCAGAAACAACAAAAAAAGAAGGAACTCACTTTCCGCCCTTCGCTTCCTTCCTTCTTTGCCTTTTAGGGCGTAAGTTGGGGAAGTTGCACTTCCTGCACTTCACCGCGCCCATAGGGTTGCGCGCCTTGCACTTCTTGCAGATCATTATGCTGAAAATCGCCCTGTCAGCAACGGGGAATTTGCCCATAAGCTAAGCACCTTGTGAACGTAAAAGGAGGTACTAATATGAAACGCATGGTTTAAAATCCTTAAGAAGAGGGCATTCAAACCTTTTTTAATCCTTGATTCACCTAAAACATACCTTCTTTTTTTCCGCCTCCGTAGCTCAGGAGTAGAGCGTTTCCTTGGTAAGGAAAAGGTCGCGAGTGCGAATCTCGCCGGGGGCTTCATATTTTCCGCAGCATCCCCTCCAGCTCCCTGTAATCGTTCTTCCTTTCAAGGATGCAAACCAGAATTACTGCTCCGTTCAGGATTACGAAAATTAGTCTGCAATCCTTCCCATCCAGATTCAGCCGGATCCGGAAGACCTGCGAAAATTTCCGGGAATGGATGCGCTTGAACCGGAATGGATTTTGCTTAATCAGGTCGAGTTTGCTTTCAATGAGCATTTTCCCGTGCGGGCTGATGGTTTTCAGCTGCTCCAGAAACAACGAAGAGGATTTCAGTTCATAACTCATGTGGATAGCGCCTTGCGCAACTGCGTTTCCCCCACGAGCTTCCTTTTCTTCAAAACTTCAGAAATAATTCCGTCAATAAGCTTTATCTCCCCTTCGGTGAGCTCCTCATCATATTGCTGCCTCCCGAACACCTTTTCCCTCACCGACTCGTAAACAAGCTCCTGCATGTTCCGATAGCCGTATTTTCCCATGTATTTTTCCGCCTTCGTGTAAAGTTTCGGGGGCATCTTCAGGTTGATTTGCGTTTCCATGGTATCCTTGGATATCTAAAAGTATTTAAGGATATCCTTTAATTTGAGGGTCGAGCCGGATGCCACCCGTACCCGCGCGTTGCCACACGCTTTAAGGCATTTTATTCCTGCTTGCTGGCGACCCCACTCGTCGGCCCATAGCAAAAGCCTTAAAGGGTTAGGAGATGAAAATAGCTGGAACATTGGTGGTAAGATGCCCAGAAATGGCGCAGGAAAAAATAAAAGCAACAAATTCAAGGAAAGCAGGCGGCTTAGGGAGCATGAGAAGACGATGGCGGAAAGGAAAAAGGGCTCGCTTATCTCAAGCATCATCCTTGGGGGGCAGGATGGCATTGTAAACGTGCTCGGTGTCCTGCTTGCAGTTGCATTCGCAACCAATAATGCAGTTATTGTGATCATTGCCGGCGTCGCTGCCGCATGCACGGAAAGCATTTCCATGCTCGCAGTCGCTTACACCAGCGCACGCGCGGAGGAGGATTATTACCGAGGAGAGGAGGAGCGGGAAGTAAGGGAGATCGACGAAATCCCCGAAATCGAGAGGGAGGAGGTCAGGCGCATTTATTTCGAAAAGGGCTTCCGCGGCCAGCAGCTTGAGGATATCGTCAAAACAATCACGAGCAACAAGGACACATGGAAGGAAGTGATGATGCGCGAGGAGCTCGCGATGCAGAAGGTGGATCTGGGGTTTGCGAAAAAGAAATCACTGATTGTGGGAATATCGGTTATTTCCGGCTCCATTTTCCCGTTGATCCCGTTCATCCTTGCGCTTCCGCAGCTTGGCAGCATTTTTCCGGTTGTTGATGCCGCATACCTCGCAGCAGTGTCATCCATCGTGGCGCTGTTCCTTGCAGGGTTCTTCAAGGCCAAACTGACTACGGGCGTTCCTTGGAGGAGCGGGCTGGAAATGGCCTTAGTTGGAGCCGGCGCATGCGCATTGAGCTATGCGGTCGGGGTGTTCCTTAGGGTGACTGTGGGATCGGGATAATTTTTTAACACGGGGTAAACATGCTGCTCTCAAAGCACGAAATAAGGGAAAGAATCGAAAAAGAAAAGTTGATCTCCAATTTCATAAATTTGGATGAGCAGCTGCAACCGGCCGGGTTCGACCTCACCGTGGGCAAAATTTTCTCATTCAAATCAGCAGGGGCATTTGATTTTGACAACAAGGAAAGGAAAATGAGCGAAGTGGAGGAGCTGAAAGCGGATGAAAACGGCTGGTGGGATTTGAAATCCGGAATTTACAAAATCCGCTTCAATGAGGAAGTGAAAATCCCGACAGATATTGCCGGAACGAACATTTTGCGGTCATCCCTGATGCGCTCGGGCTGTTTAATGCACCACGGCTTCTGGGACCCCGGCTACCATGGGAAAGGGGAAACAGCGATTTTCGTCGCAAACGAGCACGGGATCAAGCTGAAGAAAAATGCAAAAGTGACCCAGCTGATTTTCCACAAGCTGAGCGAGGAAACAAGGGTAGGATACGGCGGAATACACCACAAGGAGAATGTCGGTGAAAAAAAGTGATCCGATGATAAATTCAAAAGCGGTAGAAAACTGGGCGAGAGAAAAAGCCGAAGTGGAAGCGATATTGGAAAAACATCGGGGAATAGCCTTCCATCTCCAGAGCCAGGATTCCTTAACGCATCTAGTGCTTTCGCGTTATTATGGCGGCAAATACATCACGCATTCGGCTCTTGCTGACGATATTAGTATCGAGCCCCAATCGGTCAAGGCCCGTGTAGAAAAGATCCGCAATTGGCTCGGAATAGGGAAGAAAGAGCATGCACTTGTCCTTGCACACGGCCCTCCAGCGATTCACCTGAATAACGCCGATAGGGAGCATTATTTCATAATGAAAACCAATCCGGGTATTTTGAATAAGCTTGCGCCCGAGGAGAGGCGAGTTGTCGAGCTGGTCTTGGGCAGGTTTGGTTTTGGTATACCTGCGGATCAGGCAGCTCAAATTTTAAATTTTCCGAAAAAAAGATTCGATCTATACAAAATGACCGCGTATAGGAAGTTGGGCTGGAAGTAAAAACTCACCTGAACGGCCTCGTGTTCCTCCGGAGTTTGAAAACGCTGCTGTTCAAACCGGATGAGGAGAAAATTCTCTCGTAAACTATTTCCAATTCCCGCGGATCCATCGCAGCCCGCAAATCCGCCTCAATCAATATCGCCGGGTAAGCGTAATTCTGGTTGTGCTTCGAGAGCGAATAAACAAGCGAAGCAAGCTGATCTATTGTTTTCCCATCGTTTTTGGGCAAAAGGAAATCAACCCTCAGCGGCCGGTCGTATTTCACCGCTTTCAGGTAAAAGGAGGAGATGCGGTCCGCATGCTCCCGGAAATCCCTCAGTATCGGATGCTCGGAAATGTTCGCATACTTGAACGCAAAAGTGCGCTCCTTCTCCTGCAATAAATTGAACAGGAATGCAGAATCATTGGTTTTCTTCAAAGCTGCAATTTCATCCGCCTTCAGACTCAAATGCTTTTCAATGAGATTCAGGAATTGCTTCCCCCTCGAATCCTTGATTATGCCCGCTAGGAGGCAATTGTGCTTTTCTGCAAAGGAGAATAACTTCCCGTACTTTGCAATGAGATTCTCATAATGGATGTAGATTTCCGATTCCTTCGTAGGCTTGTCGGACACTTGCGGCACAATTGAACCGTCCAGGAAAAGCGCAAAAGGCTCGTATTTCTCAATTGTCTCAACCGCAATTGAAATCTCCCTCTCAAGCCTCGCAATGTTGCGGTACCATATTGCCTCGTGCGCATCCAAAGCTGTGGGGGTGCTGATTTCATAATCGGAAAGCTTGTTCGGATGGTAATGGTGCGCCTTCAATTTGGAGTTCTCGTATTCGAACACCACTCCGACTGCCCGCGTAAGTATCAGATCAATCGAATGGAGCTCCTCCGCGAGCAAGCCCCCATCAACTGCGCCAATTTTCCCGTTCACCTCCACATCCTCCGCCTTGATGATCACGCGGCCATCATGCGCCTCCTTGAACGAGATTTCGGGGTTTTCCTCCCTAAGCTTTTTTGAAAGCGCCTGCTGCTTCCCCTCATTGCTTTTGATTTGGGAGATTGCGGACTGTATTGCGGAGTTGTTTATCATAAAAAAAAATCATCTGCCCGGTTTGTATGAATACACTATTTTATGCGTTTTTTGGGAAGGCGGTTCCTTCTCCTCGAACTTCCTTTCCCTCACAGTGATTATTTTGGGTTTTTTAATCATGGGCTTCTACCTGACAAGCCTCGGTCTGTTCGGCTTTTCAATGTCCTCGAATTTCATTCCCATCAGCTCCGGATGGAAGTAGAAATATTCTCCCGCTTCAACATTCAGCGGGCTTTTCACGTTCGGGTGCTTGAGCATGTGCTCGATTCCCTTCACCAATGAAAGCAGCGTCTGCGATGCGGACCATTCGTTCAATATGTGTATGCATACTTTGCCCGTTTTATCATCTATGTTCGGATGGAAGATCGGCGTCAGCCAAACAACCTCGAAACCGCCCGCATACGGGTAATTCCTATTGATCCGGATTTTGAATTTATGCTCGAAACGGGCGGAAATTTTACCCCCCAATTTGCTGTAAGCTTTCGCGTTTACGCTAATTTCATATTCCGTTTTGGATGAATTGGCACTGACTCGATAGCCGGATTTCCCAAGCTCCGAGTACTCCGCATTCAATCTCCGCTGGAAAACCGCTTCCGGAAGGGTTGGCATATACAAAACACTTATGAAGTTGGCTGTTAAGGAATAAAAACAGGAGGAAGGGGAATCGGCCCTCTCCCGCAAAGTATTTTAATACCTTAGGCTGAGAAATCCGTCGCTTTCAAACGACGGATGAATCAGCACATTTCTTTTTCTTCAGCGCGAGCGTTATTGATTCGGCGGCGAGGCCCCTTACGGGGCCGTAGCTTCGCCGCCGAGGTTGTCTGTA
>JBDRLB010000010.1:0-23156 GCA_043813365.1 Microcaldota archaeon | reverse complement strand
ACAGACAACCTCGGCGGCGAAGCTACGGCCCCGTAAGGGGCCTCGCCGCCGAATCAATAACGCTCGCGCTGAAGAAAAAGAAATGTGCTGATTCATCCGTCGTTTGAAAGCGACGGATTTCTCAGCCTAAGGTATTAAAGAAATCCTCAATGACCTCGAGAATGAATATAAGAAAGAGGGAAAAAAATTTCAAGTGATCTATGTTTGAGGGATTTTCGTGCGGGAACATTAAGGCAAGAAAAATCTAGGAGAGATTTCGGTGGGAAAAAATCAAACCCTCAGGTAACCGCGAAAGCCCCGAACAGCGTAGTAGGATTCCGCTCCGTTGTGGTACAGGAATACGGTGCCATAGCGCCGGTCTGCGAATAGGGCGCCGCTCAAAAGTCTTTTAATTCTCCGGAGTCAAGGTTCTGGCATGGAGGAAGGGAAGCAGTTGCGGGAAAGGCAGCTCGGGATGGAAAGGAGGTTTTTAGCAAAGCATGTACTAGGAACAATGCCGGTAAATTATGAAAAGGCGCATTGGCCGAAGCAGGAGTATTGGGGCATTAAGGCCGAAAACCTTTCCGGCTATTTGCCCGTCGTGTCCAGCATTATTTTGAGCAATAACCCTGCGGTAGAATACGCTGATTTCGAATCGGAGCTTATTTCCGGGGTCAAGAAGCTGGATGAGCTGGCAAAAAGAACCGAAAGGCGGCTTAAGCCCATCAGCGAGTTTCATTCTCTTTCCGCCTCAACGATTGTGATGTTTTATTTTGACACTTTGAGCACTATAAAAATGCCATTCGATGAGCAGGTGCGCTCTTTTAACCTTCATGCAAAGCTAATGGCGAAATGGCTGAGCCAGAAAGATGACCTTAGGGGGGAAATCCATACGCACTATTCTTCAACGGTCCATGTGGATGCGCCATTGGTCCTTAGCCTGACAGACCAATTCGGCCACCTGATAGGGACAATAGGGGGTTTGGCTTACTACGCTGGAGGAAAACCAACAATCGGGATAACGAACATCCAAGGATCGACCATCGCAAAAAAACACGAACTTGAAAAGGATGCTCGTTATGAGGATAGGAGGAGGGCTCAAAAAGATAAATATGAAAAAATAAACAACCGGCTGGGTGAGAATTGGAGGGTATTTGCCTTGCGCAAGGCACTGGGCCACATTGGCACGGGCAAATTTGAAATAGTCGGGCATCCTCCGAAAAGGCAATACTATTTGGGCCCAACGCTTACTGGTTCACAATATAATCGAGTCAAAAGGCAGTATGACCAGACTTACAGAAAAACCGGCTTTGTGCCCCTTTCCGGCGGCTTTTGGAGGTATGTTGGGAAACAGTAAGACGGAGTTACAATCGACTAATCCTCAATCCCCCTCCACCTTCCCCCCTTCCGTTCAAACAGTCGCAGCACTTTCAAACCCTCAGGCAACCGTGGAAAGCCCTGCCAAGCCGATGGATTAATAAGCAATTATTTCGGAAAAAATAACATGGGCCGGAAATTCAATTTTTTCAGGTACGCAAACAGGACCGCCGAGACGATGACGGAGGAAAATTTCCGGGATTCGGAATCATTTGAATTCGCACAGTGGTTCATGGGAAAATTGGCAAGCAACCCCCCAAGCTCGTTCAAGAGGGAACGGCGCACCAATACTGATTTTAGAAAATTGATTTATTTCGCCAAAGTGTTCCTGATCGAAAGGCAGCCAAGGAGCATGCAGGAATTCATCGATTCGTTCGATCATAGCAGGGATCCGTTCCGGCATCTACTTTGGGAAAAGGGGGATTTGAGGTCGTCGATGCGCAATAGGATTTATGGCTTCGCCAGGAAAATGCAGGGAAAGGAAAAGGCTGCGCAGCTAAAGGCGGAGCCGCTTAGGGTCAATTGGAAAAGGGCCAAAGTGAGGCCGGATATGCTTCCAGAGGAGCTGATTTCACTGTACCACCGGAATGTTGGCGTGTTCAAAAACAGGCCGAGCGGATCGTTGGAGGCGAAACGCAGCATTGCAATGAGAATAGGCTCAACCATCGTGAGGAACGGCATGGCCGCAATGATGAAGGGGCATAGGTATTCGACCGTAAAATTGCGCAAATTCTGGAAGGGGCTCGCATATATCGAATACAGGAGGTTCCTGATCGGGGAGCCTTCGGATAAAAACCGACAACAGGTCAAATATTTCCAGCCATGGGAGGAATTGGTTTATGGAAGGCTTGCGGCGGAATACGGCGAGGGCAGCGTACGGCTCTACGAAAAGGAAGCCGCCAAAATGAGGTTCCAGTTCTCACTGGGGGTAAAAAAAGCACAGGCGATGTACCAGCCATTCAACAGGATGTGGAATCGGGAAGTGCCCATGAAAAGGTTATTCCCCGGCGTTAGCCTGAAAAAACTCGGGGATATGTTCGGCCACGTACATCCTGAAGCGACCGATTTCAGGACGGGAGTCAATTATTGGGATCATAATTGGCCATTCATGCTGGATTATCAGCATTTTGGGATTACGCCGCCAAGAATTGCAGGCAAATGGGGCAAGGTAAAAAGATGGAGGGAATTGGCAGGCAAAAAGTAGGTTGTACGTGATACTGAAAGGGAGCGTTGATTTTTGTGGTGCACCAGAAATATTTCGAATTGATGGAAGGGAAAAACAATTATGGCCGAACAAATGGAGCAGGCAAGGAAGAGGGCTAAAGCCGATTATGAAAAGGAAATCGGGGATTACGCAGGAAAGCTCCATACGATGCTGCCGTGGAGGAGGAAGGAAGGAGACACTTTTGGATGGAAACATAGGGAAATCGACCCCAAGCATTTGAATTTCGAATACGAACTCTCAAAAAGGATCGCCGAACGCCATAAGCTGGATCTGGACGAACATCGCCAATTTTTCCGGCAATTGGAAGGGGATGGAAGGATTGCAATCAATGAGGCGTTTAGCAAAATACCCCACGCCGTGTTCTTCACGAAGCATTTTGTTTCCGATGGGCACACCTATAAGATGGCAATTGAATTGCCAACAGCATCGAGGAAGGTATTTGTTTTTACGCCCCCATCCGAAGGCGAGGAACCGGCATTGAAAGTAGGCTTGGGGGACAGGAAAAGGCCTGCTGAAAAGGAGGATTTGTCCGAATTTGCAGAATCAGTTGCTATTGTTGCAAGGATCCTAAGGAAGGGCCTTTCCAGAAAATACCATCCAGTCCTAATGCAGGCGATAAAATTTGCGAAAACGATAAGGCAAAAATAAACCGCAAGTTGACTAATTTTCTACCGAACCGTAATAAGCGACTGTTCAGATTTCATTTGCATGAAGGAAAACAACTGTTATATAAACTTATTACATACTAATGATGACCGTGAGAAAAATGCAAAAGCAGGTGCTCCATTACCCGACGCTCAAAACCGTTCTGGCGGTGGAGGAGGTGCTGAAGGAGGCGAAAGAGCCGCTAAGCAGGTACGCGATCACAAAGAGAATGGGAAACAAGGTGATGCGGCAAACGCTGGATGTGACTTTGGAGTACTTGACAAGCAGGGGAATGGCAATGGATACGGAAAAAGGGGTAATCTGGACGTACCTGCCAAGGAAGCAGATGGAGGCCAAAATAGCAGCGGGAAGGGAGCTGTAAAAGGGAAGAAAATTAGGGTTGTTTTGCTGAACGAAGCCAAGGAGGAGTACGACAACCTGGTTTTGGCGGTAGGAAAAGAAAGGGAGAAGGGGGTGAGTACGGGTGTTGCCGGCAGTCACTTGTATGCGACGCTCCGGTGTTTGATGTCGGCGATGAACAGGAGGCTTCGCTGCGGCTCGAACTTTACGAACAGCCGGTAATCGCCGATCCTTATCTTGTCGAATGGGAGGCCCTTGAGGTCCTGGATGAACCTAGCGGGATCTTTTTCGATTTCGAGGAGTTTTTTCAGCATCCTTTCGCGGATGGGCTTATCTATTGCAGAAAACGACTTTTCGGCCTGCAATGAGAATTCGATTCGCATGCGAGGTCACCTTTTGCCCATCCCATGCCTTGCGAGAATTGCATCAAGCGGAACCGTCCTTCCCGCGGATATTTCCCTGAGCCCTTTTTTCACGCCCTCCTTCGCTTCGGAGGAAAATTCGCCCTCGTCATCCTCCCATCTCGCATCCTCCATCAGCCTTTCGAGCATGTCGTCATAGGTTTCCCTGCGGTAGATGCGGAATGCCTCGAGCCTCTTCTTTACGCGTGGGCTGACGCTTATCGTGGAATACGCCATAATAACACCTCATAATTGCTTACAACGAATAATAACTGATAATAATATTGCAGCGCGGAAATATAAACTGATCGGCAGGCGCTTCACATGCAGGGGATGAGGAGAAAAGGGCGTATATCCCGGATTGGGGGATGGGTTCGGGTGGGAGGGGATTAAACCATACGAAAATAAGGCACGGACGGGAAATCATATTATGGCAAAAAAGATGCCGAAAACGGAGGAAGGATGGAAGAGGAAGCTGAAGCCGGAGGCATATTCAATTCTGCGGAAAAAGGGCACGGAGCCGCCTTTCCAAAACAGGTATTGCTACAACCATGAGGAGGGGGTTTACTTGTGCGGCGGCTGCGGGGAGCCGCTTTTCGCTTCCGAAACGAAATTCGATTCCGGCACCGGATGGCCGAGCTTCTTTGATCCGCTGGATGGGAAAAAGCTCGAAATTGCGGAGGACAGGGACCACGGGATGGTGAGGAAGGAAGTAGCTTGCAAAAAATGCGGCGGCCATCTGGGCCATCTTTTCGAGGATGGGCCGGAACCAACAGGGTTGAGGTATTGCCTTAATTCGGGCGCGCTTGGGTTCAAGAGGAAGGGAACGAAAAAGGGGAAAAAACGATCACGCTGATGCTTGCATCCATTCTTCGAACATCTTCCGGTAATATTTCCCGATGAAGGAGATGAAGCAGTAGCAGTTGGTGCGGGAGACTGTTTTGCGTAGCTTGGAGATGGTTTGCAGGAATACCTGCTTCGCCTCCTCCCTATCCAACCCATCATCGTAGAACATGTCGTCGATGCAGGAGATTATCAAAACACGGTAACCATTGCCGAGCTGCGGCTCGATGTCGAAAACAGCCTGCCTCAATTGGTAAATCGTGAAGGGCCGCGAGATGGAGATGTTCGAAAGCGCCTCCCGGATTTCAACTTCACCGCGGAAGGTGCGGTGCAAATAATACGGGTTGAAAATGTTGCCCGCATCGATGAAAAGCACCTTTGAAATTCCCTGAAGCTGAACTGAAAGCTCCAAACATTCGGAAGCTCCGCTGGCGGTTGTGATGCTGCCGGAGAGATGCTTTTCAGTAGTGAGTTGGGCTTCCATGCGAAAACAGATGCGAACGGGATTTATATTGGGATTGAGGGGTGATTGCGGGTGGATGCAGATTTATTCTGAAGCTCGATAATTCTATCGATACTTATTGGGGCATAATTGATCAACTCCACGCCGACGTTAATCGTTTTTTTAACTGGGTTTATTAGAGGGTAATTTCTTAGGTCATTATTGTGTTTATGCCCATGGATAATCCAACCTTTCCAATAACTCGGGACCTGAGCAGGATCGTGAATTAGAAAATAGCGATTTTCCTTGTAATCCAAAATCAGATCACAAACCGGCGGATAAGTATTGATTTTTCCGGTTTCCTCGTGGTTTCCTTCAATGAAAATAATTTTCCCGTTTAGTTTCGATAGCCAATAGCTTGCGGGCCTGCTTCCGGCACCAAAAGCCATATCCCCCAAGAAGTAAATTGCATCATTCTTTCCAACAGCCTTATTCCAATTTTCAACCAGTGAGGCATTCATTTCATCGGCAGTATGAAAGGGGCGGTTGCAATAACGAATTATATTGGCATGGTCAAAGTGGGTATCACTTATGAAATAGACCTTTCTAGAGCCATCTTCTTTGAAAACAACTTGTTTCCGTTTTCCGCCATTTTTCCTGATTTCATTAACAGCGGAGATTGTACGGCGCAATTCCTCCCGGCTCAAAGCCGCTTCCCGATCCAACATTTTCCGTTGGATCAGATCATACTCGCTAAGGATGCGACCACGCCGCAATAGCGTTATCCTCAATAGATATTGATCGAATTTGGGGGCATGAACCTTGCTCAGATGACTCCAAATTTGGTTGAATTTATTGCCAAAGTCCTTGGTTAAAGTTGTATGGAAAATGAAATCCCTGCCCGCGTCCCATATCGGGTATCCGCGGGTGAATTTCATAAAATGCTGGGCCAGATTATGACGCATTTCCTTCAGATCTTCAGAGGGCTCAACATCAAGGAAAATAACCTCTTTGTCGATATTGTCAAAACCACTCAGGCGGTATTTGATCAAACCCAATTTTTTACAGAATGATCCAAACTCGATGGTTAGATTTTTCTCATCTTCAGAGGAAAATGGGCCAAAAAGGGTGACGTGGGCCGGATGGCCGCGTCTCGCGGCTTGTTTGATGCCGAACCGTCTTGAAATGTCTTTGGAAATTTCGGATGCAAACCGCTTGGAATCTCCAAATAATCTGAATTGGATCAGATATTCGCCGCTGCTTCTCGTTATTTTGCCCTTGGCTAAAAACACCCTCCTAAGTGATTCGAACATATAGAAAACAACGGATTTATGATTAATAAATAAAACACAGCCAGTTTTTATGGAAAGTGAGGGATTGGCTAATATGGATGCTGATTTATATTTCCGAAAGTGCAAAATGTTCCCATGCCAACTGCAATGCGGGAAAGGGAAGTGGAATCCGTAAGAAGGGATAAGGGGGCAGTTAGGCGAAGGCGCGGGGGGTTTGCAAGGCTGTTGAAAAGGGGAGTGCGCGATTTCCTCTCGCCGGAGGATTCGGCTGAAATTCTGAGGGAGAGGTTCACTTACGAGGCGCCACAGAAAATACCAAGGAGTTTGCTCGCAATAAGGGCGTGGAGCGCCGGAAGGAACATCACAATCATGCGCCGGATGCTAAAGGAAATGGAGCATCCGGAAAATAGAAGGATGCTGAGGGAGGGAATCAACCCGTATTTTCCGGGCGCAAGGCAGGTTGAGGCGACGCCCGCATTTGCAGGCAGGATGGTATCAAGGATTCCCATTCCGCCATTGCTAAGGGAAGCGCTTGCGAGGAGGGCGGAAGAAGGGACAAGGGGCGCCATGAAAACAAGCTGGCGGCTTTTGGAAATTGTGAGGAATAACCTAAACACTTATCCGGGAATGATGATGGGGCTCGGAGGGATGGGTTATGTTTTTGGTAAAGGAATGGGCACGGATCCTTGGGCAATGGCAATGGCCGCAGCGAGTGCAGCTGGAGGAAGCAGGCTGCTGACGCGGGGGCAGGACGAATTGGGGCATAGGTGGAGAACAGTCAGGCCGAGCAAATTCTACATCAGGGAACAAGTTGAAAGGCTTGCTGATTACGTAAATTTGAACGAAACCAAAGGAAGGAGATTGGTCGAGGAGTTCCCCGGAATGTTAAGGAGGAGCATCAGTGAGCATGAGCAAAGGAGGAGTGCGATACTTGGGGCGATGCAAAACAGCAGGTTCGGAAGGCTGCAGCTGAATGCTGCCGGAAGGATGAGGGGGGCGGCAGGGATGGGAAGGGAGAGGTTCAGTATAGCTACAAGGTACATGCTGAGGCAGCTGGTAAGGGGAAGGAGGAAATAACTGATTTTATCAAAAGGCAAAAAAGTAAGAAAGCGCATAGCCCGAAAGCAGCAACAGCAGGCTCGCGCAAACAAGGAAGAGGACGTACTTGAAATTCTGGATCTGCGCCTTCCCGGATGCAACTGCCAATTTGGCAAGCGCTGAGCCCAGCAAACCGAGGAAGAGTCCGTTGGATGCTGCATCAGCAGGGAGGCTGCCGCTTGTGAAGAGGAATGCCACGGATGCTATCACGGATGCGGAATTGACGGCCCCACCCAGAAGGAAAAGCAGGTATAGAAGCGCTTCCGAGGAGGAGTCGAAAACCGCATTGATCAGTGTGCTGACGAGGAAGAGCACGAACGCGAACCTGATCACGAATAGCAGCGAAATGGGGCGGTCATAGATGAATTTGAAGTGCGAGAGGTTCACGCCCTTGGAGTAGAATTGCGTGAGCAGGAGGAAGCCCGCCATCGGGACAACGAAAATGAACAGCGTCGCGCGGAACAGCGGGAGGGAGAGGAAGAGGAGCAGAACAGCGTCGCGGAAAATGGAGCCTGCTGAAGAGCTTGTAAAGCTCAATTTCAGCGCATCCAATGTAACTTTCCTGTCGCGCGCAAAAAGCATCACGGTTGCAAGGGAGGAGACGAGCCCGCCGAAAAACGAGGCGTACAGAACCGCATTGTGCTTGATCACCCGCGCGATCACGTGGGAAACGAAACTGAGGAAGGAGGTGAGAATTACCGTGAGAACAAATGCCTGCGCGTTCACCTCGTGCCCCAAAAATAAATAGCTCTCGCTGGGGAAAAGCGGGTAAATCACGAATGCTATCACGAGGAATATGAGGAAATCAACAATTTCGCGCCGGGAGATTTTCTCAACAAGGTGGTGGACTTCCCCTTTCTCAATGAGCACTGTCGCAACAATTACTGTTGCGGCTATTGATTCGAGAATGTAGTTGAAGCTGATCAGCATCCCTAAAATGTAGGTGAGAGGGAGCATCATGACAGTTGTAAGGCCCAACGAATGGCGGAAATGGGTTGCCTTGAAAAAGTAGAAGGAGATGGAGATGCCAAAAATCCCGAGCAGCCCGATGGAGGAGGCGATGTAATAGGTGTCCTTCGAGAGTTCCGTGAGGATCATTCCCAGAAGGGAAATCAGCGAGAATGTGCGCAGCCCAAGAAGCGTCTGCTTTTTCGTGTGTTCCCTTTCGAGCCCGACGATCGCGCCGATGGCAACTGCAAGCACGAGTTTTTGGAGCAAATTAAGCGCGATTGCAAACATCTTGACCATCGGAAATCCGGCACGGGAATTGCCGTTTTAGTGTAGTAATTCGGGGGCATATATAAGCATTTGCGATCTAATTAGAAACGCGAAGCAGGTGGCTCTGGATGGCTCTTGAAATTCACAATACCTTGAGCGGCAAAAAGGAGGAATTCAAACCAATTAAAGGTAAGGAGGTGCGCATGTATGTTTGCGGAATCACTCCATACAGCGCTTCGCACATCGGGCACGGGAGATGCTATGTTGTTTGGGACACGTTGAGGAGGTATCTTGCCTTCAGGGGATGGAAAACCACCTACGTCCAGAATTTCACGGACATTGACGATAAAATCATCAACAAGGCGAAGGAGCTGAAGGAGGATCCGTTCAAACTTTCCGCGAGGTACATTGAGGAGTATTTTGGGGAGTTCGATGCGTTGAATGTGAAGCGTGCTGACGAGTACCCTAAAGTGACGGAGCACATTCCGGAAATCATCGGGATGATAGGGAAGCTGATTGGAAACGGTTTCGCATATGAAAGCAAGGGCGATGTTTTCTTCGAGGTCGGGAAATTCGAGGAGTACGGGAAATTAAGCAAGCAGAGCCTGGATGAGCTCATCAAGGGTAAACGCATTGAGATCAACCAGAACAAAAGGAACCCGGCAGATTTCGCGTTATGGAAAAGCGCAAAGGAAGGCGAGCCCTTCTGGGATTCGCCTTGGGGGAAGGGAAGGCCGGGATGGCACATAGAATGCAGCGCCATGGCTGCAAAATACCTCGGGGAGCAGTTTGATCTGCATTGCGGAGGCCAGGATTTGATATTCCCGCACCACGAGAATGAAATAGCGCAGGCTGAGGGCGCCAGCGGGAAAAAACCGTTCGCAAAATACTGGATGCACAACGGTTTCGTCACTATCAGGAAGGAGAAGATGGCGAAGAGCGTGGGGAACATTCTGCCCCTTTCGGAAATGCTCAAAAAATACGACGGGGAGACTGTCCGCTTCTTTTACCTTTCAACTCAGTACAGGCAGCCGCTTGATTACTCGGATGAGTCGGTGATGCAGGCGAAGGAGTCGCTGGCATCGCTGAAGAATGCGATTTGGAGGCTGCAGCAGAAAAATGCAGTTGATGCGGAAAAAATCTCCGATGGGGATCTCCTCAAAATAAGGGAATCGTTCTTAAATGCAATGGATGACGACCTCAACACTCCGGAAGCGATTTCGGTGCTGTTCGAACTTAAGAATTTCGCGTTCGAGATGATGGACGATGGCGAAAAAGGAGAATTGCTTGGGGAGTGCCTGCACCTTTTCAGGGAATTCGGGGGCATTCTCGGGATTTTCGAGAAGGAGGGGAAAGGGAATGCAGGAATTGAGGAGGGCGAAATACGGCGGATGATTGCTGAAAGGGATGATGCAAAGAAACGGAAGGATTGGAAGAGGGCGGATGAAATCAGGGAAGTACTGAAGGAGAAGGGCGTACAGCTGGAGGACAACAAGGACGGGAGCACTAGCTGGAGGAATGCGAATTAGGGGATTGAAGAATCGGGGGATGGGGAATAATTCAGGTAATCATATGAAACAAAGGATCAAGCGGATTTTTGAATCGCTAGGGGAGGGAAAGCCAGATGCGGTATTCATCAATTATGGCGGGGTGAAGGATTACTCTTTCTTCTACGTTACAGGCTTTACTGGAGGGTCGTTCGAGGGAAGCTCGGCGATAATAAGGAGGGATGGGAGCTGCGCAGCATTGATCCCCCAACTGGAGGAAAATACAGCTGTAAAGGAGAATAGGCAGAACAAATTGGGGCTCGATGTGAAAGTATTCAGAAGTGGGAAGCAGAACATCGAATTGCTGAAAAAGGAATTGAAGGGATGCGGAAAAATCGGAGTAGATGAATCTGCAATGAGCGTTGCAACATTCAGGAGGCTGAAAGGGGAAATTGGGGGGAAATATTCAGATGCCTCGGCAGCAGTGAGGGATGCGAGGGCAATAAAGGATGGGATTGAAATCGCGAAAATCAAAAAAGCGGTTAAAATCGCCGAGGATGCGCTTGAAAATATTGCGGAAGCGGGCGAAAGCGTTTTTAGGAAGGGAGTTGGGGAAAACGATATCGCCGCCGAGCTCAACTTCCAAATTAATAAAATGGGCGGCACGAACTCGTTCCCATCCATCGTTGCATTCGGGAACAACGCGGCCGAACCTCATTATTCAACTGGAAAATCAAAATTGCATGGGCAGGAGATGGTGCTGGTTGATTGGGGAGTGAAATATGAGCGCTATTGCTCGGATCTCACGCGCACATTTGTTTTTGGGAGAATGAGCCAGAAGCAGCAGAGGATGCTTGAGGTTGTGGAGGATGCGCAGGAGGTTGCATTCGATTTGATGCGGGAGGGAGTGGATGCGGCTGTTGTGCATGCTGCAGTGAAGGATTTCATCGAGAGAACGGAATTCAGGGGGAAGTTCGTGCATTCAACAGGGCATTCGCTCGGGTTGCAGGTGCATGACGGGAAAACGCTCGGGGGGGATAAATTCCAGCTGAAGGAGGGAATGGTTTTCACAGTCGAGCCCGGAGTTTATGTGAAGGGGACCGGCGGAGTGAGAATAGAGGATGACGTGCTGATCAGGAAGAACGGAATCGAAAAGCTGAGCAGGAAGAACAGGTTTTTCGAATTGTGAATCTGATGTTTTCGTATTGAATTATTTTAGGTCGTTGAGCGCAATGGGTTCAAAATCCCATTTATTTTTCATCTTCAGAATCGATTCCGCGATTTTCAGCGAAGCAAAATAGCTGCTTATCACCGGCAATCTTTTCTGGATCGCGAGTTTCCGGATTTCAGCTGTTTTCCTGATTTCCTCCTCGCCATTGCCATGCGCACGGATGCCATCAACAACGAAGGCGATGGAGCCCGCTTTTAGGAGGCGCAAAATTGAGGCAGGGTCATATTTTTCGGAATCATATATTTTCAATCCGGCTTTTTGGAATGCCTGCGAGAGCACTTTCTTCCATTTCCCGCAGCTTCCTAGGAAAACGGAATTGCCGAAATTGTTGCCTGCTGCAAGCTGCGCTTTCAAATACGCCTCCTCGAATGATTTTGCGATGCCCATCACTTCTCCGGTGCTCTTCATTTCCGGCCCCAGAAGGGGATCCACATCGGGGAATTTGATGAATGGGAAAACGGGAACTTTGACGGAATAATAGCCTTTTTTCGGGACGAGCTCGCGATCGAAGGAGGGAAAATAGTCGGTCAGCTTTTTCCCCACCTGCAAAGCGGCCGCGATTTTCGCAATCGGGTAGCCGGTGGATTTGCTCAAGTAGGGGACGGTTCGGGAGGCGCGGGGGTTGACTTCCAGAACGTACACATCCTCGCCTTTCACGGCCATCTGGATGTTGGCGAGCCCGATGATGTTGAGCTCGAGGAGGATGTTTTTTGTGTAATCGCGGATTTTCCGTAGCGCGGCCGAATTTATGCGGATTGCAGGGATCACGCAGCTCGAATCGCCCGAATGGATGCCAGCCTCCTCTATCTGCTCCATGATGCCCGCAATTTTCACATTTTTCCCGTCGCAAAGCGCATCAACATCAACCTCTATTGCATCCTCGAGGAAGCGGTCCATGATGATGGCATAATTGCCGGAGATGAAAATTGCCTCATCGATTTTTTTCAGCAATTGCTTCTCATCGTAAACAATCGACATCGCACGGCCCCCCAATACGTAGGAAGGCCGGATCAGCAGCGGGAATGAGATGCTGCGGCCTATTTCGAGGGCCTCCTCGCGTGTGAATGCGACGCCGCTCTCAACAAGGGGGATTTTGAGCCTTTGCATGAGCGCCTTGAATTTCTTGCGGTTCTGGGAAGCATCAATCGAGGCGACGGAAGTGCCCAGTATGCGGACACCCGCCTGCTCCAACGGAAGGGAGAGGTTCACAGCAGTTTGGCCGCCGAATTGCACAACAACCCCTTCAATTTGCCCCTCCTTCGAAATCACGTTCAATACGTTCTCTGAAGTGAGGGGCTCGAAATACAATTTTGAAGAAACGTCGAAATCGGTCGAAACGGTTTCGGGATTGTTGTTGATGATTATGGATTCATATCCGAGCTCCTTCAGCGCAATTACCGCATGCACTGTCGCATAATCGAACTCTATCCCCTGCCCTATGCGTATGGGCCCTCCGCCCAAAATAATCACTTTTTTCCTGCTTCCCTTTTTTTCGAGCAGCATGGACTCGTCCTCCTGCTCGTATGTGGAGTAATAATAGGGGGGTGATTGCCTCGAATTCAGCCGCACAGGTATCCACCATCTTGAAGCACGCATCCATTTTCTGCTTGTTGCGGAGGAAGGATATCGCATCCGTTGAGACGCCCGCGTATTTAGCGATCTGGTTGTCCGAATAGCCCGAGCGCTTTGCATCCAATATGAGTGCGTTTGAAGAGGGGTCGCCGATGCGGATTTTCGAGAGCTCCGATTCCATATCCACGATGTTTTTCAGCTTATCGATGAACCACTTGTTGATTTTTGATTTGGAGGCGATTTCGGATGGGGAAAGAAGGTTTTGGCGCAGAATGTCCTTGATTGCGAAAAGGCGGAGTTCGTTTGGCTGGAGCAGCCTCTCAATTTCATCCTCATTTGAAAAATCGAACTCTATTTTCTGCTTCAGCTCAAGGGAATGGACCGCCTTCTGGAGCGCCTCCTCAAAATTCCTTCCGATTGACATCACTTCGCCGGTGCTCTTCATCTGGGTGCCCAGCGTTTTTTGCGCGTACAGCTTGTCGAACGGCCATTTGGGTATTTTTACAACAACATAGTCAAGGGCGGGCTCGAATGCGGCAGATTTCCCGGTGATTTTGTTCTCAATTTCATGTAGCGGGTAACCGAGCGCGATTTTGGAGGCGATCCGTGCAATGGGATAGCCGGTGGCTTTGGATGCAAGTGCAGAACTGCGGGAGGTGCGGGGGTTGACCTCAATAATAAAGTAATCGCCGGTTTTTTGATTTAATGCGAATTGGATGTTGCACGCGCCGATAACCCCGAGTGCGCGCACAACCTTTATTGCGACCTTCCTCAGTTGATGGTATTCCTTGTCGGTAAGGGTTTGTGAGGGAGCGACAACGATGCTCTCTCCGGTATGCACGCCCATCGCATCGATGTTTTCCATGTTGCATATGATGATGCAATTGTCATGGGAGTCGCGGATGACCTCGTATTCCAGTTCGCACATCCCTTCAACGGACTGCTCCAGCAGGCACGAATGCGTGCCGGAGAGGTTGAGCGCATTCTCCAAAGAAGGAAGGAAATCGCTTTCTTTGCGGACGATCGCGGATCCGCTGCCTCCCAACGCGAAATCCGGGCGGATGATCAGGGGGATGCCTATGTTCTTGTGAGCTGCAATCCCCTCCTCCAGGGATGTTGCCCTCTCGCTTGTCGGTATTGGCTCGCTTATTTTCCGCATCAGTTCCGCGAATTTCTCCCGGTCCTCGGCGAGGGCGATGGCCTCAATGGGTGTCCCTAAAACTCGGATGTTGTTGCGTGCAATCGCATCCTTCATCTGTGTTGCAAGGTTCAGCCCGGTCTGGCCGGCCATGGTCACGATGATGCCATCCGGATTCTCGGCTGCGATGATCTTTTCAAGAGTCTTCGGAACCAGCGGCTCTATATATATCCTGTCGGCGAATTCGAAATCCGTCTGGATTGTTGCGGGGTTGCTGTTCACGAGAATGACGATGACGCCCTCCTCCTTCAATGCGCGGCAGCATTGCGTGCCGGAGTAATCGAATTCCGCAGCCTGCCCGATCACGATGGGGCCGCTCCCTATTACGAGGATCTTCTTCCCTTTCCAATTATTTATCGGAGAGCGGTATCCGACTTTCCGTTCGGTCATATTGTTTTGCCCATCATATCATTTCATCATCTTCAGGAATTCATCGAAGAGGAAATTCGCATCCTTTGGGCCGCACGCGCCTTCGGGATGGAATTGGGAGGAGATTATAGGAAGCCGCTTATGCCGCAGGCCTTCGTTGGTGCCGTCGTTGCAGTTGATGAAAAGCGCATCCGCAATAGATGAGGGCACATCTTTCACCGAATAGCCGTGATTTTGCGTAGTGATGTAGGTTCTTCCGGTTTCGGGGTTGAGGACCGCATGGTTGCTGCCGCGGTGGCCGAATTTGAGCTTATAGGTCGTGCCTCCCAATGCATGCGCAATTAGCTGGTGGCCCAGGCAGATCCCAAGAGTAGGCAATTGCTGGAGAAGCGGCTCCAAATTTGCGATGGTTTTTCCCATGAGTGCGGGGTCTCCGGGCCCGTTCGAAACAAGGAGGCCGTCGAAATTGCCCTCTTGGATTTCCGAATGGGGGACATCGTAGGGGAACGCGGTCACCCCTACATCCCTAAGGTTCAGCTCGCGGATGATGTTCATTTTCACCCCGCAATCGATGAGCGCCACTCTTTTGGAGGTTTTTTTTGGCGAATAGGTGATGCGTTTTTTTGTGCACACTTCGGAAACGAAATTTATGGAGCCGTAATTGAATTTTTTAAGTTTTGTTGAAAGGAGGATGATTTTTTCGGATAGGCTTTTGGGGGAAACACCCATATCAATCGGGGAAATTGCAGCCGGCATGACGCCATGCTCCCGCACCTTCCGGACAATTGCGCGCGTATCCAAATTTGAAATCCCGGGAACATCGAAGGAGCGCAGGTAATCCGAATAATTGGAGTTTGCAGAATAGTGTGAAAAAGCATTGCCCTCGCACACCTCCCTTGCAACAACCGCCCTCACGTGCACTTTTTCCGATTCGGAATCCTCCGCGTTCGTGCCGTAATTCCCCTGCAAAGGGTAGCTGAAGACCAAAATCTGGCCCGCATACGACGGATCGGTTAGCGCCTCCTGGTAGCCCGTCATGGAGGTGTTGAAAACAAGCTCCCCGATCGATTCCCTTTCTGCACCGAAGTGCTTTCCCAAATAATAAGAGCCGTCGGAAAGAAGCAGGATGGAATTGGATGGATGCGGGGATGAAACGGAATCCGGATGCGCCACAGGATAAGCTATAGGTGACTTTTCCATAAAGCATTCGGGAGACCATTATTACGAATGGTTTTTAAAAACCCTACGCATCGCCTGCGTGGAAGGAAAACAGCACATTACAAATAAAGGCCGATCTATTACTTTTTTATACTGCTCAGCTTTAGTTATCATATGCAATTCTGGGACCGTGTGCTCAAGCTGCTCGCGAAAGTTTTCAGGGTAGTGAACAACAGCCTTTCAATGGCAATAGCGATACTCCTCGGATCGCCCGTTTCGGTGTTCCTTTTCCGCAACGAGCTGGTGTCGCCGAACGTGGAGCACCAGTTCCTGCTCACGGTTTTCGTGGTGCTGCTGCCCTTCCTGCTGTACAAGGCGCTGCTTTATTTCCTGCTTGCGCTCTTCGATTTCATACTAATCGCATCTACGGACTACGACAAGACGTACGATGTGAATATCGAGAAGGTGAGGGCGCGGGTCACAAAGGTGATGCTTGAGCGCAAGGTGAACTACCAGTCGCTGGAGACGATCGCGCTTGGGGTCGAAAGGTACGCGCTGCAGAAGCTGAGGAACGTGCTGCACCTCAGGTATCCGCTGATTTACGTCGCAACTGACAGGCCTTTTGTTGTGATCAAAATTTCGCGCGCGATCAGCTCCCCGAAGGTCATCAGGCTTATGAACCAGCTCGAGAACCGGGACAAGGTCGGAGTGAGGATCTTCACGGAGGAGCAGACGGATGCGAAAGTGCTTGCGAAAGTGATAATCAATTCCCTGGAATTCCTCGAGAAAAGCGCCTCGGCAGACGAAGATGAGGGTGTGAAATAGCAATGATAGGCAAATTCGTGAAATGCTCGAAAGCTGCACTGGGATTCCTGAACCAGCGTGCATTTACCTTGCTGGTTTTCCTTGCCGGGATCGGCGTTGCGGCGTATTGGTTCCCGAATGCGCTTACCGAAGGAGTCACCAAGAACGAGATCGTCAGCATCATACTGCTAATTTCGCTCCCTTACCTTATACTGAAGGCGGTCGTGCTGCTGGACCTGCTCATATTGGATATTTCAATCAATTTTTCGGCAAAGAACCGGTTCATTTACAAGGTAAATTACGAAAAGGCGAAGGCGCGGATCGCCAAGCTGTTCATAGACAAGAACATCCCGTTCAGCAAGGTGGACAATTTCGAGTTCGGGATAGAGCGCTACTTTGTTTCCGTCCTCCAAAAATATACTACCGGCACCAAATTCAATTACCCCGCGAATTTCATCAGCAATAGGCCATTCATAGTGGCGAGGATTTATGACCTGAAGGACGGCAGGACGCAGGTGAAGGTGCTTTTTGAGGAGGAGAAGGAAGCGGAGGTAATTGCAAGGCTGATAATCGCCTCCTTGCAGGCGCTGGAGGATGAGGAGAACAAGTCCGCTTCGCTGCAGACCGTCAGCTTCTCGGCTGGCGCCATAAGGCCGATAGAGAAAACCGAACCTAATAAAGTGGAGCTCAAACTTGTTGGGAAACAGGAACCTAAGAGGAAATCCGGCGGGCTGATGGAGGAGCTGAAGCTCAGGAAAAAGAAGAAATAAATTATCCGCCGCATCCGAATAATATCCGCTATTTGATCTTTTTCCCGGATAATTCCCAATATATTGCTGATTTTCCGCCAATAATGGCCCAAAAGCCCCCGCAAATAGCTTTTTATTTATTGGTGCGTAAATTACCACTATCAAGTTATATCATTTTCTACGAGGGAGTTTGTATGACGAATGGATTCGGGATCAGGAAAGCAGCAATTTTGTGCATTTTCGCGATGGCAATGCTTTTGCCATTCGCGCACGCCCTGGCGCTGGTGCCGGAGAGCAGCTCAATAAAAAGCTGCATCTGCGAAACCACGCTCGTCAAGCTGACGGCCTCTAATCCATCCGATATTTCCGAAGCTGTAACGATGGGCGCTTCTGGGGACAAGCCGTGGGTGATCCCGGGGCCTAAGGAATTCAGCCTCCCTGCAAAATCATCAAAGGAAATCACCGCTTTCGTAACGCCCGACTGCTTCGCCATACCGGGGAAATATTCCTCTTCCGTAACTGCAAAATCAGCATCAGGAAGTGCAACTGCGAGGATCGGCATCGATGTCACATCGTGCGTGCTGGTGCAGGAGCCGGCCGGGATAAGCCTCTGCCGCGGGGAAACCGCGAGCCCGAAGCTTGCAATCAGGAACATCGCACGCGACGAGGGCAGGTCTTATGCGCTTTCAGTGTCATCGAAGGATGCAAACCCGAAGGCCATCACGATACTCCCCAAAGTGTTTGTGGACATGAATTCCGAAAAAACCATTAGCTACACGATTGATGCTTCGGTGCTTTCCGTTGGGGAATATAATTTCGACATCAAGGCGCAGGCGCTGTATGAGGCGACCGACGTGCCCACAACCGACGTAGATACTGCAACTGTAAAGGTAGAAGTCAAGAACTGCGAAGCGTTTGAATTGTCCGCACCTTTCACCATAGAGGTTTGCGCAGGCGTTCCCACCGCGTTCAAAATCAGCCTGGTCAACAAGGGCGCACCGGCTGATGTCAAACTGGCCTCGGATGCATCGTTCCTCACGCTTAAGCCCACATCCGGGACGCTGCATTACGGCGAAACAGCGGAAATAGAGCTGAATGTAAACGCGCCCGAAGGCGAAAAAACAGTAAAATTGACAGCTACTTCGGATTTGAAAACGGTTGAAAAGCAGATTTCAGTGAAATCAAGGGAGTGCTTCGGCACCGACCTGCAGATGCAGGCGGGGAAGGTCATCTGCTCCGAGGATGGCGCGGAATATGATCTGGTAATTAAGAACCGCGAGACCCCTGCAGAATACAAGGTTTCAGTTTCAGGAGTGGAAGCCAAATTGTCATCCGGGAATGTGAATCTCGGGAAATTCGAATCGCAGACGCTCAAATTCACAATACCGAAAAACTCGGCTACAGGCGCATTCACCGCGAAAATAACAGCTGAATCGAAGGATTCGAAGGACACCGTCCAGAAGGAAATTTCAATCCAGAAATGCTACGATTTCAGACTCACGGGCCCTGCGGTTGAATTGTGCCCGTGCGAAACCGCGACAATCAATTACGAGCTGATCAATTTCGGGGTCAAGGATGACAAATTCAGCCTTGCAAGCGAGAGCGACTTCGTGAACCTGAAGGAAGCGGCAGTATCCGTTGCCAGCAAGGAGAAGGCGAAGCTGGAGGCAACAGTCGGCTCATGCAAGCTGGAGAGCGGCACTTACAACGGCGTTATTGCCGCAAAATCCGTTTCCTACCCCGACATGCAGGACAAGCTGAAGATCGAGCTTACTGTCAAGAGCAAGGAGCAATGCTACGGGATAGAGCTCAAGGCCGCATTGACAAGCATCCTTTCCAAATGCGAAATCAAGAGCCAGGCGGTAACCGTCACAAACCGCGGCTCCAGGGAGACCGCGGTATCGCTTTCCGCAACAGGCGGATCGAAAGTGACACCGGACAACTTGCTGCTCAAATCAGGCGAAAGCCGGAATGTGAATCTTGTCATATTCCCCTCGCCATCCAAATGCGGCACAACTTTCAGCGTCGACATGAAGGCGGAGAGCAAGGGCGTTTCCGCATCGAAGCAGTTTGCAATTGACATGGAGCCGGAAGAGAAGGCCTCCCCGACGCCGGTGCAAACCACAACCCCGAAGCCGACCGACTCAACCTCGGAAGTGAAGGACCTCGATGCGCAGATAAATTACGAGAACGATTCGCTGATTATCAAGACCCTTCCTGGAGCAAGGATATTGATAGCCGGCGAGGACGGCACGCCGCGCGAGGAAAAGGCGGACGAGAACGGGGAGCTTTCCACGAAAATCGGCGCAGGCACATTCCTCATCACCCTTTCCAGGGCTGGATACAAGCCAATTACACTTCAGGTGAATGTTACCGGCAACATGACCGGCATGGGAGATGGCGGCTCTGCTGCAAACCTCGGATCCATTCCGCTGCTGCTGGTCGCTTTCCTGATTGTTGTCGCGGCGCTCTACTTCGTCCTGAAGAATGACAAGGGCGATGGGGAGGAAGCTGAGGAAGAGGAGCCGGAGGAGGAAGAGCCCGTAAAGCCCAAGAGGGGCAGGAGGAAGAAGTAATTACTTTTTTTCTTTTTTTTTAATCCTAAAATGTGGAGGCTTACTCGGAAAAGCGTGAGCTTCCATGGAGGAAATCGGCTGGAAAGTTGATCCGGAAAAAAGGGCGCCATATTTCATCAATGAAAACTACGCGCTTAATAGGGAAGAGGCGTCCCTTTACTCGGAATTGGTAAGCAGTTATTCGGAATTGGCCGTCAAGTCTCCCTCAACCAAGCAAAACCTGCCCGAAATGCTCCACAATCTGCTCAAGGAAATCTGCATTGCGAGGAAAAAACTGCTCAAATTGGAGCGCGGGCTCCTGATAGAAAAAATCGCCCGGATGAATATTGCGGGATTGGGGATTTTCGACATCCTTTTGGAAGATGAATCAATAGAGGAGATTTCGGTTACCGGCCTGGATTCGCCCATCCGGATATATGGGAGGAATGCAGGCTGGAGGGATACGAATTGCTCCATTTCCTCGGGAAATTTTGCGGTAAATGCGATCAACAAGATGGCGCGCCCGCTTGGGAGGCACATAACCTACAAATCGCCGATGCTCAATGCGCAGCTTCCCGACGGCTCTAGGCTGCATGCGTCGATCCCACCGCTGAATGCGGGAAGTTTTGAGATCACAATAAGGAAATTCACGAAAAACCCGCTGTCGATGCCGGAGCTGGCGAGCAAACGCGCCATTTCCCCCGAAGCTGCAGCGTTCCTTTGGATCGCCGCCTTCTCCGACCTTTCCGTGCTGATATGCGGGAATACGGGCAGCGGCAAAACCACTTTCCTGAACGCGCTATTCTCTTTCATCCCGATGGATGAGCGGGTGATAATTGCGGAGGAAACGCCGGAAATATGCATCCTGCAGCAGCACCGCATCAATTTGGTGACGAACCAGTCGCTAAAAATATCAATGGCGGATTTGGTGCATAATACGCTCCGTATGCGGCCGGACCGCGTGATTGTCGGGGAAGTGCGCTCGAAGGAGGAAACGCTCGCATTGATGGAGTCGCTCCAAGCAGGGCAGGCTAAAGGGTGCTATGCTACGTTCCATGCGCAAAATTCCGAGGAGTGCGTGAACAGGCTGAATGGATTTGGAATACCGAGGGACGAGCTTTCATCAATAGACCTTATCGTGGTTTTGAGGAGGGCCTCCATGTACGATGCAGGGAAGAAAGCGCACTCCGAAATCCGGAGGGTTTTTGAAATAAGTGAAATCAATGGCGGAAAAGCGACCCCCATTTTTTCATACGACGCCCGGAAGGACTCCCTCCTTTTCCATCAGGAAGCATTCAGGAAAAGCCGAATTGCCCGCAAAATGGCTATCAATTATAAGATGGATGCGGATGGGATAATCGCCGAAATGGCAAGGAGGCGCAACTTCATCGAATCGCTTCCAATTTCGGATGCCAATTACTCCCGCTTCACGGAAAAGGTGCAGGAATACATGTTCGGGAGCAGGAAATTGTTATAAATCCAGATAAGCATACCAATTCCATGAAGCAGGAATCCGAAGAACCTGAGCGCCAAATGAATCCGTCGGGAAACCCTATTTCCCGGCGCAGATTCCTCAAAGCTGCGGGAGCCGCAACAGCGCTTGCATTCATCATCCCTTCCGAGCTATTCGCACGCACCAAACCGGTAAAAATTCCCGAACTGCCGGAAATCAAAGATTGGCTCCACAGGAGCGGAATTGATAAAAAGCAGCTCGAGGTGTTCGACGACCCGCTCATCCAGATTTACCGCATTCCCAAAAGGGCACGCACAATGACATTCGAGGAGTACAGGAAAATTTTCATAGAGCCAATCAGGATATCACATGGGAAAAAATTCGTTGAAAAATACAGGAGGGAGCTTGCGCAAGCCCAGAGGGATCACGGGGTTGCGCCGGAATACATTGCAAGCGTATTGGGGATAGAGAGCACGTACGGAAAGGATACGGGAAGCTACGAGGCGCTCAATGCGCTGATCTCCAGGTACAGGGAAGCGAAAAAACCCGACAAACGAACGGAAATCCTGCACGACATTAGGAACCTGCTGCTATTCGCAAAGATGCAGGGCGCGAATCCGCTGGATTACTGCGGCTCGTATGCGGGAGCAATCGGCTGGCCGCAATTCATGCCCTCCTCATTGATGAGGCATTACAAGCATGTTGGGAGGAATTTCGATTACAATGACCCGAGGGAAGCGATCAGTATGGTTGCCATTTATCTGAAGAATGAGGGCTGGAAAAAAGGGGCTGAAAGGGAGTTGCCATACAGGAAACCTTTGATGGGATACAATAACAGTAAATGGTATGCGAAAGTTGTGACGGAATTCGCCGGATTGATGAGGAAGCACTGGGATGGAACGGCTCCAAAATCCCAAAAATGGGAAAGGTAAAAAAACTATTTCAACTGCACGGTCTCGATCCCCGCCTCCTTAAAAAGCTCATGCGTGAACTCAAGCTCCTCCTTGTAATCGTCCCTGAAGTACATCTCCCTGTAGACGATGCGCTTGATCCCCAAATTAACAAGCAATTTTGCGCAAATGAGGCACGGGAACCCTGAGCTGTACAAAGTTGCGCCGTTCACATTGATGCCGTTCCTTGCTGCTGAAATTATCGCATTCTGCTCCGCATGGATTGTGCGGACGCAATGGCCGTGGATCAATTTGCAGCCCACTTCGGTGCAGTGAGGAAGCCCCCTTGCGGAACCGTTGTACCCGGTTGCAAGTATGAAATGCTCCCTTGCAAGGAGCGCGCCGAATTTCCTCCGGTTGCAGGTCGCCCTTGTTGCAACAGCATCAACAAGGCGCATGAAATAGTGGTCCCATGACTCGCGCGCCTCTTGCTTTGCGCCTTCCTTATTCCCCTCCTTGTGAGCATGCTTTTCCATAATCATCCACCTCTTGAATAAAGTACATAGAAAAACGAGATTAATAAATCGTTCTTACCATCCCACATTCTCCGCGTCAACCCTTGCCCTCTGGTTCGGGACTTTGCTGCTGTCGTAAACGCCGCTTGCGAACTGCATTGCCCCAGTGAGAGTGATCATTCCTGCATTGTCCCCCAAATACTCGAATGCGGGAAAATAATGCGGAATGTGGTGCTCTTCGGCAAGCGCAATTGTCATTTCCTGCAGCCGCTTGTTCCGGTAATTGCCCCCAACC
>JBDRLB010000009.1:0-13330 GCA_043813365.1 Microcaldota archaeon | reverse complement strand
TGTTGGGGGGGAGATACGGGTTCAATACGAATATCACCGCGCTTTACCTCAACGTAACCCCCTATGACAGCTTCAACCTGATATTCTACATGCTCCTTTTCATCAATTCTACCGACCCCGAGGGCACGATTTCCATTGCACGTACTTACAACGAATCGTACTTGCTTTCCATTGAAGGGCTGGATGATTTGCTATACCCGCTAAGCACAAACGGTTTCGTGAAACGCACAATCAGCAAGGCGTATTTCCCGGTGGACAACTCCTCCAATGTGGACATTGCGGTTGCTACGGAGGTATACCTGAGCTCCGTGGAGGGAGGGAGCTTCATGGACCGAATGGAAGGCGAGCCCCTGCTGCAGGAGAAATATTCATCCATGTCCCCTAATGCGATCGGCCTGGAAGGGTTCGTGAACCTCCAGCGATTGAGCCAGATCGGGTTGACCATAAAGGATAACCAGTCCGATTTGGATTTCCTTTATTTCAGCAACATGTCCGTTCTGGGATGCAATGTGCAGAACAGCACTTACAGTTGGTTGAAGCTGGATGCGGGAAATGCAACGAAATACGGCGTGACGGTTGATTCGTGCTGAAGGGATTGGAAATAAGTGCAGTCGCGCTAATCCGATATTCTACCAATTTTATATTTTTGGAGTTTTTTCCATGCGGCATGCCGTTTGGTTCTCATTTTTGCTTTTTGAAAAACCATCCGCAAGGTATTTAAAGGGGGTCAATATAATTATTTCACCACTTTAATTTGGAAAAATCAGGTGATAATGGATGAAGTTGAGAGGACAATCCGCGCTGGAGTACTTGGTTACTTACGGCTGGGCTATTTTGGCAATCGTGATCATTGCTGCCGTGCTTTGGTACACGGGAGTATTCAATCCTAGCAAATTCAGGGGAGGCAACGAATGTGGTGGCTTTGGAGCTTTCACATGCATAGATCAGGTCGTCGTGGATAGTGCAACCGCAGGCGCAGATTCTGGCACAATGGTCTTGGGCAACTCCCTAGGTCGATCAATAACATTATCTGCCGGAGATATTCTCGGAACTGGCGCACCCGTTGCTGCAGATTGTGATGCATGGGGCGATGATGCAGGAACTTCCCGTTCTGTTTCCGCAACTGGAAAAGTATATATAATATGCGCAAACGCAGCCGATCTATTGCCCGACATCTCGACCGGAGACTCATATGATTGGACCGTATCAATCACGTATACGGATGGACAAAGCGGCCTCATAAAGACTGACTCTGGCGGGTTCTTGCGTGGCAAGGTGGGTTAACAAACCCTTCTTTTTTTATTTTTTTCTTTCTTTTTTCTGATTCTGTGGTTTTTAATTGTCCAGCGTAAAGCATATCCGTACCGGCAGCTCAGGTAAGCACAAGTCCGTAAATTTTCTACAATATAGCTGTATAGTCAAAATAGATATATTTATATATATAATAGGCATAAATACATACATGAAAAGCATTCAGATGCAGATAATGCACTCGCCAACATTGAATACCGTGCTGATGGTAGAGAAGGTTTTGAAGGAAGCCGGGCAATTGGTCAAAGTGGCTGAATTGAAAAGGCGGCTTCCGAAGAAGGTGATGCATTCCACAATATTGCAGATTCTGGATTACCTCCAGGAGAGCGGCAAAATATTCGTTTCGGCCAAAGGGCTGCTTTGGATTTACCGTTCCCCATCCGAGCTGGAAAAACTTAAGGAAGGAGGGTTAGAGGTATGAAAAGCCGGATTGCACGAATTCTTTTAAAAGGCCATTCCGGGATTGCATTCAATACAAATAGGAATCGCAGCACAAAGGGTTATATACTTATCAGGGTATAAATATATAGGAGTTAAGCATGGTTAAACAGTTGCAGGTTCAGATAATCCATTATCCGACACTCAAAACAGTAATGGCAATAGAGGAAGCTATAGAGAAGGCGGATGTTGCGGTCAGCAGGAACCAGATTATTGCCAGGTTGCCAACAAAGGTAATGCGCTCGACCCTCAATGTGGCCCTAGGTTATCTGGAAAAGAGGGGCTTCATACTGGAAACAAAAAAGGGCTTCATTTGGACATTCAACCCAAATAGGGGCCTTGAAAGGATGGAGCGCGAAGGGTTGGAAGTGTGATTGAATGCCAGCAAAACTCGTTAGCATCAGGCTCATAGGGGAAGCAAAAGCAGAATACCTTAATTTGCAGGAACTTGCAAGGAAGGAAAGGGAAAAAGGGGTAGAAAGCTCTTTCCACCAGGCACTACTTCGTTCGATTGATTCTAAAATAGGATTGCTTAAGGCAAATTACGATTACGGCACACAAATACCAAAAAAGCTATTCCCGCTAAAATACCTCCAGCAGTACGGCATAACCAACCTTTGGAAAGTGGATTTATCGGGGTATTGGCGGCTGATTTACACCTTAAGGCAGCCTTCACGCGAAGGGACTGAAATCGAGATTATTGACATCTGGCTGGATGTATTGGGCATTGTCGGCCATAAGGAATATGACAAGCTGTTCGGCTATAGGAAGAAATGAATCTTTCCTTAATTTCTTTTTTGACCCTTGGGAATGCGGGTTAGGCCCTTTTTTATTTTTTCTTTTATTTTTCATTCCTGATTTTTTAGGTTTTCCTGATTCTTTTTTTTCAAAAGATTAGCGCAAGCCTGAGGGTTCCGGCGGTTTGGTCCATCAATATTCCAAACGAGCACTAACATGTAGTGGGGAAGAAAAACAGTTAAACTTAAAAACAGGTAGGCACTACAATATGGCATGGCATTCATCCGGAGAAAGCGCAAAGGCACATCGCACTATTACGAATTGGTGGAAAACACCAGGGTTAAGGATAAAGTCAGGCAAAAAGCGCTGAAATACTTCCCAACGAAGAAGGAAGCGGAGGAATACGCCAAGAAGGAAGGGTTGGCAATTCCCGAAGAGGGTGGATGGATAGAAAACACGCTTTCTAAAAAAATTGAGGAAAAGCTGGAAAAGCTCAATTCGCTACGGCCCCTGCCCCCATCAGCAGTTGAAAAGCTGAATTCGAAGTTCGAGGTGGACATGACCTACAATTCCAATGCAATAGAGGGGAACCGGCTAAGCTTGAGGGAAACGTGGCTTGTTTTGCGAAGAGGGCTGACGATCGCCGGAAAATCATTGAAGGAACACCTTGAGGCGACAAACCATAAGGATGCCCTGCAACAATTGGAAAAAATCGCCGCCAAAAGCGGCCAAGTAACGGAAATGGACGTTCTCAGCCTCCATGCCGCAATTTTGGATAAAATTGACCCACTCAACGCCGGCTTTTACCGCCACGAGCAGGTTTACATCGAAGGCTCAAAAATCACCTTGCCGAATTGGAGGAAAGTGCCCGAATTGATGCAATCGGTTTATGCAGAACTCAACAATAAGAGCAAAGGTATTGAAGCCCTCGAATCAGCAGTTAAAATCCACTACCAAACCGTCAGGATTCACCCATTTGTTGATGGAAATGGCAGGCTTGCACGGCTATTGATGAATTTGCGGCTGATCAAGGCCGGTTTTCCACCCGCCATCCTAAGGAAGGAGGAGAGGCGCTCATATTATTCGGCTCTTGATAAGGCGGATGCAGGTGATTTCCGGCCGTTTGCGATGCTCATTGCCTCAGACGTGGAAAACTCCCTAGATTCGTGGCTTTCCGCATTTGAATAAGGGCGAAGTTTACTCATGAAAAAATCCCTAATTCATCCATGCCGGCAAAATCCATCAAGGGCAAAGTGGACTGATTTACGGGCAAGCAACGTTAATGTTATTAATCACCGATCATTAATCTGAACATGAAAGCAAGGGCGCAATCCGGGCTGGAATACCTCGTCACCTACGGATGGGCGATCTTCATTGTCGTGATCGTTACGGCAATTTTGTGGTATATGGGCGCTTTCGACTCGTTTTCATTCGCAGGCCCCGTATCTCCAGCCGGCGGCTTTTCCACTTTCTCGCATTTGGACCATTCCGTCAATAGCACTTATGCGATAATACTATTCGGCAACTCATTGGGAAGGAGGCTCACGGTCAACATTCCGGTTACCGTGGGAACGAATGACGGGACGCCGGATACGGCATGCAATACGGGGCTGCCACTTATTGTCGCGCCAAACGGCAACTTCTCCATCATCTGCACGAGCTATCCGCAAGGCCCGGTGCCAAGTGTGGGCGGAAGCTATGATTTCGTAGTCTCAATTGCGTTCACGGACATGGGAAGCGGGAACGACCACGAGGAATTCGGCTACATCCGCGGAAAATTCGAGAGTTAGGGAAAATAGCTTTGAGCCAGTACAAATGCTTCTGTAAATGGGGGCAATGATCCAGCAAGCGCCTAATTCCGCCACTTCACATTATTTCCTTTCTATTGTAATTTTCCCTTCCCTTTTCTGGGAAAGCAGCCGGGACATCAGCGCCTTGAAGGTGGTTTCATCAATTCGGTTTTTCAGCCTTCCTGACTGGTACAGTGAAATCAGGAGCTGCGCCACTTTCTGGTAAAGTTCGGGGTTGGAAAGCCTTATGTTGGAGAGGCGCGCGTATGCTGCGGAATCCAGTATCTGCTTCAGCAAGGAGCGTATCTGCGCCTCCTGTTGCTGCTGCTTCAAATACTCCTCCCGCTGCTTCCGGTAATCCCTCTGGTCAGGCTGGGATTGCGATTGCTCATCCTGTGAATTATCATCCATGGCATTCATCCGCATTAGGAAAAAATACTCCCCTTCCCACATTTTACGAAGGCAATGCTTTTAAGAATGCCTGCATTAACGGTGTTTGTGCAGGGGGCGTTAATGATCAGGAGTGGGGGAAGAAGGGGAATTGCGGGGTAAAACGCCATGATTTGATGCTGCTTTTTTAAAGGTGTTCACTTTTATGGGAAAGCGCGGCCAGATGGCCATGTGGATGCTGACGAAATTCGCCATGCTATTCTTCATCTTTGCGCTGTTCTCAATAATACTCGTTTTCGAACAGAGGGAGAGGGGGAACGTGTGCAAATTGCAGGCGCAGCGCATTGCGGATTCCATTGCGAACAGGCTGAACCAGATAATAGACTCGCCTGTTGAGGATGAGCAGAGGAGCTACGTTTTCGAGCCGAGCCTCAATGTGGGGAGGGATGATGATGCAAGGTACGGCGTCAATGTCACATATAGGCATTACAAGGACGACAACAAGCAATCGCTCATCGTGGAAGTGCTCTCGCCCGGAATATCGGATTGCTACGGGGTCGCCCGCACTGATTTCAAGGGCAAGGATGTGAGGCTCCACTCGTTCGTGAGGAACAACATCATCGTCGATAAGGCGGCATATAATGAAACCATACTCCCACTGAGCCCCTCCGACAAGGTGCCGCTGGATAAAACGGTCTATATGATCGCGATAAAGTGCGGCTCCAAAACGAGCTATCCGCCGGATAAATTCCTTTTCATTGAGGATTGCATGCATAATGACCCGGATCAATGCCTTAATTTCGACACGCCGCCGGTGAATGAGGAGGAGACGTGCGGCTTTCGGCCGAGTTGATAATTGATGAGGATGAAAGGCTTCATTGGCCCGCTGGGAGACGACATCCCGAGCATTTTCCCGATTGTTGCGGGAGTGCTGATGTTCATCGCGACCCTTGGGTACGTGTATACGCAGCAGGAGATACGGAACGATTACCTGCAGGTGCGTTCGGGGACGCTCGAAATGTCCTACATTATTACGGAAAAGGGATTCATGACCGATGGGCAGTTCGATTCGAAATGCAACGATGACATCACGCCCGCTGCCTCAAGGAGGGCGATTGAATTTGCCGTCATACTAAAAAAATACTGCGGCCCGGTGAAATACAAGGATGAGACTACGGGCGCAGTGGACGAGATCTTCAAAATCCGCGAAAAGGGCGGGATACAGGACAGGATCTGCAGCTCGAATGTGACGCTGAATTCCGTTGTTGCAAGCAGCAACCCGAGGGCAATTACGATCCCTTCGGGGAATGCGATAATTTTCACCTACCCAATAGCGGTCGAATGCGGCGAATCGGTGAAAGGGCTCGGCATGATCAGCATTGCAGGATGGAGGAAGAGATGATAAAATGAATCTGAAGGCGCAGGCATCGTTCTTTGATGGGATAATGTTCATGCTATTGGTAATCTTCTCCATCAGCCTGATTTTCATAAGCTTCAACAGCTATTCCGTTGCCCAGGACAAGGTGCTCCGGACAGCCTACCTATCCAACTATTTGCAAAGCACTGCGAAGGCGCTTTACTATATCGATGCATCGAGCCTTTCTGAAGTGAAGAGCTACTGCAATGACCGCGAACTGAGTGCTGCTCCGGGGGTAATAGGCACATATTACTGCAAGCCGCAATATGCCCTTGATTGCTCGGGCCTCGGCAGGTATAAAGGTCAGATTTCCGTTGCAGATTTGGTGAAGAAAGATCTCGACCCCTCGGACACCGGCGGCGTGCGAGGAGCGTTTGATGATAAATTCGGCAGTTCCGACCAGATGGGGCGCACCGCATTGAGGTGCGCGATGAAGGAAATAATGAAGCCGTTCACGTTTTCGGGCTATAGGTATTTGACTGAGGTAGCTGAGGCAATAACGGCGGGGGATAATGTAATTTATGCAAAGGACAAAAAATATTCAAGCGATTTCATGTTCTCCCCGAGGTTCGCCAACCTTCCAGCTGTTGCGCAAGATGAATTCGATTGCGGGTCCGTGAGCGGGGAAGCTTCAATAGCGAGCGACCAGCTGCTAGTAATCAGGACGCCTTTCCGGATCTTGACGAAGAAGTCAATAAACATCGGAGGCACGGATGCGGGCACTTTCGAATCCAAGAATTACGTATTGCGCACTTGCCTATGGCCTTCCAAGGATGTGCTTAGGTAGAATAAGCCGAAGGACATTGCCGCTTTTTTGACCGCTATTTCTTTTGAGCGGCTTTCCCCAATTCGGAAGCTGAAATTGATTTTTCCTCGCCCGAAACAAGATCCCGCAACCTTACTTTCCCTGCTGCAAGCTCCTTGTCACCGATGATGATTGCAAAACGGAAGCCTTTCTTTGAAGTGAACTCGAGGTTTTTTCCCAAATTGCGGGAAAGGAGATCGATTGCGGAGGGGAAGCCCTTTTCCCTTAAGGCAGATGCGAGCTCAAGCGAATATTCCATCGGGCGAGAATCCTTTTCGTTCGTGAGAGGAATTATGAAAAATCCATTTGGCGATTTCTTCTTTTCAGGTTGCAATTCCTTCAGCGCTTCGCATATAACATCCAAACCGAATGAGATCCCGACTGCAGGGATTTTTTCCCTTGCACCGGAGAATTTCCCGATGAGTTCATCGTACCTCCCCCCTGCTGCCAAGGAGGATGAGATTTTCCCTTTCAGCAGGTATACTTCGAAAATGGACGATGTATAATAATTCAAGCCGCGCGCAAGGGAGGGATCGAATTCTGCATATTTTGCAAAACCCATGCTTTCGGAGAAGGAGAGCAACTCCTTTGTTTCCGCAATTCCCTGCTTTGCGATTTCGCTGCCAAGCGTCTTCCCCAATTTTTCCAATATATCGGAGGAGCGGCCTTTCAAGCTAATCAGGGAGACGATTTTTTCTACCTGCTTTTTATCCATGCCGCTATTCTGCAATTCCTTTTCAACTCCCCCCAAGCCAATTTTCGATAGCTTATCAATTATGAGAATCGTGCTAAGCCATTTTTCCTGTCCAATTCCGGCGTATTGGAGAATGCCATCCAATATTTTCCGGTTCCCAAATTTAATCACGAAATTTCCGGGGAAGAGCTGCCGGAACACCTTTGCTGCAAGGGAAAGAAGTTCTGCATCCGCGATCATTCCACCAGCACCGACAATATCTGCATCGCACTGGTAGAATTCGCGGTACCTTCCCGCTTTCAACGGGCCGTCTCGCCATACATGCGCTATTGCATACCTCTTGAAGGGCATCGGCATCCTCGGATTTGCTGCCATGAACCTGCATAGGGGGACAGTAAGGTCGTACCTCAGGCCCAGCTCTCTCCCTCCTTGGTCGGTCGCTTTGAAAACCTCCCTAAGGATTTCCTCCCCGCCGGCGAATTTTGAAGTCAGGACCTCCAGCCTTTCCATCGCGGGGGTTTCAAGCGGCTCGAATCCGAAAAGCTCAAATGCGCCCTTCAGCGTTGCAACTACATCATCGCGCCGCATCTTCTCGTCACCGGAGAAATCCCTAGCTCCCCGGACCGGCTGCAGCAGTTCGTCGCTCAGTTTTTCAGACATAATGACTACCCGCCTTGCCCCCTTCTCCACGAAGACTTGTTGTCTTCGGGGCCGCAAAGAGCGCGAGGCTCTTTCCGGTTGGAAAGAAGGTGGCGATGGCTCCGCCGCCAAGAAACAATTTGATTTGCGTATTTATAAAAAGGGCGTAGAGCGAGATTTGAACTCGCGTCGAGAGCTTTCCGTACTGTATGTGCAGTGCCACAGGCTCCAATCCTAGACCAGACTAGACGATCCACGCCATCAAAATACCATAACCGATCCATTAACCACTCCAAGAAACAACCATGATTACGAATAAAGGTTTTATAACCAGCTCCCATCTTGCGGATTAGGAGAGCTTCAGCAGGTATGGTGATGGCTAATGAAGTATGCTGCAAACGCACAATTGGCACCAATGCACTTTCCCATTGCCATCGCTATAATTATAAGCAGCCGCATATTTAACCTTTTTCTTCAAAATCTACAATGGGGGGATTCGTATGGAAATAGGGTACACGAAGGACTTACTGATTCTGCCTTTCGACCATCGCGGCACGTTCGGGGAAAAGATGTTCAATGCGAAGGGGAGGCAGCTTACGGATGAGGAGGTTGCAAAAATTTCCGGGTTCAAATGGATAGTTTACCAGGGATTCAGGAAGGTGATGGATGGCAGCCCATACAAGGAAAAGGCGGGGATACTTTGCGACGAGCAGTATGGGGAAAAAGTGCTGATGGATGCGAGGAGCAATAACATATTGTTTGCATTGACAATTGAGAAGAGCGGCCAGGAAGAGTTCGATTTTGAGTATGGCGATGGATTCGGCGAGCATATTGAGAAGTTCGATGCGCCAATAGGGAAGGTGCTCGTGAGGATGAATGTCGAAGGGAACAAGGAAATGAATCAGAGGCAATTGGTGAGATTGAAGCTGTTGAACGATTATTTGCACTCAAAAAACAGGAAATTCATGTTTGAGCTGCTTGTTCCCGCCACTCCGTCCCAATTAAATTTATTCGGAGGGGACAAGAGAAAATACGATCAGGAGTTACGAGGGAAATTGATGGTGAGCGCGGTCAAGGAGATTCAGGCGGCAGACATCGCACCGGATGTTTGGAAGCTGGAGGGACTGGAAAAATCACAGGAAATGGCCGATGTCGTGAAAGCGTGCCAAAGCAACGGAACGAAAGCGGGCGTCATCGTGCTAGGTAGGGGCGAAACAGCTGAAAAAGTGAGGGAATGGCTCATTGCAGGCGCAAACATCCCCGGAGTGATCGGTTTTGCGATTGGAAGGACGGTATTTTGGGATGCATTGGTGAAATATTACAATAGGACGGCAACAGAGGAGCAGGCGATTGAAGAAATTGCCGGCAACTACAAATCGTTTGTTGATTTGTGGTTTGAAGCGAGGAAGAAGTGATCAATATGAGAATCGGAGTTCTAACAGGTGGAGGGGATTGCCCGGGATTGAATTCGGCGATCCGTTCCGTTTATTACAGGGCGAAGGAGAACGGCTGGGAAACAGTTGGCATACACATGGGATGGAAGGGGATGCTTGCTGGCGGGAAAAGCAAATTAATTGAGGAAAAGGAAGTTGAGAATATTTTTGACGAGGGAGGCACGATACTCGGCTCATCAAGGACGAACCCCTACAAATTCCAGGACGGGCCGAAGCAGGTGGTGGATGCGTTCAAGGAGCACGAGTTGGATGCGCTCGTTGCAATTGGGGGGGAGGATACGCTCGGGGTTGCAGGAAAACTGCACGAGGAGTTCAAAATTCCTTCTGTTGGAGTGCCGAAAACAGTCGACCATGATGTGATGGGGACGGATTACACAATTGGTTTCGATACGGCTGTGAACATTGCTGCGGAAGCGATTGACAGGCTGCATACAACTGCAAAATCCCACGGAAGGACGTTCATCGTTGAAATAATGGGAAGGCATGCTGGCTGGCTGACGTTGAGAGCGGGAATTGCCGGAGGGGCTCACATCATTTTGATTCCGGAAAAGAAATATGACATTGATAAGGTTTGCGGGGCGATTATGCAGAGGCAGAAGGAGGGCAGGTATACTTTGATGGCAATTTCCGAGGGGGTGGAAGCTCCGAAGCAATTGAAGGAGAAGCATGATGATTTCGGGCATGTGGGCTTGACAGATCGGGGAATGGGGCACGCGTTCAAGGAGGTTATTGATGAGAAGTGCAAGATGGACAGCAGGGTGATGGTAATGGGCCATCTATTGCGGGGAGGGTCACCGACCGCTTATGATCGTGTGATGGCATCCAGAGTAGGGGCTGCTGCCGTAGATTTCATAAAGGAAAAGAAATTCGGAATGATGACAGCCATGCAGGGCGGGGAAATAAAGCCGTTCCCGCTGAAGGAGGTTGTCGGCAAATACCGCACGGTAAGCGATCAGGAATACAAACTGCTTCAAAGCCTTTTTGAAGGAGATTTAGCTTGACAAATTATGCGTCATAGTATAAGAACATCTCATACGGATGCGGCCTTATCCTGACAGGATCTACTTCGGCTTCTATTTTGTAGGAGATCCACTGCTCTATCAGGGATTTCGAGAAAACATTCCCCTTCAGCAGGTATTGGTGGTCGTTTTTCAATGCGTCGAGAGATTCCTCAAGTGAGCCTGGAACGGATTTGATCTTCTTCCTGTCCTCGTCGCTCAGATGGTAGATGTTCTTATTGTCCCATGGGCCATAACCCAAGACAACCGGGTCAAGTTTCCTCTGGATGCCATCTATGCCTGCCATCAGCATCGCTGAAAATGCGATGTAGGGGTTGGCAGCGCAGTCGGGCGGCCTGAACTCGATCCGTTTGCTTTTCGAATTCCCCTCTCCCTGCGCATACATTGGCACCCGAATTGCAGCAGAGCGGTTTCGTTGCGAAAATGCGATGTTCACAGGCGCCTCATAGCCGGGCACAAGCCTTTTATACGAGTTGGTGGTTGGAGCGCAGAAAGCCATAAGCGAATTAGCGTGCTCAAGCATTCCCCCGATGTAAAACATCGCTAATTCGGAGAGTTCCGCATAGCCGTTGGGGTCGTAGAAAAGGTTTTCCCCCCCTTTCCATAATGATTGGTGGACGTGCATCCCGGAACCGTTGTCTCCGAAAATCGGCTTTGGCATGAAGGTTGCCGTTTTCCCGAAATTCTTTGCGGTGTTCTTGATCACGTACTTATAGAGCATCGTTTTATCCGCAATGGATGTTAGCGAATCAAAACGCATGTCGATTTCTGCCTGTGCGAAAGCCACCTCGTGGTGCTGCGTCTCAACATGGATGCCGGTCGCTTCGAGCGTCTTCACCATGTCCGTACGGATATCATTGTGCGTGTCCGCAGGCGAAACCGGGAAGTAGCCCTCCTTTGGCCGGATTTTATGTCCCAAATTGCCGCGCTCGTTCTCCCCGGACTCTATTGAGCTCAAATGGGATTCGCCGGTGTAAAGCTCGTAGCCGCTGCTTAATTGCCCGTGATGGTATTTTATCGAGTCGAATATGAAAAATTCAAGCTCGGGGCCCAAATAACTGACATCCGCAATTCCAGTTTCGGCCAAGTATTGCTCCGCCTTCTGTGCTATGAACCTCGGGTCCTTGTGGTACCTCTCCTTGCTTTTCCCTGGAACTGCGACATCGCAAGTGATTGAAAGCGTCGCTTCCTTTGAATACGGGTCGATGAAAGCGGTTTTTGCATCCGGCAAAAGCAGCATGTCCGATTCCTCTATCCCCTGAAATCCGCGGATGGAGGAGCCGTCGAAGCCTTCCCCATCAACGAACGTGCCCTCTGAGAGCTGCGAAATGGGGACGGATTTGTGCTGCCAGATGCCCGGAAGGTCGATGAACTTGTAATCGACCATCAGGGCGCCGCGCTCCTTAGCGAATTCGAGCAGGTTAATGGGCGAAATGCCCAGGAATTTCAACGAATTGATGTGTGAGGGCTTGCTTGTTACGCCCTGAACCTGCGTTGTTGCTTCAACTTCCAGATGCCCCATCCACATACCACCCCAAAAAACAAACCATTAAAGGTTGCTCTAATCAATCGGTAATTTGACGCAATTAGGAATCGCGGGCATCTATAAATACCTTTTGCAAAATAATCGTACAAACATCCTATATTCTTATATTTTAATGGACATATGTTCGATTATTTATATACTCAAAGGGCAGCGCTGCACATCCATTCGATTGGGAAAGGTTTTAATCAAGCGGGAGGTAAAATGACACATGAAGGAAGAGAAAAGGTTCCCGTTTGCAAGCACTGTGTTGGTAGGCACGGTACTTATCGTTTATTTGCTGCTTTCAGCGGAAACACCCTACATAACTGAGGAGGGGCTGGATAAATTCAGCCTGAACCCTAACGAGCCATTGTCGGTGGTCACGCATCTTTTCATCCATGTTGGCATCTTCCACCTGATAGGGAACATCGTGCCGCTGCTGCTTTTCGCGCTCGTGCTTGAAAGTGCGGCCGTTGCGATTGACGTATTCCTGATTTTTCTCGCTTCCGGGATAATCGCATCACTGCTGTTCCAGCTTACTAACCAGGGAGTGCCGCTTATTGGCGCTTCAGCTGCGATTTCGGGGCTGCTTTCAGCAACAATGCTCGTAAAGCCGAAAAAGGCGCTTTTCCTCCTGATTGTGACGCCCATACTGATTTCAGCCGTGCTTTACCCCGCTGCGGATTATGGAGAGAAATTCTTCAAGGAGAACCTTGAGGATAAGAGGGTTGCGCAGGAGATGACGCTGACGAAGGCGATTGAGGAGGGGAAGCCGCCCGAGGTAATCATGCAAATCAACCAGACTTTGCAGGCGACATCAGAGAAGATCGCGATAACCCAGGAAGGGCAAGAGAGGGAAGAATCTACGCCATCTGATTTCATGGTGCATATTTACGGTGCATTGATAGGCGCGTTTTACATCTATTTCCTGAAGCGGAATCTGCTTAAGGCAGCTGAGAAGGAGTTTGTTGAAATTGGGTCATGGATGTTCATGGCGCTGGATTGGGTGCAAAGGAAGGCAAAAAGGCGCTGACCGAACTTATTTAAAATGCAAAATCGGAATTAATAGGCGTTCTCATCGCTTTGCGCATAGGGGGAACGAGCAATCGG
>JBDRLB010000008.1:0-37977 GCA_043813365.1 Microcaldota archaeon | reverse complement strand
CCACAGCTTTGCCCGTGTTTCGTCCAAGCTCCTGGAACTGGATTGTTATGATCTGCTCCTTCTTTTCATCCAATCCAGTCGTTTCAATGTCCAGGTAATAGTTTCCCATATAACCACTCTTCAAATATGCTTTCACTCGTTAATATTACTCGCAGGTATTTGTGTGCAAACGAAAGGCGTCGGTTTTTTCGATTATTGAAAAATAGAATGATCGAATGAACGTAAAAGTATAATAAGTATCTTTTTTGAAACAATACAAACATTTATATTGTTCATATGATACAATAATATATAGGAAATTAAACAGGTGATTTAATATGAGGTTGATGGGAGAGGGAAAAGAGAAATCGAGGGTAGCCATAACTATCTGGGATCGGAAAGGAAACAAGACGAAGAGTGGAAAAGCGTCGATAACCTTCACTATTGAGGATACGACAATGGAGGAACTCGAAAAGCTGATAAAAGACACGGTAAGAAAGGCAGCCTAAAAGCGCTGCCTTGTTTTTCTATTTCTTTGAGGAGATAGGTTATATCCTAATGCTATTTATGTGCAACCTCCCGACTTTATGTGCAAGAGGCAGTTTATGTGCAAAGCCCGGCCGTTCAAAAGGTTTAAATACTTGTAACTTGATAGTAGTAACAACTCGGAAGTGGGTATCTGGGTTCCTAATTAGAGGGATGAATTATGAAGAGTTGGACCGTCGGCTTAATCGTTCTTGCGCTTTTTGCGCTGCAGGTTGCAGCCATAGAGAGGGTTTATTTCGATGATTACTCCGTTTGTGGGGATGGGGTATGCTCGTACGATGAGAGTGCATATGGGACGTGTTACCAGGATTGCGGGTATAGTTACGGGGGCGGATATGGGACGGATTACGGTTCCAGCTCGTGTTATGTGAGCACGCCATTGTATGCAATTAGGGGAGAATTGGTGCCCATTCAGGTAACTTTCAATGGAGGCGCACCTTACAGCATCGAATTGGATTGCGATAATGGGGATTACAAGGTAATTTACAGGAACAGCTATTACAGCAACGTGATTTTCGGGTATTGCAGGTATGATTTGGATGGGATTTATTACCCGAGGGCGTATGCCGGGTTCTACGCGTGCTATGGGGATTATGTTCAGGTGGAAAGGGGCTATTATCCGACTCCCACTTACTACCCCACAGCAACACCGACAAATTACCCGACGCCAACTGCTTACCCTTCACCATCACCGACTCCAATACCGCAGCCTAGCTGCGCATTGACTTCGTATCCTTCAATTGTAAAGGAAGGGGAAAGCTCGATTGTTACGGTGAATTATTACAACCTCAATAGCGTCCCGAACAGCATTGCAATTAACTGCGGGAATGGCGAATATGTGAATGCAGTTGGCTGCTATGGGAAATCAAACAGCTGCTCGCAATTCTGCAATTATGAGAATGCTGGCACGTACACGGTGAGCGCAATTGCTTCCGGAACCGCATGCTCAAGCGCAAATGTGAAAGTTAACCAGAATACTGCTGAAAAGTGCTCGGATGGGACGCAATTCGGCTCTTGCTCAATAAGCAAGCCGAAATATTGCGATGATGGTTATCTTATTGACCGCGCAAGCATCTGCGGCTGCCCCGATGGGAAAGTGCAGAGTGGAGAGAAATGCATCACTCCGGCTGGAAGCTGCTATATTGACCTCAACCCCTCAACTGTAAGGGCAAATGGGGAATCGAATGTTTTAATTAGCTACAATGGGATCGCTTTGCAAGGAGGGAGCCAGGAGGTTCGCGTGCTTTGCGGCAACGGGGATACGCAATATGCGTCCTGCGACCAAACCTCTGAATTGAAGGGGATATGCTCAGCGAATTGCGCATACGGGGAGGAAGCAACCTACCCGAAGAATTACATTGTGAAAGCGTATGTTTCTGGAACAAGCTGCAGCACTGCAAACCTGCAGGTGATTGCGCCTTCCGAAACAATGGGAACGTTGCTCACAAAAGTAACAGACTGCGACACTGGTTATGCTATCCAGCATGCGAAGGTGCAGATTGAGGGGCAGGAAGACTTTTACACGGATTCGAACGGCCAGCTGAAAGTGCAGTTGGAGCCTGCAACTTATACCGTAGGGGTAAGCAAGCAGGGGTATTTGGGAACTTCAACTACCTCGCAGGTAAGCAAGGGGAAAATCTCAACTGCAAGCGTCTGCCTTGAGCCGGAAGGGTGCGACATTACTGCTGAATTGGTAAGCACCCCAAGGAATGATGATTCGGGCAACCCGCTGCTTTACCAAATTAAGATCACCAATAATCTGAACCTCGAGAATACAATATTGATCTCTTACTCTTCGGCTTTGCATCTGGAAGGCCCCACATCGCTGGTGCTGCAGGCAAAGGAATCAACAATAGTGAGCATTTATGCATACACGAACGTGAGGACAACCGGAACATCGCTTGGAACCGTTTCCATAAGGGGAAGCGGCGATTGCGCAAAGAACATCGATTTGCCGATTAATGTAATAGGAGGGCTGAGCATTGAGGTGGAGCAGTCGTCCAAGGAATCGTTCAGCGGAAAGCATGTATGCTATGAAATGCAGGTGAGGAACCGCGGAAATAATGAAGGGACCGTTACAATGACTTATTCCGGTGATTTCGAGGCGGATTTCAGCCAGAAGCAGTTCTATTTGAATGCGCAGGAGATAAAGAGCAATTTGCAGTTCTGCGTTGATGTGCCTTCCGGGGAAAGCGGGGACCACACCTTCCTCATAAGGGCGCTTAGCGGAATTTCGGATGCGAGCGCATACGTTTCATTGAAAGTGCTTGATACGGGCGATTTCAGCACGGATGTGGAGGATAGCTGCATTCTTGCAAGGGATGGCGAATTATACCCGGTAACAATCGATAATGATGCTGCAGACGGCGATTATTCGGTGTCGTTGAGGAGCAATGATGTGAACGCGAGGGTGCAGCCTTCGATGCTCTACAATTTCAAGAAGGGCACGAGCAGGACCGTGTATATTTCGGTTTCGCCGGGCAATATCGGAGTGTACGATGAATATGTGGAGCTTATTTTGAAGAAGGATTCGAAGATAGCTATGCAGGAAGACATCTGCATCAGCTCGTACGACTATTATTACGGAAGGGATGGGTACGATTATTACTATTACGAGGGCGGGAATTATTACTACAGGCCCATTAGCACGAGCATCTATTCCTCGCTTTCGCAGGCAACGCTGAACATCCCGAAGGGCGGATCCGCGACAACCACACTGACGGTTAAGAATACGGGAAACAGGGGAGATTACTTCTCGGTTAAGGTGGATTCGCAAATAACAGCGAGCATTTCCGAAAGCTCATTTTACCTTGCACCTAATGAGCAGAAGCTCGTGACCATAAAATTCACAGCTGGAAATGAAGAGAAGAGGTACAGCATACCCGTGAAAATCTATTCCGGCAGGGGAAGCGGCGGAGTGGTATATGACGGCGGATCAGGCGGGTCTTCAACTGCGTATATCACGTGCGGAAACGGAAAAACCGTTGCATTGCAATGCGACGAAGGGTCCGCATCCTGCTTTGCGAGCTGCAAATATGATTATACGGGAACTTACACTATTGATGCGAACATAGGCAACCAGGAATGCAGGGAAAATTCGATCAGGGTGATTGCGGATTCCGCGAACAGCAGGGGATGCGCGGTTTCTGCAGAATCGTTCATCAGGGATGGTACGAGGACTACTGTGAAAATCAAATATTACAATCTACCATACGCGCCAGCAAGCGATGAGATAATGGTCGTATGCGGGAATGGCAACACTGCAACCGCATCAGGCTGCGACGGCACTTCGGGCACTTGCAGTGCGACCTGCTATTATGGCGCATCTGGAACGTACAATATCGGCGCGAACGCCGGCGGCCTCAGCTGCACATCATCCGATATAAAAGTCGGCACCGATACGAGCTATTGCAGCATTTCCTCTCCATCATTGATACAGGAAGGGGACATTGCAACCATATCGCTGAAATATCGCAATGCATACTTCGGAGGGCAGTTTTACCCCTATAATTATGCGGATAGCAACGACATATTCTACGATGAGTTCGGGAACAGCTGCTACTATGGCGACAGGTACATCGTGAACGGGCTTTACAGGTGCCCCGGAAGCGGGTATGATTATTATTCGGGAAGCGGCAAATTGCTGAAAACAGAAACGGTAATTGTAAATGTCGGCAGCGGCGGGTCTTATCCAACCATTGAGCCGGGGGATTTAAGCCCGGATGCACTCACGGTGAAGCGTGTGCTTGCTGGCGATCTTCCGGCTTCTGGGAAGGGGAATGTGGCATTGACGCTGCAGAACAAGCGCGATTACAAAATAAGCGATGTGCTGCTTCTCATGGAAAATCTCCCTGCTGGAGTGACACTGAGCCAGGTGCAGCCATTTGATGTTGAGGCGAACGCCGAGCGCACCATATATTTCCAGCTGATGAGCGCAGGCGCGCAGGCAGGAACCTATAAGGTGAAAGCAAAGCTCCGGATGGATTCGCAGACAGTTGAGAAGGAATTTGATTTGCGAATTGCTGCGGGAGGCGAGACTCCCGATGTTGAGCTCGTTGTAAAGGAAATCAGGTACGAGCAGATTGGGGGAAACGCGGTTGCAAAAGTGGAGTTCGAGGTGAGGAATCTCGAGCAGTCGCAACTGCAAGTAAGCGCGCTGTTCACGGGCTTCCCTGAAGGGTGGGATGTGAAAATCGACCCCTCGCTTGGAAGCATGAATGCGGGCAAATCCGTCAATTTCTCAGCCAACATCACGGCTGTGAATTCGGAGCAGAGGAGCTATTCGGGGATGATCGAACTGCGGAGCGTGGATGGAAGGAAATTCACCTACCCGATAGTGCTCGAATTCCAGAAGTTGAACCCGCTGAGCGGGCTGTTCTCGTTCTTCGGAGGGTTTGGGATGCTGCAAGTGGCAATACTGCTGCTCATTGTGGGAGCTGTGATTTTCGCATTCTTCTACAAGCGCGAGGAGCCCGAGGAAGAGGATAAGGAGGGAATCCTGAATGACAAATTGAAGAGCATAAACGACCAGATCGGCCCCGGCGGGAAGCAGAAGACCCTGCTCGATGAAGGCAGGTTCACAAAAAAGAAGGTAAAATGGGACTCTGCAAGCGAGGATACGGAATACATCGAGATGGATGACGACGAGAAGGGCGACAAGCTGTCCTGGGGAAGAAGGGAAGACGACGACGAATAAGTGATGCTGATGAGATTCTTGATTGCGGCACTATTGGTACTGCCCCTCGTTTTTGCGAGCGGGATTGTGCTGGATGAGCAGCATGCATCCGCATGCGCTACTGACCAGCTTGTGCTTTCGGGCATAATCACCAATACGAAATCCCTTGCGGATTCCTATGATTTGCGCGTTGAGAGCGACGAAGGGCTTTCCGCGTATGTTACCCCTAGAGTGCAGGTGGATGGTTATGGGACGGAGAGGTTCAGCCTGTTCTTATCCCCAGTCTGCTTGGATGCTGGAATGCACAGCTACAAGGTGATAGCAGAGGGCGCAAGGGGAGAGGTGCTTGAAGGAAGGGGCTCGCTCGAAGTAGATGACTGCAACCTCATGGAGCTTGCTGTTTCGCAGGATAAGGCGCGAGTTTGCAACGGCGAGTCAGCAGATTTCGCGATTGCAGTGAGGAACCTGGGAAGGGAGGAGCAGAATTTCACGCTTTCAACCAATCTGGAAAAAGGGACGTATAGCATTTCACAGGAAAAATTCCTGCTTTCGCCGTATGGAACCGGGAAGGCGAATTTGGTGCTGAATATTCCCAAGGAGCTGTATGCGCAGGGGATGCTTACTTTCAAGATAATTTCGGAGAGCACGTATTCGTGCGGCTCCAACAGCAGGGAGGCGCTGGTTTCAATTGATGTTAAAAGGTGCGACGGTGCGACCATCAGGGCATTGAGCGAGCTTTCGGTGCAGGCGGCAACAGAAGAGAAATGGACCGTTTTCATTGACAACAAGAAAACTGCCGATGTTTATGATTTGAAATTGGATTGCCCGGGTTTTGCGGTGCTTCCAGTAAATAAGGTGGATCTGGAAACGGAAGCGAGCAAGAGCATCGACATCCGCATAAAACCCGATCTTGCAAAGGTTGGGGAATACAAATGCACATTCAGCGCGACTTCAAGGAAATTCTCCAAAGCATACACTGCAAGCCTGAATCTCAAGGTGGTGCAAAATTACGATGCGAGAATTGATGCCGATAGCTCGGTAAGGGTGTGCAGCGGCGAAAGTGCGGAAGTAACGGCAAAATTGCTTAATAGGGGGAAGGCAAACAAGTACGTGATTTCAGCCAGCGGAGTGGAAGGGAGGCTGGGCGCGAAGGAAATCAATGCCGCAGAGAATTCGGTGAATGAATTTGTTTTTTATGCATCGGATTCGCTTTCCGTTGGAGCGCACAATTTAGAGATTTCTGCTTCGAGTGCATACGTTTCAACAAAGGCTGGCGTGAAAATCATTGTTGAGGAGTGCTATGCGGCCGCGCTCAAGGTTACACCGCAGAAATTGGAGTTATGCGCGGGAGAATCGGGAAGCGTTGTCGTGAATGTTGCCAACCGCGGGACATTGGAGGAGTCATACGTGCTTTCATCTAAAGTGCCTGATGGAGTAAGTGCTGATTTTTCAAATTGGCAGGCATTCAGGCTGAAGAGTGGGGAAAGGAAGGACGCAAGGATGAAAATTTCCGTAGGGGAATCCGTCAAATCCGGAACTTATTCAATTGAAGTGAAGGCAAGTGGCGCAAATGCAGGGACGGAAATCGCCAATTTTGACCTGAAAATACTTCCGACTGAGGTATGCCATTCCCTCAAACTTGTCACGGATGAAACCGTTATGAGAACTGGCGCGGGAATCGGGAAATCCTTCAGGGTGCAGGTGATCAACCAGGGAAGATTTGCCGAGAAGGTCGAACTTTTCCTGAAGGAGAAGCCCTCATGGGCTTACATAACGCCGACCATGCTTGAAATACTGCCCAACTCGAAGGAGGAGGCGCTGGTGTATTTTGCGCCGCCACTGAATGAGCAGCTAAAGGAATTCCCAATAGTGGTTGAGGTGCGTGGGAAATACATCACGCAAAACCTTATGCTCAAGGTGCAGGTAATTGCATTGGAGGCGGCTGCTGAATCACAGCTCGACCTGTCAGCGGCGAGCATGCCGCTGAGGATCGAGACCGAGACCGAAATCCCGATGAAATTGACAATCAGGAACACCGGGGAAACGGCAATTACACAGGCCACTATTTTCTTCTCGGAAATCATCTCCATAGTGGAGCAGCAGCCGTTTGATATTGCCCCGGGAGAGAGCAAGGAGATGCGGATCGTCATAAAAATCGAAGCGCATGTCGTGCTCGGCACCCACAAGGTGATGATGGGCATTTATGCGAAGGAGGGGTTCCTGGAAAGGGAAGTGGAATTCGAGGCAATTGAGAGCGCATTCTCAATTGAGCAGGTTTACAAGGAGAAAGGGGAGGAAGGCTACAAGCAAGTGCTAAGGCTCAAGAATTCGGGGAATGCGAGCATGAGGCTTGTGCCAAAATCACTCGAAGGAATGAATTTCTCCGAATCCGAAATAGGGCTTGCTGCAGGCGAGGAGAAGGAGCTTACCGCAATAATGAAGGAAGGGAATGAGACGATTTACTTCGAGGATGAAATAAGCGGCAAAGTATATCGCAGGAGAATTGAAATAGGCGGGGAAGGCCAGATCACCGGGCTGTTCCTGCTTTCATTGCAGAAGGTATTGCCGTTATTGGTAGCGATTGTGGGGGGGATCATCGCGCTTTACCTCATCATCTCAAGGAAGGAGAAATGGATGGAGAGGCTGAACGGCAGGAAGGAAGATATTGACAGGAAGGAAGTGGAGCTTTACGAGGAATCGGAAGCCGCCGAGGATGTTGATGTCCCTGAAATGAAGGGGGAGCAGACGCAAATAGGGGAGAAAGGGGCCATTCTGGCTCCCATTTCCCATAAGACGGATGAAGATAAAGTGAGCAAGGAGGAGAAGGGAAAATCTGCATCGAAGGACAAAGCCGAAAAGAATAAGCCCGTGCCTGCAAAAAAAACTGGTTCTAGGAAGAAGGGGAAAAGGTAAAAACTAATTTCAGCTTCTTTTTTCCAGCACGGAAATCACATTCACTTACCGAGAAGGTTTTTAACTAATTATCTGGATAACCTACTACTATGTACGAACAGGAAGTGGAGAAAAAGGTCGAGCGGCTAAGGAAAATGAACCTTTCCGGACCGGAACTTGCCGCCCTCAAGATGGTTTTCCTTAGTGATAAGGAAAGAAATGCCAACTTTGATTCTGGGCCGAGCGTTGTTGCCGAAGTAATGTCTTATAGATTATTCTTCATCAAGGCACATGGTGCTCTTTCCAGAATGCCCGATAATGAAAATTACTTGACCAAATTAAGCGAAAATGCAAGGAAGGTAATCACAACCCCTGCATACCACAAGCTTGTTCTAGAGCAAATTGGAAAAATCCAACATACCAGAAAAATCACCACCCTATTCGCCAATCCGGTCCAATTTAGAAGGGAGTTTGAGGAAGGGAATGTCCTCGATAAATTTAAGGGAATGCTGCCGGATTATACGGATGAGGAGAAGCTCGCGGCAATTCATAACATAGCAGTCAGGATTACGGTGACGAGGATGCTGTCACCGCTGATAAGGTCGAAGATTGTCGCCATGGTTAAAGGACCCACGACCTTCGACTCAAACGCAGCCCTGACGATCAGGGACGGGTATTATTGGCCGGTCTGGAAATTCTTGGCGGAAAAGGACCTCGTGAAATAGCAAATTCACGCCTCCAGTTACAACTTTATCCCAGTCTGCAATCTGAATTTCCCTTCGTATTTCTCCTCCCCCTTCAGTTCCGTGAAGGAGACCTGGCAGATTTTTATTCCGGGCTTCAGTATCAGGGGAACCGGGGAGAGGTTGACTATTTCCAATACTTGAACGTTGTTGCTTCCGGGCTGAATAAGGGAAGAGGAGATGTGCACCATCAAGCCTAGCCGGGCAAAACGGCTCCTTCCCTCGATTTTGCCGGCGTATTTTCCAGAAAGTTTAATCTTTTCCCTTGTGACTCCCAAAATGAATTGATGGGGTTTCAGGTGCATTACCTCATGGCCGGAAATGGTGACTTTCTTCAGATGGGTTTTTGGGACAACGGTATCCTCCTTCACGAAAATCGCCCTTCCGCCCTTCCTGTAAACGAGGAATTCGCTTCCCAAATGGAGGTCAACTGAAGCCGCGCCGATGCATTTCTTGTCCAGCGGGGTTATTGCTATCTCTCCCTTCTTGATTGCGCGGAGTATTTCGGTACGGGAAAGCATCATAACAATTAGAACTCAAACGCGGTTTAAAACCGTTTACTATCCCATGCAGTCAGCCGAGCTGCTGCCGGATTTCCTTCTTTGCACGCAGGAGGAATTTCCTTAGCGCCTCATCCGTGTTTGGGAAGGACGCGCCTGCTGCAACGGAATGCCCGCCGCCGAAACCACCTGCTTCCTTGGAGGAAACGTTCATTATTTTGCCTAAATCGAGCCCTTTCTCAATCAGGCCCTTCCAGCCCCTTCCGGAAGCCTTGATGTTGCTGTTTTCATCTATTGAAAGTGCGAGTATGGGCTTTTCCCTCGGGATGGAGCCGGAATTGAAGTAGCTTCCAGCAACTGTTCCGATGACGGAATCTGAAATTGCCTTTCTTCCGTCGAGGAGGTAGAAAGCGCCCATGTCTTCCGCATATTTCCTTGCGAATGCTATGCCCTTGCTGATCTCTATCCGGTGCTGCTGAAGCAAGGCGCGAGCTTCCTCATATGCTTCGGGCTCTGCCATGCAAAGCCGCACCCCTGCGTCTGGTTTGCCGCTCCGGCCGCACGCGTTCAGCATGGAGGAGAATTCGTACGCATCGTAGAGCTCCGTTTGGCTGTTTTCATGCGGGAACAGGTACACATCGCCGATCATCCACTTTATCGCGTCCTCGGAGATGCGCTTTTCAATGCAGAAATTAATCAGGCTTCCTATGAGGTGGAGGCGTTCTTCCTTGGAAAGGTCGTAATAGCGCAGCCAGATGCGCTTGCCGTCTTCCTCCCTGAAAAGGGGCACGTGGTTCCTTTTGAGGAAGAGCGCGCAATTCTTGGGGTTTCCAGTAAGTGATGGGAGAAAGGGCTCCGAGGAATAATTCAGGAAGTTCACGAGCGTGCGGGAGACCCTTCCGAATAATTTCAGGTCCCGGAGAACAGTGACTACCTTGATTTTTTTGGCCTCCTCCAGCATGAGCCTGTTGGGCCCGCGGAGGCCGTATGAATCCTGCACATCCCCGACCGCACCTACAATTCCGAGCTCCGCCATTTTCTTCGCTTGCTCAACAACGGTATTTTCCGCGAATGTGAAATATGCTGTTGAGGATGAGCACGCATAGAACGCGCCGTCTATGTTGAAATTGTGGCAGTTTACGAGGATGAGGCCGTCGGATTTGGAATCGATCTTTTCCGGGGAATGATGGTCGATCTGGACGATGCTCTTGCCTTGCTTTGCAAGCCCATTGAGCTGGTTGAGGAAGCCCGTCCCTATGTCCACGAAAATAACATAGTTGGAGGAGTCGTCCCTTGCCGCATTGATCACGGAATCGTCCATCTTCTTAACTGTCAGCATTTTGAATGGGATGTTGCGGCTTTTGAGCGCTAATGCTGTTATTGAGCCGGAGGTGATGCCGTCGCAGTCGAAATGGTTTACGATGAGCGCTTCCTTGAAAGTGTCCAGGACGCGCTTTCCCTGCAGTTTTGCGAAGGATACAAATGCATCAATGTCCTGCTGGGGAGGCCCCTCTGCTGCAAGGGGCTCCTTTTTCGCACCACTTTCCCCCTCAAGTTCCTCGTGCGCATCCTCCAGGTAATCGATAAGTTTCCGGCCCATTTTCCCCCGTATTGTTTTCGGCAAGCAGGTAAATAAACAAATCGGCCGTTCTGGAGGGGAGATAAAATGGTTATTAAAAGGTTTATTGCGTGATTTTCTAAGGGTGGTGGGAATGGCAGTATTCGAACTTTTCGTAATCGGGTTCTTCTTGCTGATTATCGCGCTTTCCGCGCTAAAGGTCGTCGACCAGTACGAGAGGGCGGTGAAATTCCGGCTAGGAAAATATGTCGGCACGCTCGAGCCGGGGCTGAATATCGTGATTCCCATTATCGAGAGGATACACATGGTGGACATGCGGCTGCAGACAATAGACATTCCCGCACAGCAGGTGATAACAAAGGATAATGTGCCTGTGGAAGTTAATGGGGTCATTTATTTCAGGGTGTCCGACCCGGCGGTTGCGATCATCAAAATACAGAATTTTTCCTATGCCATATCGCAGTATGCGCAAACTGCGCTGAAGGATGTAGTAGGAGGGATGACATTGGACCAGCTGCTGGCAGAAAGGGATGAAGTGGGAAAGGAAATAGAGGCGCTTGTCGAGAAGGAGACCAAGGAGTGGGGAATGGATGTGGAAGTCATTAAAATGCAGGACATTGACATGCCGGAGGAGCTGAAGAGGATAATGTCAAGGCAGGCCGCTGCGGAAAGGGAGAAGCGCGCGAACATTACAAAATCAGAGGGCGACAAGCTGGCTGCATTCAACCTTGCGGCTGCTGCAAAAACAATGTCGGAATCTCCCGGCGCAATGCAATTGAGGACGCTTCAGACAATAGACGGGCTGGGGCCAACGCCGAGCAATACGGTCGTGATGTTCCCGGTGGATGTGGTGGAGGCGCTCAAATCGTTCACGGATATGATGAGAAGGAAGAAATAGCAAATCATGTGATTGCCCGGAATTATTTTGCGGGATATCATTTCCCAGAAAAGAATAAGTTAAAGGAAGAGATTATATTTGCGATGAAATTACTTAATAGGAGGTGCTCATCATGGAATTGATTTCACGAGTGGAGACCATAGATGCGGAGGAGCCGCTCTCGAAGGCGTTGCAGAAGTTCGAGGACCACGAGCTGCTTGTTGTGACCAGGGAGGGAAGGTATTTCGGGGAACTGGTGCCTGAAAATCTGCTCCGGTTCCGGGATGACGCGGATACCGCAAGGGTAGGGAGGTTCGCAAGGAAGGGGACAACTGTGCTGCTCGGGGATGCAGTACTGCCGAACCTTGTTAAATTATTTTCTGGCGGGAGCGTCCGCTTTGTTTCAGTGCTTGAGAAGAACGGGAGGCTTGCCGGAGTCATTTCAGCCGAGTCGGTGCTGCAATATTCGGAAGCCGCGCTTTCGGGAAGGAGTGCGGGCAATTATGCGAAGCCGATACCTGCGATATCGTCTGGAACTGCGGCTGACAAGGCGGAGGAAATGATGTATAAGCAGGGGGTTGCGGAGCTTGCGGTGCTTGAGAAGGGGAAGTTCATTGGGATCATAAGCGCACGGGACCTTGCGGTGAAAGTAAAGCCGTATTTGCATAAGAAGCGGCATGATTTGGAGGCTGCAGAGAAGGTGGATGTGGAAAAGGTTGCCGTTAGCGGGATATTGACCCCCGAATTCGAGCTCGCACGGGTAGGAAAGACGGATTCCATTGCGGATGCGCTCCACAAGGCGAAATTCGGGGAGGCGTTCGTATTCGAGGGCGAGAAATTGCTGGGAAAAATAGCGCTGCAGAAGGTGCTGAACAGCCTGAAAGCCGATTCCCCGATGCATGTTGAAATTTCGGGGCTGGCAAACGAGGAGGCAATGTTCAGGGAGAGCATATTCGAGGAATGCTCCGGCCTGCTCAGGAAATTCGGGAAGGGCGGCAGCCTGCACCTGCGGATCAGGAGCGCGAAAAAGGGGAAGGACCGGAAAATTTTCGAGGTTCACGGGAGGCTGGAGATGGACGGAACTGCATTCGTGAGCTCCACGCACGAGATGAAGGCCCGCAGGGGGAATTGGGAACTCGGGGCCGCGGTTGCCGAGGTGCTGAAGGAGCTGAAAAAATCCTATTTGCGGAAAAAGAAGAGGGGCTGATGCGCACGCAAAAAATGCCGGACTGATTTTTTATTTTTGATATTATGGGTTTTTTGGAAGCGATTTTCGGGAAGAAGGAAAAGGAGCCCGAAAAGCCGGCTGCAATGGAATTCCCAAAAATCAGGGGAGAGGCGCAGCGCGAGCTGGACTCGAAGATGAAAATATTCTATGAGGAAGCTCCGGGGGATGTGGAAAGAATATGGGAAAAATTGGCGGAGATACGGGAAGTGCTGGAGGGGTTCTCGAAGAAACCGATCAAGACGGAAAATCCGCAGCATGAGAACATTGCAAAGCAGATGAAGGAAAACTTCTTCGTGAGGCTTCCCAAAATCATAGGGAACGTGAGGAAGCCGGAAGGGAAGGAGTTCCGCGATTACAGGGAATTCCATTCGCAGATAGTGCAGGCGATGGCGCAGATCACGAAGATAACTTCGGACAACCGCTACCTGCTGTTCTTCTTCAAGGAGGAGTTCGAGAAGCTCGGCGGCCCGGTGAAGGACCTTGTAAAACTTGTTGACGGGATGGGAGAGGACCTCCAGGAAGAAGGGAAAAAACTGGATGGATTCGAAGCACTGATGAAGGAAGTGGAAGCATACGAAGCGGAAGGGAAGCGCATCTCCGAAGCGGAAGGGAAGATCGCGAAAAACAGGATGGAAATTTCGCAGCTCGAGGCGCAATTGGAAAAATCAGGCAAGAAGGGGACTGAGGCCCGTAAAATCGAACTTGAAAATGCGGCGGCTGATTTGCGCAGGGCATCTTCAGCAAAAAGGGATACGATCGCCTCGATAATATTGCCTTTGGAAAGGATAATCCGGAAATATGTGAAAATTTCTGCTGAGAAGGGGAACTCGAAAGCGGCCGAGGCATTCCTGGGGGACCATATGGATGCACTTGGAAAACCAGGGGGGATGGAATCGCTGAAAATTATTGCGAAGGAGATCGACGCGATGCTTTCGGATGGGAGGCTGCAGGAGGATGCGAAGGACCTCCACAAGCACCGGGAGTCAATTTCCAGGATCCTTTCGGGAGAACTGGAGGAATCGCTTGCGGGGCTTGGCGGAAAAGAGGCGGAAATCGGGAAAATCGGGGGAAAAATTGCTGAGAACAGCAGGGAATATGCGAATATCGCCCGCTTGGAGGAAAAAATCAATGGCCTGAAAGCGGACATCGGCAATTTGGAAGGGGATGCCGCGGGGAGTGCCGGGAAGAAAAATTTGCTGCTTAAGGAAATCGAAAATGCGTACTCGGAATTTTCGGGGAAAGGGATAACGCTCGTTACGTGAACCTGTTTTTGATAAGTTTTTAAAGCGCCGAACACTTAATCCAAGAGGTACAGATGGTCCTCGAATTCAGGCAGGATTTCACGAAGAAATCCGTCATCATAGTCGCAAATGAGCGCGGCAAGCGGCCAGTCATTTTCGGGAAGGAGTTCTCGTGCCCGTTCTGCAAGGGCGCGGAGAATACGACCCCGCCGACGAAATTCCAGATTCCCCAGGACAACTGGAGGGTCAGGGCGTTTGACAACGTGTTTGCCTTGGTAGGGAAGGAGGGGAAATATGTTGAGTTAAATGGCATCAACCCCGTTTCATATGCGTTCGGGTCGCATGAAGTGATTGTGGAGAGCGATTTCCACGAGGAGCTTTTCCATGAATTCGGGGAGCTGCAGCTCAAATTCGTTTTTGCCGCATACAAGAACCGCTTCGAGGAGCTGATGAAGGAGGATGGCAGCAAATACGTGCACCTTTTCAAGAACCATGGCAGGAATGCGGGCGCGAGCATCGAGCACGAGCATTCGCAGATAATATCGTTCCCGTTCGTTCCTGGAATGCTTGCGGATGAGCTGGCGCTGTTCAATGAATCGGCCGGGAAGGGCAAATGCCACCTGTGCGAAACGCTCGCAAAGGAGCAGGAGAACATACTCATCGACAATGATTTCTTTACCGCAATCTGCCCTTCGTTCTCCAAATTTGCGAACGAGGTGTGGATAATCCCCAAGGCGCATGTGCCGAGCATGGCCGAGCTGACTGAAGAGCAGGGGCTGCACTTGATGAAGCTGCTGCGCGAGTGCCTCAGAAGGGTGCATTACATAGTGAAGGATTACAATGTCATATTCCATAACTCTCCCAAATCTGCTTCCGGGGGAACGGAAAAGAACTTCCATTTCCATATTGAAATATACCCGAGAAGCGGCTATTGGGCAGGAGTAGAGCTCGGTACCGGAGTGATCGTGAACCAGAAGAGCGAGAAGGATGCACTCAACACCCTGAAATCTGTAAAAACCTAAGGAACGGGATGTAGATAAAATTTACTCGGTGCTGGCTTGCATGCTGCACGCTAATTCTTAAAAAAATAAAGAAAAAAGAAAAAAATCAACCGTAGGTGTCGAACGGGTCGATGCCGCCGGAGGGCAGAGGCTTCGGGGAAGCGATTTCTCCGGTGCTCTGGTCGTACATAACAACCTCATCATTCGAGAGCTTGAAGAGCATCGCACCTGTTGTCTGCACCTTCCAGTTCTCTGAAAGGGGGATCTCGGAGATGCTTTCCATCGAATATTCGGGCTTCTGGAACTCACCGTTTGCCTTCTGGAGGACGGAAACCCTCGGGTTAGTTGCAGTTGTCTTTATTACGACGTAATAAAGCCCGGGCTGCAAAGTGGTTTTCTGGTTGTTCGAGAATCTCACCCATCCGAATGACGTCGGGACGGTCGTATACCCTACTGTGAATTGTATCGCATTCGCGCCGGAGGGCTTTCCAGCCGCATCGGGCTTTATGAATACCATCACGTCGCTGCTTTCGGAGGTAGTAAGTTGGCCCCTTAGGTAGAGGTCGACACTCTTTACAGGAAGCGGCTTGGAGATGAAGAAGCCCTGCCCGAGAAGGGTAAGGGAATTCACATCAGTATAGGTCTCGCCGGATGTGTCCGAGTAGTAGCCGAGCGGGAGGGAATCGAAATCGAACTTATATTCGTTGTTTGTAGCAACTTCCTCGGCCGAATCGCTCGAGATCCTGAGGGTAAGCTGGTACTTGCGGGTCTGGTCGGTTGCGAATGGCAGCGAAACCGGATTCTTGTCGGAGAGAGCCAGAATGGGCTTTTCAACAAGCATTTTGCGTCCGTCATACAGGGCAATCTTCACATTGCCCGGGATTTTGGCATTGCAGGGATTCTTGGTGTAGAGTACTTCTGCTGAAATGGTGTATTCCCGCCCGTAAGTTACGGTTTCAGGCACCTGGACGTTGCCGAAAGTGATGTCCGGAGCGGGGCAGTTCTGCTGCTCGGAGGGATTCGCTGTCGGCGCAGTCGAAACAACGGCTGTTGGCTGCTCGGTCTGGCCGGGAGTGGGAGTGGATGCTGGCGGCTGCTGCTGGGAAAGGCATCCGAAAAGCACTGCCATTGAAAGCACTGAAAATAACAATACGTATTTCATGGTAACACCTCGGAAATAGAACACCCCTACTGAATTTAAATGTTGCAGATCGAGGTGGAAATGAAAATGTTGGGGAAGAGTAGGGGGAATTCCTTGTTCAGGCTATCAGTAACCGTAAAAATATTGAAAATTAGAAAATAAAAAAAGAAAAGAAAAAAAGAAAAAAAGAAGGGCCTTAGCCCCTCACAGAGTCCCTGTTCTCGTTCAACCACTTGATCAGCTCGTTCCCTGCCGCACTGGTGTCCGCTGCAGTGTATCCTGCAACAACCAGCTTGGTGGATCCGTAGACCTTGACCATCGGTTGGTCTCCTGATTTCAGGGCGACTCCAGCTGCGTTTGCAACGGAGTTCACGATCTGGCCTCCAACTACGATCAGGTTGGCGGTGTCGGACGCTTGCGAGTCCAATACCACTAACGGGTTCGTGTCGGTCATCAGGGTCGTAACGACTGCTGCCCTCTCAACTGAAGGCTTCAGTTCGTCCAATCCGATGATTGAGCCATCCCCTGCAGTGCCGCCGACGTTCGCGGTGATCTTGTCAACCTTCAGGGAGTAGCCGCCGCCTATTGTGTAGGGGTCGCCTTCCTTGAGATCAACAGCTGCGGTGTTGCCCGCGCCGCTTGATGTGGTCGATCCTGCTGTCAGGGTGAACCTTGCCTGTGCGACTGTCTTCGCATAGGAGATGGATGCCGAGGTAGAGGAGATGCCGGTAAAGACGTTTCCTCTGTAGGTAGTGTAGCCCCTTTCCTTGCTGGCAATGTTCTGCGCAGCGCCTCCAAATCCGTACCCGATCTTGTCTATGGTCGAGGATCCAAGCGCGTTAGCGAATTGGTCCTGCGCGTTGTCATAGAAGAGGTTCAGGTGCCAGTTGGATGCGTGTGCTGCAGTTGTGCCATTGTTGGTTTCCGTCAATTCGGGAATCGATATCAGGACTCCTGGAGTGCCGGTTGCCGGGGTTATGTTGAACGACGTGTTGAAGTACAGTGTCGCATACTCGTCTGACGAGTAGTGGTACGGCACGACTCCGTTGGTCGTAGAGGTGTTGGTGTATTGCCCGTTCGCGTCTATGTAGAATACTTGTCCTGCCACGGATACGCCGTTGGAAGGCTCGAGTACCACGTAAACGTCGTTCACGGACCTGCTGCCATACTGGAACGCATTGCTCTTGCCAGACACTAAGCTCAGGATGTTTCCGGTAACGGTCACATCAGTCACGTCGGTCGAAAGCGAATACGACTTCATTATGGAGAACGTCAGCGAATCGTAGTCGACTGTTTCCAATCCGAGGAAGTTGAGCTTGTAGCCCGGCATCCCCTTGATTATGTCGATTGATTCCCCTGCGCTCAAGGTCTGGGTCACGGGAGTCTTGTATACCTGGTCGATATCGTCGTACAATTGAATCTTGGAGATTGCAATTGACGATCCGACATAACCGGTTACCAGCCTGCCCTTCCAGTTCTTGTGCGAGTCTCCGCCCGAGATTTCCTGGTCGTTCGTTATGACCAATTGGCTCGAGTAGAGCGAGACGTCTGCGATTCCCTGCTTTGCGAATGCACCGGGGAAGACCTTGTTGACCTTCACGACGATGTTGTTCGCTTCCGTAATGGTGGAGCTCTCTCCCTCCCCAAGGTACAATCTCTTTACGAGCTTGCCGTCCTTGTCGAGGATGTCGAACTGCGCCCTTTGCGGGGAGAACGCTGACAAGTCTTTCAGCACGATGACATAGCCATCGGGTGAAGTCACTTGTTCGTCGATGTTGAAGGATTCCTTCCTGGTGATCTGCTTTCCTAGAGTCAGGGAAGTGATTGTCAGGTTGGTTGCAGTGTAGTCGAAGATTGTCCACTTGTCGCCAAGGAACGTGATCTCGACGTTGCCCTTTGAGAGCTTGTCGGAATCAGAGGTGCAGTCGGTGTAGGCCTTGCCAGTGTCCAAGCATACGGGAACCGGGTCAGAGAAAGTTACCTCATAACCAGTCTTCACGTATTTCGCCTGAACGACCTTCGCGGTTTCGTCGTATTCAACGAATCCGAACGCGTAGATCTTCTGCTCCTCCTTCGTGTTGGTGCTGCCCTTCGGGTAAGTGATCTTGCCATCAGATGCCATGCCAGCTGCGGGTCCGACTATCGAAGTCTGATCCTTGCCGATGACTCTGGGGCCTGCTTGCGTGGAGAACGAGGTGTTCGTGCTTGAAAATCTCGAGCTGCCGGATGTGTTCCTGACAGAGTCGATCTCAAACGCGAGGTCGTCATACACGTACGCCTTCATTTCGTATGCAGTTGCGGGGTTCACTCCGGGCGTTGTGACGCTGAGAGTTACTTGCTTGTCAGTCAAAGATCCGTCTGCAGAACCGCCCGTACCGAGCTTGTCCTTGCCGAGAACCTCGACTGTCTGTGTCTTGTACGCCAAGTTTCCGATTACTGCCGCAATGTTTGCTCCAACTACGACATCTTCGGGCTTAGCCTTGCTGCCGATTACTACCTTGACGTTCGGCTCCCCAGCTGAGAAGAAGGGGAACGAAGAAACGCCGGCAGTGTCGACGCTTACCGCAGCACCAGCGAATGCCATGCCGAGCATGGTCAGGCCGCTTGCTACTGCAGCAATTCTCTTCACATTCATACTTTTCATGTGTTTTCACCTATGTTCTATTGCAGGTGCGAACAAAATAAGCGCACCTGCTTAACTCACTTGTCTCACGCAGCCGCAGGCAGCAGCCGCGCCTTCAGCAGGAAATATTTCCATCGCAGCCTTTCCTTATCATCCACGCATCAAAACTATGGCGCAGGGACGCGCATGATAAACATCGCGTTCAAAGGACTGAGGGCTATTGCATCTCCCAAAAAAGAAAGATGCAGATAGAACATACCTTCTGCTGAACCTAACGTTAATCTTTTGAGGGTATTTAAACCTATCCTTACAAAAAGGACACTTGACGAACCCACCTTCAAATGGAGACGAATTTTGGGCCTTTTTTGCCCATTTTTACGAGCTAAATCGTTTTTTAGACAAACAACGAACGCCAACTGAAAATTTAATGGTTTTTTGGGGAATTTTTTACGGAAAAAATGTTTAAAAATGCATCGTTTTTAATCAAATGCAGCACGTGATGCATGAGGAATACAAGCTATATGTGAAAGCGTCAATGAAAACCACAACCTATCGTTTATTGTCGAACTTTTAGGAAAAAGCCTTATCTTTTAGGCTTCTCTTCCGCCTTTTCAAGCACATTGAACATGATTTTCAAATCCCTGAGAAGTGAGGTTGAGCGCGCGCGGAGAGGTGAGAAGGATTCGGCATCAATGACATAAGTAATGGAATTGCTCTCCTTTTTATGCAACACGTGCAGCGTGGTGTTCCTTCCCTTTTGCGGCCGGATGACTTTAAGCGCATCTTCCGCCTGCTTCTTATCCTTAAAGTCGATTTCGAAAGTTGATTTCATTGATATAGACACCTAATTGGATGATTTATCTTATGATAGGAAATACATCATCCTGCATTTGCACTGGCTTGTTGCTGCTTCTTCCTGACATCAACATCTTCCTTGCATTTCGGGCACATGTAAACAAACGCGCCCTCCTGTATCTTGATGTTGGGGGAGCAGTTCGCGCACATCCCCGTTCCGCAGTAGGGGCAGAATATTATTTTCGTGTTCTTCGAATGGCAAGTGGGGCAGCCCATGCCCTTTTCCGCCTGTATTTTCACGAATGAGATGTCCGATTTCTTCTCTGGTTTCTTCTCCGTGCCTCCTGCAATGTCCGATAGCTGGCCAAACACGCTGCTCTGCTGCGGCGCCTCCCCCAGCCCTTCTGTTTTCTTTTCAGCAGGCTTTTCCCCCAAAAGATCATCAAAAGTGAGGGGAGCTGGCTGCCCGGGTTTGGTATTTGCCGCGCCAAGAAGGTCCTTCGGAGGCGCAACTGACAAATTCGATTTCAAGCCCTCCTTCTTGTTGTCCTTCAATTGCGAATAAACATCATTCACGAGCGAATCGAAATTGTCCGTGCCTGCAACGTCGCCCTGAGCAATCACGCTCACTCCCTGCGGTGCCTCGCCCGGAGTGCCTTTGAGCATGTACCTCCGATGCACGATCACATCCGGCTTCCCCTGCTGCTGCACCATCTGGTAAAGCCTATGCTGCCCTACAACGGGCTGTGGTTTTGCCTCCCGGATCTCCTTCGGCAAAATATCCTCCAAAATCATGTCCGCCTGCATCTCCTCCGCCCTTTTCTTCTGCTCGCCCAGCACCTTCGGGTCGCTCTTGAATGCGGGTTCCTCTGCCGGCTTTTCCTTCTGGGGGATGTTGATCGGCTGGTCCTTCATGATTTCCGATTTCAGCGAGGAAAGCGACTCGTTCTCCCCGGGTTCAAGCGGAATGTGCCTTTTAGCAATAGGAATATTGCCGGAATTATCAGATAAATTCCCTTCTTTGTATATTATTTTATCCTTATCCTCCATTGCAGCCTGCATCGCGCTCTTTTCCTTCTGCACGTTTGCACGGATATCCGCAATTGATTTATGCACCATCTCGGATCCCTCGGCTGGCGGAACTTGGTCCGGGGGCGTTTTGCCGCTTCCTCCAGGTTGTTCCTTCCCAACAATATCCCCGATCATCCCCATGAAGCCTTTTCTCGGCTGTTCTGTTGATTGTGTAGCGGAAGCAGGTGAAGATTTAGCTGCAGTTCCGGGAGCATTCCCTCGAGCGGGCATTACCTGCACCGCTTTGTTTTGGGGGATTTGCTGTATCACCGGCCTTCCCAAAGGGATTTTCTGCTCGGGCTGGGGGATCATCTTTGTTTTTCTCAGTTCATCAAGCTGCACTTCCTTTTTCTTCCCGCCGGAAAACATCGCCGTCAGGCCAGAGAATAAGCCGCCCTTCTTCTCCAATTTCACCACTTCCTGCGAAACGGGCGTCATGTCGCTTTGCCGCAACTTCGTAATCAGGTCTTTCTTCTTCTCGGCGCTCCTTTCCGCCATGTCAGATCCGCTCCTCCTTCCGATTATCTTCTCGTACACTTCGTTTTCCTTCTGCTCCGATTTCCCTTCATGGGTCTCAATCACTATATTGATCGGGTTCTGGAAGGGGACACCGACCGTAAGGTACTCGGGCTTGGAGAATACGAAATAAAGCTTCATGAACACGAAGGACAGCAGGAAAAGCAGGAAGACGATTATCGGGTAGGTGCCGTTTCCCGAAAGCACCTCGAGCTGGCCATCATAGAAAAAATCAACAGCGAGCGACGCAATTGCAAGCAATGCGCCGGAAACTGCGGCATTCCCCAATTTCTGCTCGGTTGAAAGCAAGCGCACTTCCGGGTATGTAAGCCGCAAAAGGAGGTACCCCAGTGTGACGGAACCTGCAGTGAAATATGCGTAATATAGGTATGACAGGATTCCCATATCATTAGGGAAGGAAAAGAGGTTTAAATAACTTGAGGGGCAAAGTAAGTATTCATGATTGCAGAGGAAGATTGGGGATGAAATCGCAATTCGATGAGATAGAAACGCTCCTTGATGAGCGCATGGAAGGGAAAGCCGCAAGCATAAGGGGATGGGTCTACCGCAAGCGCACAGCAGGAGGGATGGATTTCCTGATAGTAAGGGATGCGACGGACATCATCCAGGTTGCGGTGAAAAAGGACAAGGTGCACGAGAAGGATTTTTCTGCTGCGGATAAGGCGCTCATTGAAAGCGCAGTTGAAGTTAAGGGCATCGTAAAGAAGGATGCCCGTGCAATAAACGGATTCGAGATGGAGGCAACGGAATTCCATGTCATGCATTCGGCCCACCCGTTCCCGGTTGCGAAGGACAATTCTCCAGAATTTTTGCTAGACATCAGGCATTTATGGGTAAGAAGCAGGGAAATTACCGCAACGATGAAAGTGAAGGCAACCTTGCTGGAGGGCGTCAGGGAATATTTCAAGCAGGAAGGATATTATGAGACCACCCCTCCGATAATAGTTACGGGAGCGGTTGAAGGCGGCTCCACTTTGTTCGAGATGAATTATTTCGGGAAAAAGGCGTTCCTCTCACAAAGCGCACAGCTTTATTTGGAAGCGCTGATTTTCTCGCTTGGGAAGGTTTATGCAATAACTCCCTCGTTCAGGGCGGAAAAAAGCCGGACGCTCCGGCACCTTGCAGAATATTGGCACGTTGAAGCGGAAGCAGCACATGTTGACCTGGATGGGATGATAAATTTGGAGGAAGGCCTGATCGCATACATGTGCCAAAAAATCGCGAAAGAACGCCCAAAGGAGCTGAAATTCCTAGGAAGGGACCCATCTGAAATGAGGAAAATTGAGGCGCCTTTCGACCGGCTGAGATATGATGAGGCAATTGACTTAATCTCCAAAAAGAACCCTGCGATAAAATGGGGCGACGATCTGGGAACGGAAGACGAGAGGATACTTACTATGGACCGCAAAGTGCCGGTTTTCATCACCCATTACCCGAAGCATATTAAAGCGTTTTATATGAAGGAGGATCCGGAAAATCCGAAATTAGTGAAATGCAATGACTGCCTCGCGCCTGAAGGGTACGGGGAAGTGATCGGCGGCTCCCAGCGCGAAGAGGACGTGAACAAACTTATTGAGCGGTTGAAATCGGAAGGCGCAGACCTTAGTGCATACGAATGGTACCTTGATCTGCGGAGATATGGCAGTGTCCCCCATTCCGGCTTCGGATTGGGGATGGAGCGCATTGTCCGGTGGGTGTGCAAGCTTGAGCACATCAGGGACACGATACCCTTCCCCAGAGTGATGAACCGCTCCTATCCGTAAAGGATTGATTGGAACTATTTTCATTCGGACGCCTATCGCAACCTATTTAACTTTTTCATCCCATTTCCTTAACGTGGAGGCTCCCAAGTGAGCCGTTGTGTTGGAAAAACTTTTCGAGGAGGAGCTTTCCTTTCTTAAAATCAAAATCCCGTTCAACCACCTTCTTTTTTATACGCTAATTATTTCCTCGGCCATGTCCGCCGTTCTTTTCTTTACCATTCAAACAGACTATCTTCTTAAAATCGCGATGTTCCTTTCCACGTTGCTTCTCCCCCCTTCACTGCTTTATTTCTTCCTCGATTACCTTCACGACAGGAAGCAGAAGCGGATAGATGCGGAGCTTCCGGATGCTTTGTTCCAGATCGCGGCATTCCCGAAAGATACGCCGATGGAAAAAATCATCGAAACGGTTGCAAACAAGGATTCCGTCCTTGGAAGGGAATTCAGGAAAGCGGATAATTTGATCAAGGCGGGCTTCCCTACTGAAGAAGCAATTGGCAGAATCGCAGGCACAAACGACTCCATTCTTCTCAAGCGCTCGATTTCCTTGGCATTGGAGGCGTATGGAAGCGGCGGGAATTTAAGCGCCCCATTGAATGAGATCGCGCAGGACATTTTCGAGATGCAATCCCTGCAGAAGGAGGCTGCTGCGGGCTTCTCTATGCAAAAATACACGCTCCTCGCAGGGGTGGCGATATTAATTCCGCTGATACTGGGGCTGCTTTTAAGCGTAATTGGGGCATTGCAATTCGATACAGTTGATTCCATCTTCCAATTGAAAAATTCGCCGGAGCTGCTTCCAACAGTCATCGTTGCTGTGCAGGTTTACATTTTCCTTCTTTCAATTATTTCCTCCGCATTCGTTTCACTGCAGGAGGGGAAGATTAAAAAGGCGCCGCTCTATTTTTCTATGCTGTTCCCCTGCAGCCTTTTGGTATTCAATGTCGTGAAAGGAATTAATTTTGTTTGAAACGCGGGAATGGAATGCACAGGTTGCATACTTGTTCGTTAAGTTTTTTCCTCTTGCTTGATTTGGGTGGTTAATCATGATGGTCGAAATCCGTGAAATTGAGAAGGTGAAGCTCAAGAATGCTGTGATGATCGAAGGCTTCCCAGGGATCGGGATGATCGGAACCATTTCCGCGTCCTACCTTGCGGAAAAGCTCGGGATGCGCATAATCGGGTACATCTCCAGCTCGCATTTCCCTCCGATTGCGGCCATACATGATTATGTCCCGGTTTCGCCCGCAAGGATTTATGCATCGGAAAAGTACAACCTCATCGTGCTTTTCTCGGAATTCGTGATCCCCTCTGAAGTTGCGTTCGCGCTCTCGCAAAAAATCCTGAAATATGCGCAGGAAAAGGGATGCAAGGAAATCTATTCACTCGCGGGGATCGCATCGGAGCAGCCGCAGGAAAAGATATTCGGGATCGGGAGCACCCCGCAGATGGTGGAGAAGCTGAAGAAGAATGGCATCGAAGTTATCAAGGAAGGCGCAACCCAGGGCGTGTCCGGTTTGCTCATTTCTGAATGCGCATCGGAAAAATTCCCCGCTGCGAACATTCTCATACAAACCTCCCAGCCGATGGAGCCGAAAGGGTCAGCAAAGCTGCTTGCCAAGCTTGCCGAATTGATCAAGGTTCCGGTGGATGTGAAGCCGCTTGTTGCGGAAGGCGCCGTTATCGAGGAAAAGATCAAATCGAGCATGGACAAGATAAAATCCCTGCACTCGAAATACAACGAGATCGGGGAAAATCCGGCTTACGCCTGAACCGCGGGGGAAGTATCCCCCTCAGTTTGAAGGTGCGTAAGAACCGCGAAGGTTCTTAGCATGCCTAGAATCATAAGATTCTAGAGCATCTTCCCGATCCCCCTCTAATTTGTTTTGCGGATTAATTGAATTAGACGGTCCGCCGATTATCAGCAGATCAATTTATTCCTCGCAGCAGCATTCTTCGCAGCATTCGCATTGCAATTTCGCTTTTTTCAGCTGGGAAAGGTTTTTGCTCCTGGTTAGGAACATCGCGATTTTCAGCTCTTCCTTCCAAAGCTGGATTTCCTTCCTAACTGCTTCAACTCCGCCGGAATTCTGCGCCTTCAGGAATGGCAGCCCTCCGCCGGCAATTGCTGCCCCCAATCGTATAGCCTTGGCAGCATCCAAACCCGACCTTACTCCGCCGCTTGCAATCAAGGGTACTTTTATTTTTCCGGCACATTCATTCAGGCAATCAACAGTGGTATTCCCCCAGTCCCAGAACGCTTGCCCGGCCAGCGCATCCTTCCGGTGAAGCTCTATTGCGCTCCATGAGCTTCCGCCAACTCCGGAAACATCAATTGCCGAAACGCCAGCCCTTTCGAGTTCCTTCGCAACTTTCGAATTGATTCCCGCTCCGGTCTCCTTCACAATAACGGGCACATCGAGGTAATCGCAAGTATTTGCAATCTGCTTCAGCACTCCGGACCATTTCTTGTCCCCCTCTTTCTGTATCGCCTCCTGCAACGGGTTCAGGTGTATGCAAAGCGCATCCAGCTCAATCGATGAGACAATCCATTCGATCTGCTTTTTCGAATACTCCTGAAGCTGCACCGCACCGATGTTACCCATCAAAAACACCTTAGGTGCCGCATCCCTTACCACGAATGTTTTTTTCAGCTCAGGCTTTTCCAGCATTGCTCTCTGCGAGCCCAGACCCACCGGAATCCCTTCCTTTTCAGCGGCAATTGCAAGCTCGCGGTTGATTTTCCCAGCCTCCGCAAACCCGCCGGTCATTGAGACGATCATCAGCGGCGCTGCAAGCTTGCGCTTCAGGAAGGTCTGGGAAATATCCACCTCCCCAAAATCCATTTCGGGAAGGGAATAATGCCTGAAAAACACTTCATCGAAGCCGGGTTTCCTGTTGGTCTCGATTTTCCTGCCCAATGCGATATTGACGTGTTCCATCTTGCGCGTTATTATTCCCATTTTCTCCCTCTTTTAAGATGATGTTTTTGACGCATTTTTAAGCATTCGTTTTGAGCATTTTTTCGACGGCTGCCGTGCCTTCCTTCCTCGCACCCCCATTGCCGAATTCCACATCCAATAAGGACAGCTTGAGCGATTTCCAGAAATTCCTCAGTTTGCCTGCGTCCTTGCCATTCAAGCAGATGGCGGCGATCGAATCCCCTCCTCCTGCTCCCGGCAGTTTGCAGACAAACGCACCTTGGGAAAGGGAGAGCTGTATCAATTTGGTGAAACGGGGATTTTCAATGTCCGCTCCGGCAAGCTCGCCTAGCTTTTTTGTGAGCAGCCGTGCATCTTCAAAATGATTTTTGAATTGCTGAAGAGCAGTGTTCTTGCTCATTGCCACTTGGTTCAGGTTTTCAATCGCATCCTTGTTCGCATTATTTATCTCGGAGATCATTTCTGAATAGATGCGGCGCTTATTCTTCTTGAGCTCCAGCACTTTTTTCACCATTTCCGATGTGGATGCGGAAACGTTTGTGAATGCGAGCACTGGAATGAAATGTTCTGGGAGGGAAACCAGTTCAATGGAGCAGTCCCATGCCTTTTCCATCAATTTTGCGAATTCATTCCCTTTCTTTCCATTTGCTTTCGCTATGATTTCCGGCGAATACCGGGAATAGTTTATTGTGCCGAAGGTTGCGGCCGCAATATCGAACCCGCTCCCCATTTTCCCCTGGGCGTCCGAATGCGCTAGCTGGGAAAGGTTATGGATGACAAGCTTGTTCCGGCCAGTTTCAATTCCATTCCCAAATGCGTCCATTATGGAAGCCACGCTTGCTACAGTCACAGCAGCCGAGCTTCCCAATCCCGTTTTTTCCTTCCCCGTCCCAAATGATTTATCGGAAACAGTTGTGAGCTTGAAGCCCCTTGCTTTTTTCCCCTTCGCCTCCAGGTATTTGATGCAGTTTTCAGCTGCTGCAATGACAAATTTCGCCTTTTGTGCAGATTCGGAAGTCGCATTTAAGTAAATTTTCCCGTTTCTTATTTTCCCCTGCAAATTCACCTTAAACTGGGGGATATTGAAAACTATCCCATCTCCCTCCGACAATTCACATTCGGCATACACCCGCTTATCAACAACGGTTACCAGCGAAACATTCCCCTTCTCCAGCACCGAATAGCCGCCAAGCCACAGTATTTTTCCGGGCGCGGATGCGCAATAGGCGTTCATCCTTCAAGCACCCTCGGCCCGCTACCGACTTTGCAGGCAATTACCTGCTTCACGCCGCTCATCCCCGATAGCATCTCCCGGACCATGGGCACGTATTTCTCGAGAGTATAGATGTGAGCATTGGGGCCCGCATCGAAGGTATAGGCGGCGATATTTTCCTTTTCGTTCAATTTCCTCACTTCCGACTGTATTTTACGGCTCACTTTGTTCAAATAAACAATCGGGGGCTTCGCGTCCGCCATGCATGTGTGCATGCTGTCGGAATCCATCATGGTAAGTTCTGCAAAGGCGGAAAAATCCTTACCCAAAACTGCTTTCTTCATTTCCTTCACAGTATCATCAATTGTGTCCATCCTCCTCTCGAACATCTCTGAAGTTGCAACCGTTTCCTTCATGCCAGCCCTGCTGGATATTTTCTTTTTCTCCTGGTCGACAATTGCAATGACGTTCCGCAATTCCGGCCAGTGGCTCTCGTCCGCAATCTGTACTGCATACGAATCAGAGCCGTCCCTCTTTTCCCCCTTTTGCCACTCCACGAATCCGCCGTAAACGGAGCGGGATGCGGAGCCGCTTCCCAAGCGCGCGATGATGGACATTTTCTTCCTATCCAAACCCAACTCCAGCGACTCGTTCAAACCGAATGCCAACGCGGCATAACCTGAAGCGGATGAGGCCATTCCCGCTCCTGTTGGGAAGTAGTTTTTGGATTTTATCGAAACCTTCCCCTCGAAGCCGTATTTTTCCCTGACAAACGCGAGCACCTTCCGGACGCCCTCGAATTCCTTGCCGACCAGCTGTTTGCCCTCCAAAAAAAGCTCGTCCTTGGCAATTTCCTTTCCTGCAGTTATTTCCGTTATTGTTTTGAGCTGCTCGTCCATCGTGAAACTCAGGGAGCTGTTCGTAGGGAGCATCAGCTTCTCGTCCCTCTTCCCCCAGTACTTCACAACCGCGATGTTCGGGGTTGCAAGCACTTTCACATGTTTTTGCATAAGACCAATAGTTCAACAGTAATTCGATTTAAAATAGGTATTAAAGGCGAGATATTCGGCACTTGCCGGATTGGCTAAAGGAGCATTTTGTCGCAGTTCAGGCTGGAAAAATCTTCATCCAAAGTCAGCACTTTCAGCTGGTTTTCGGTAACGGTTGCAGCAAGGATGCAGTCTATCAGTGAAATCTGCCTAAGCTTGGCGCCTCTTTTACGATTAATAGAAACATTCAGCTTCCCCGCAAACCTTAGGGCGTCAACGGTTGGTTCGATGATATCATCGCAGGTTTTGAGCATATCCAAAACTGCTTTCTCAGACTCGAAGCCGTTTGATTCGCACCATTTGGAAACTTCGGCAATGCTTACCCCGATGCAGTAAACGGAGCTTTTTTCCAATATCCGGCTGATTTCTCCCGCCTTGCGGCCATTCTTTATCAGCTCTATCCAAGCGGACGAGTCAACCAATATCATCTAGAACTCCCGGTCTTTTTCCCTGACAAATGGCGCCATTGATGGGTACATGCCAAATAGCCGCTTCAGGGCTGCCTTTTTGTCTTTTTTTACAACTATGACTTCCACCTCCTGCCCGAACTTCCAGCCGTTCTGCTTGAGCATTTTCTTCGAGGCCGAAATCGCCGCACCGTTGCCCACTTTTATCCATCTTCCCACGAATTTCACCGGAATCACCGTAATAACATGTTATTACGGATATATTTAAGCATTTTGATTGCCGTACAAGGCAAAAATATAAGGGAGAAAATTTACTTATAACCAATTTGGGGGATGAATTCGGGTGTTTTCGGCGCAAAAACTCAAGGAAAGGCTTAAATTCCCCCCCCCCGAGCAAAGAATAAAGGTGATTCGCATGAGAAAGGTGTTGATCGGGCTTTTTGCATTAGGGCTTGTTTATTTGCTTATTGGGGACATTAGGGTAAGCGAATTCGTTAATGGCGGCTGGCTTCACGGCGGGCCATGAGGGATACTGTGCCTATAAGCAGATTCCTGAGTTTTAATCTTTTTCTTTTTTTATCCTAAAATCTTAATCAGATCAGCCGGCGCCCTTACTCTTTTCGCCTCCACATATCCCCCCGGAAGCTTCCCATAGCCCCATTCCGCGAACAGGAGGTGCGCGAACCCCTCGAGCTTCTTCAAATTGAACGGGAAATCATCTATGAAATAAAATTCATTGCCGGAATAAGAGGGGATTTCGTAATGCTCCTTCAGCAGCCTTATCTGCTTCTCCTTCACGTGCCTGCTTCCCTTGTCCACCTCGGATCCTAAAACGAGGTCGAAATGGCGCTGTAAATTGAAATGCTCCAAAATGGGGAGCAGGGATTTTTTATCGCGCGCGCTCATTATGGAATGGCGAATGCCGGATTTTGAGAGGGAAGCGAGTGTTTCCGGAATGCGGGGGTAAATGGTCAGGGTTTTGAAATACTCCCTCTCGCTCCTGCGGAAGAGCACGTCCCTCTCCTCGTCGTAAATGCGATCCATGTGCCTCAGGAAAGCGTCGTGCTTTTTGACTGTGGTTTCGAGATTTTGCACATTCAACCTCATTCCTTTCATATCCAGGATGTAATTCGCGAAGAAATCAATGGAATTGACTGATTTGGAGCGGTAAACGTCGAATTGCTGCAGTGAAACCGGGCGGAAATTCTTGATGCCGGCTTCCTTCGCCATTTTTTCCTTCTCCCTTTCAATGGAAGCCATCGTGATCAAGTAGCACTCCTTCAGGCTCGCGCAGATCACGCCGTCAAAATCCCAGATGAGTATTTTCATTGCAATCAAGGAAAATACCTAGGGGAAGCGATTTTATAACCTGATATTGAGAACTACTTCCATGGGTAAAATTACCGCAAGCGCGCCGAGCAAGGTGATCATTGCAGGGGAGCATTCCGTCGTATATGGCGGCATTGCTTTAGCTGCGCCGCTGGATAACAGGAAAAAGTGCGAATGCAAATATGAGAAAGTAGGGGAAAGAAAGGGCTGCATCGAAGTCGATGATTCAGTGGGGGACGGAAAATACCTTCCAGACGGTTCCTTCGAGGACAAGGACGGATGGTTCAGGGCAAAGGCGAAAGTGATAGACCACATACTGAAGAGCGAGGGAAAAAGCATCGATGCGCTTAAAATCAGGATGAATTTTTCAAAGAATAAAATCCCAAAGGGAACTGGGCATTCGGCAGCTACTGCGGCAGTACTTTCGCTCTGCCTCTACGGGGTTTTTGGGATAACGCCCGGAAAGCAGAAGCTGTTTGATGCTGTTCAGCAGTTCGAGGAAATCGCGCATGGCGGAAGGCCTTCGGGAATAGATGCACACACGGTGATTTCGGATGGGCCGCAGGAGTTCAGGAAGGAATTCCTCAGGGATGGGAATGTGAAGTTCCGGTTCGAGGGCGTGAAGCTGGATTTGCCGAAGGGCTCGGTCCTGCTGGTAATCAATACGCTGAAAAGGGGCGAATTGCCGGAAACGACCGGAGGCCAGCTGGACAAGTTCGCCAAAAAAGCCGGGGTAGGCAAGAAGCCCGCTGAAATGAGTGAACGCGAAAGGGGGAAAATCACCGGGCCTTTCGACGAGCTGGTGGAAAAAATCAAGGCACATCTTTCCGAGGACGGGAATGCGGCGGAATTGGGCGGGCTGTTCAACAAGAATCATGAGCTGCTGAAAAAATACGGCGTTTCGGAAGATGGGATTGAGGCGGCACGGGAAATCTGCCTTCAGCATGGCGCATACGGGGGGAAAATAACCGGTGCCGGGGGGAGGGGAGGCGCAATAATCGCATTATGCAGGGAAAGGGATGCGGATAAAATCCTCAAAAAAATAAGGGGGAGTGGGATGGATGGAGTTAAAGCTGTTTTTTCAACGAAAGGAGCGAGAATAGTATAATGCAACAGATTCGGACTACTTCAATTTGATATCGAACTCCAGCACCCTTCGCTTGAACTGGTCCGCAGAAACGAACATGAAAAAGCCCCCGACAATGATTCCAAGCGTGCCCACGATTTTCAGCACCGTCAGGTAGGGGTGGAGGCCGAACGCCTGCGGCTCCGTGATCACGGCACGCATGATGCCAGGAATCAGCACGAACACCCCTCCTGCGTAAAGGGTCGGGGACACCCTAACAACCTTCGAAAATTCAAGCGCATAATTCCCCAGGTATATCATTGCAAGCGAGAGCATGAATATCGCCGTTGAGAAAAGCAGGTTGTTGAGCACTTCCCCGAAATCAGTTAGTTGGAAAGAGAGGTAAACGGATAGCCCCAGATATATCACAAGCACCGATGCGGCGACCCCGGAGATCTCCTTCCTCAGCTGCATGGAGCGTATCTGATGCGCAAGGTAAAGGAGGAGCAGGGAACCGATGGCAAGGAAAACGATCAGGACAGTAACTATGCCCTTCGAAAGGGGGATGTCGCCGTAAATATACTGGTAGAAAAGGAACGACGGGTAAAGCAGAAGGAGCGGCAGTATGAGGTACATGAGCTTCCATCTCAAAATATAATGCTCGTATTTCACCTCCTTCATGATGTCCTTCAGCACCATGCCCGAGATCCCAATCAGGATCCATCCGCAAATTGAAAGCAAATCCAAGGCAGCCATCAGAAAATCAGCCATATCAGATCCCCAGCATCCTTCTAACCCATTCCATGAACTTGTCGAATATCGACCTGCTCTCCTCCGATTCAACCGAACTTCCGGATAGAAGAAGCGCAGCCAGCTTGAGCTTCTGCGAAGCTGGCGACTGAGGCTTATAGAGAACAACTGGAAGCCTCGCCGCAATGGAAGCAGGGACGTTTTCGTCCTCCGGGATATCGCATAACGTCTTCACTTCGGACATGCTCTCTATCTCCTTGTTGGAAAGCTCGTAATTGGAATTCGTGACCCTATTTACGATTATGCCCAGCACTTCCGTTTTGGTGCTCTTGCAAAGGGCGACGATTTTCGATGCGCTCGTGATGGAAGGTATGTCCGCAGTCGTGACTATTACGATTTTATCGCACGCCTCGATGATCTCCTCCACGTCCTCGGTTATCCCCGGCGGCGAGTCCACAAAAACGTACTCGTATGCATCCAGCCCCTTCAGGACCGACCTGAGGTTTTTCAGCGTCGTGTCAGGCTTGTATTTGAGCGATGCGGGCACCACACGCAGCCCGGTAAGGGGATGGATCACGATGCCGTCGCTTATCTTGTTTTTCCCGGAAAGCACTTCCTGGATTCCAATAGGAATGTACGATAGCCCCAAATGCAACGATACCGAAGGATTGCTGAGATCCGCATCCACCAAAACGACGGATTTCCCGAGTTTGGCGAGAAGTACGGCCGCATTCACGGCTACTACTGATTTTCCTACTCCGCCCTTTCCAGATATTATTCCAATGACCGGCGGGCCCTTCCTCTCTTCAGCCATGGTAAAGGCAGGGTTCGGCGGTTTAAAAGTCTTGCTCATATATGCGGGAGCAAACACCTAGTCAGTGCGCAGGTCAAAAAGTATTTCTTTCACATTCATTTATTTTTGAGGTGGTTCTTGATCTGGTTGATGTAGCCGGAACGCATCTCGATGGCATGGTTCCTCTCGCTCTCGGATTTTTTCCTTCCGAGAAAATGAAGGATGCCCAAGGTAACAGCTACGACTGAGACAACAACGAAAAGGAAAAGCTGCATGGAAACCGAAACCGGCCCGCCTACTTCGATGTAGCCCGTCCCCTGCACGGTCTGGTTGTCATTGAGAAGCATCGTTAACGTGATCGTGTGCGTTCCGAGGGATTGCTTGGGCGATTTCACCATGAATTTTATCACAGTATACCCGCGGGGCATCAGCTTCTGGTATATTGCAACAGGATTCGCTTCGAACCCCTCAGGCACTTCCAGAACCGCCTTGAATTCTATGTCATCGAAACCCGCATAGAATATTTTTGCGGTTACTTCGCCGGTGCCACCCTCGGAAATCTGGCTGGCTTTTATTTCCCTCACCACAATGAGATCCGCCAGCTGCAGTTCCTGAGGGACGAACTCCACCTGCTTTGCAGTCCAGTAAACATATGGGCGGTATTCCGAAAGGAGGGAATTGACCGAATATGATATCCTCGTTAGCTCGCCGGGCTCCAGCTTCTCTATCCTCCACCTTATTACGATGGGGTTGGAATCGGTGACGTCCAAGGGCGGCTTGTTGTCGAAAATCAGGTCGTCCCGCACAGCCTTGAATCCGGGCAGGAGATGCTCGGTAACAAGGATGCTTTCCATCCTTTTTTGGGTCGGATTGGAAACATCGATAGCAATCTCAGTATTGCCCAGCAGGCGATTCAAACGCACCGTTTTGAATACTTGGGGGAAGGGCAGGTCGCTCCTGGATGGCTTAACGCGAACGACCATGTAATCTACTGCGATTGCATTGCCCTCGACCGCCTCTATCTGCAAAGTATAATCTCCCGCGAGCGCATCCGGGGGGATGTTGAGGCCTATATTGATTGCGCGATCCTCGTTCAGGAGCATTACTGCTTCAGAAGGGGAATAAGAGATCCATTGCTCCGGCACGCCGCTTATCCTGAAAACCGGCCGCGCCTCCGTGCCCGCTATATTCTTCACAACGAACGTCTCAAATACGGATGCGCCTGCTGCCATCTCCTTGAGAAGAGTGGTCTTTATGAACCGCATATTGGTTGATGTCGGCGTAAGGGTCGGCACCGGCCTTGGAACGTAGGTGGAGCCGTTGGTAACAGGAACCCCGGGAGGCGGATTGTATCCCGTTCCGCCGCCAGGCCCGCCCGGCTGAACAACTGGTGCGGATGCAATTGAAAATGCCCGTATGAACGAATTCGTGATGTTCGAGCCGTCATTGTAAAGCGCGGTTGCATTTGCATAGTAAAGGCCAACTGAAAAACCAGCAGTGCTCCAGCTTTGGGATATATAATTCGAGGAGAACGGCGAAATTATCACTGGGTCATAGCTCAAAGTATAAACCGGATCGCCTGTGGAATTATAGATCGTGAGATTGGCCGATGCATTGCCTGCCAAATCGCCCGCATTTGTGAGCATGATGATGAAATCCGTGCTTGAGCCCGCATAAAGCGGCGAAGAGGACAGGGTGACGTTCGTTATGGTTATGTTGGGGGCCAGTTCGCCCTCCGCATTGAAGAATGTGGCGGTTTCGGTGAAATCTGCAATTGAAGGCAGCAATGCCATCAGGATGGCCATCAGCACGGCAATAAATCTCATCTTATGCTCTCCTTTTCACCATAAAGTGAAAACAGGTTCGTTTAAAACTCGTTCGTTTGCGAGCGGGCGTCTAATGGAAGCTATACCTGTATGAACGCCGTGAACCAGGGCACGCCGATTGAGTGCGCGGACCCTCCAACGTAGTTAGTCTTGTATTTCCACAGCCATTCGTTCGCCTTTTCAGACGGAGGGTTCGCGATAATGACGCCTATTGCATATTTTCCGGTGGGCGGATTCTTCACGGTAATATCCATAGTCACAGCCTGCGCCCATCCGGGCTTGAAAACCGGGAATGCAGGCTCAAGCAACGTCACATCCGGAGAAATCGACACGTCGAAATATTTCCTGGTCTCGGCCGGATCCTGGATGACGTCCTTGGAATTGTCGGCGAAAGCCGTTTTCTGCAGCTGTGCCTTCGCGGGAAATTCGTATCCGAAGCTCATCCCTTGGTAGGTCTGCACCAGCCACGAAGTATGGATGAAAAACCTCACCTTCAGTTTATTCGTCCTCGGCGAAAGGACCACCATTTCGGAGGGGTATGTGCCATAGCCGAATGCCCCCCATCGGTTCTGCGGCGGGTTCAGCATCAGCGGCACGCCCTGCTCCTCGAACTGCGGGTAGAATTCGGGCTGCTTGTAATACTCCTCTGTGATTTTTGAGCCGTCGGTAACCTTTCCGAGCTCATAAAGCAGCTTGATCACGTAAAAATCCTTGGGAAAAGATGGAAGTTCCTTGAAAACCTCATCCGTGATTGCGCCGAAATACGCGGGCCTTTTTGAAACCGCCTCGGGCGACTGCTGGTAGGCCCTAAGCCTTGCATAAAGTTCTGGCGGATAGTCTCCTAGGGCAGCGTTGGGGGTCACGGTTGCGTTCGATATCATTGCCGGGCCCGAAGGATTGATGGAACCCGAATTGAAGGCAAAATATGCGATGGCAACAAGCAGCAGGGCGCCAATGGTATAATAGATATAATTAGTCCTGGACGCCTTTTTCCCCCCTCTTGCCATTCCGATCAGTACCACTAGATGCATAGGAAAAAATAAAAAGACGAGTATTACTTATGCGGTGCTGTTGTGCACAAGGTACCGTATGTTGGTTCCCGTATATGCAGTAAAGTTCGCGAACAGGAACGCATCCGAGGTGTTGGTGCCCTCATATGAAAGCGCCGTGACAACTGGGATCCAAATGCTGCTGTTGAGCGGAAGCAGATTCGCATTTGCAGCCCCGCCGTTCCCGGCTCCTGCAATCGAACTGTTCATGAACACTTCAACTCCCGAAGGCAGGGAGGTATTGAACATCAGGTAAATGTTGATCGGGACCGTGCCCGTGTTGTCATACCTGAAGATGCCGTCCGCACCTTGGCAGCTTGTTCCAGGAGCGACACAAGGCTCCAGGTTAGTCATATTGGTGGCAACGGTAGAGTTGAAATATATGTCAGCAGTCCATGCAGTGGGAGGCTGGGTCGTATTTGAGGACCACGTTCCCGGCCCGGGAAGGGTTACGGTGAAACTATACGAAACCGGCACAAAGAAGAATACTGCCGTTTCGGCAAAATCCGCATACAGCACTGCGGCTAGTGAAAATAGCGCAAGACCCATTACAAACAAGTTAATTCTGCTTTTCATAAATGACCCCCGGATTGAAAACTCATCCCCCCTATATATACATATCGGGTGATATATTGGCGACCTAAAACCCATTCTTTAAAAGGCGCCCTCTTGCTTCGGGGGCATCCCCCATGGGCGTCAGGGAATCATAACAACTTTTCCGCACTGGCCGGACTTCATCAGCTCGAACGCCTTCTCGTACTCTTCGAGTTTGAATTTATGCGTGATGATTTTCCGCAAATCAACAGCACCCGATTCCTGCATGGCTGCAACCATATGCCAGGTGTCGTACAATTTCCTGCCGTTTATGCCGCGGACCGTTGCTTGCTTGAATACTACGGCGTTGTTGATGTCCAGACTTACCGACCCGGGAAATACCCCGAGAATTGCCGCTTCCCCGCCTGGCCTCAGGGATTCAAAGCCGCTTTTCAATGCACCCTCATGGCCGGACATCTCAATGAACACATCCACCCCGCGGCCGGTTTCCTTCTTTATTACCGCGCCTGCATCCTCATTTTTTGCATTGATCGTAAGGGTCGCTCCCAGCTTTTTCGCCATCTGCAGCCTGTAATCGTTCGCATCAACAGCGTAAATTTCGGTTGCCCCGGAAGCTTTTGCTAGCATTATTGCGCATAAACCAATTGGGCCGCAGCCGAAAACGGAAACTTTCTTTCCGGAAACGGGCTGTGCGAAAACCGTATGCACCGCATTCCCCAGCGGTTCCTGAGCGGTTTCGATGTCGTGCGGGATATCCTTGTTGTTGACAATCGCATTCGCTGCGGGGATCGCAACAAATTCCGCATAGCTGCCGTTCGTATCCACCCCGAGGATTTTCATTTTTTCGCAGATATGCGCATTCCCTATGCTGCATTGGAAGCACGTCCAATCGGCGATATGCGTCTCTCCAGAAACATGGTCGCCCACTTTCACGCGCTCGACAAGGCTGCCTATTTCAACAATTTCACCGGCAAACTCGTGGCCGAATATCATCGGCGGCTTTATCCTTGACTGCGCCCATTGGTCCCAGCCATAGATGTGCAAATCTGTGCCGCAAATGCTGCACGCCTTCACTTTCACCAAAACATCCTTCGGCCCGATTTTCGGAATGGGCGCTTCTTTCAATTCCGCTCCCGGCTTAGCTGCGGTTTTCCATAGTGCCTTCATCTTTCCCTCCATATTACCACCTGAAAATATCAATTAAATGGTTAAATTACCTACGCCTAAAGGCGTAGGATTTCCCCGTTAATAAGATGTGAGGGTGCGCTGCCTCGGGTCGTTCTCCTCGCGCACATAGCTCCGAATAGTTTCCAAATCTGCATCGCCAGCGCTGCGATGGAAATACGAGCGGCCCCAGAAGTGGCCGCTCCAATAGCGCTTGCGGAAATTCGGCGATGCGCGGAACATGTCATGGCTGCTCGCTCCCTTGAGGAGCATCGCCGCCCTCGCGGGCGACATGTCGCTGCGCAAACTCGCGACCACATGCACGTGGTCGCTCATCACACCGATTTCCAGAAGTGCGATTCCATGCCGCTCCGCGGCAGCCTTGAGGCTTGCTTCGCAAGCCTTATAATACTCCTCGCGCCTCAACGCTTTGAAGCGGAACTTCGTGCACCACTCGATGTGGTGCACATTCTGACCTGGGCAATGCTGGCTCAAACTAGTCATACAGACAACCTCGGCGGCGAAGCTACGGCCCCGTAAGGGGCCTCGCCGCCGAATCAATAACGCTCGCGCTGAAGAAAAAGAAATGTGCTGATTCATCCGTCGTTTGAAAGCGACGGATTTCTCAGCCTAAGGTATTAAA
>JBDRLB010000007.1:0-31760 GCA_043813365.1 Microcaldota archaeon | reverse complement strand
TGCATTCCGGAAGCAGGGGATACGGGCATCAAATTTGCGATGATTTCATCCGGACGATGATGGGCGCGATACAGAGGAACAACTGGCAATTGCCTGACAGGGAATTGTCATACGCGCCGCTTTCTGCCCCCGAAGCGCAGGATTATTTGCAGGCGATGCGCACAGCAATTAATTTCGCATTCAACAACCGCCAGTTGATGACCCATTGGTGCAGGGAAACCTTCCAGCAGGTGTTCGGGGGGAAATGGGAGGATTATGACCTTTCATTGGTTTATGATGTATGCCACAATATCGCGAAATTCGAGGAGCATGAAGTGCAGGGGAAAACGAAAAAGGTATGCGTCCATAGGAAGGGCGCAACGCGCGCATTCTGGAAGGGGAGGAAGGAGGTGCCGCAGGCATACAGGAACGTAGGGCAGCCTGTGATAATTCCGGGTTCGATGAATACCGCCTCTTACTTGCTGTGCGGATTGCCCGGGGCTGCGGTCACTTTCGGCAGCAGCTGCCATGGTGCAGGAAGGGTCATGAGCAGGCATGAAGCGACAAGGAAATTCTCCGGTAGGGAAATTGTAAAGCAGATGGAGCAGAAGGGGCAGGCGATACAGGCGGGCTCTTATGATCTGCTTGCGGAGGAATTCGGAGGCGCCTATAAGAACGTTGATGAAGTGGTGAAAGCGGTTGAACTTGCCGGGATCTCGAAAATTGTCGCGAAGATGGTGCCGATTGGAGTTATCAAAGGGTAAATGCTTTTTGGCGGCGGGGCCATCGCCATTGTGAGGCGTTAGCCTCGCAATAAGTTGACTTTTTGTCAACGCAACCTTTTTTCCAAAAAGGGGGCAAGGCAGTGGTTCCGATTGGAATAATTAAAGGCTAACGCCAGGAAGAGCGTTCTCAGAGGAAAATTACGTTCCGCATTCCTTCAAAATGGGGGTCACCGGTCACGAATTTCAAATCGTAGGTAAGAGCAGTGGAATAGATCATCGAATCCACCATCCCCCAGTCATGGATCCTTTGCTTGGTCCGATAATGCATCTCCCCAGCTAACTCGGCAATTTGATTGCTAAGCGGAAGTACCACTGCAACTGATTTGACTTTGTGCAGTATCATCTCGTGGTCCTTGCCATTCCTCAATGTCCACGAAACAAGTTCGGGAATGGATGCGATCGAAATCGAGGGATTTTCCGCTTTCATCAATTCGGCAACCCTGCTCCCTTTTTCGGTTGCCAGAAGCAATTCAACCCAGGCATAGGTGTCGAATAGCATCTGATCCCTCAATTCCTGCCTCCGTGCTCCCGTTGGAACGGTTTCGCGCCTTTTGCCAAACCCAGCAGGGAATCGATTGACACTTTCCTTCTCTTGAACACAGTAAGCATCACCGATTCGCCGCTCCTGATTTTTTCCTCCCTGACGAGCTTCCCAGGCAGTATCAGGCCGAGAGCGTTTCCAACTGGCCTTACTTTCACTTCGACTGTTTCCATGCAAATCACCAGTTATAACTTATTATAACTCAGGCAATATAAATGTTCCGATGCACCCGCAAATAGGGATTAGGCAAGTGAATAAATCAGTTGGGTTGATTTTGGATCAACAATCAGTTTAATTTGGGCTTGGGGATTGCAATCTGTGATCAAAGAGGTCCGGTTAGTCCTTAGACTGTAGGAATCCTTCCTCGTTCTCTACGAAGATGTGCAAGCTGTCGTGCGGGCAGCTGAAAGTCGCTGCAGAATTGTCGAAAATCAAGGGCACTATAAATGATTTGAATGTGAAGCATTTCGGGCAGCACGCCTCCTCTTTTACGACCATGGGATCACCAGAAAATCCAGGATAGCATACACATGGACAAATTAATATACTTTGCGAAACAGCAGCGTGGTGAATCCATCCTGCCCTCTTAAAAACCCTTAGGTAGAATAATATTTCCTGATGCTTTCAGAAACTTAATCTGCTAGTGCAGAGAGGGGATTGCAATGGTTTGGAAGGGCCGAGACCTGATCACGTCAGTTGACCTGCAAAGGAAGGAGATAGAGGAAGTGCTTTCGCTTGCAGAAAAAATGGACCACCAGTTCAGGAAGAAGGAAACAACGAACGAATTGAAGGGGAAGGTGATGGCGTCGCTTTTCTACGAGCCATCAACCAGGACGCAGTTCTCGTTCACTACTGCAATGAGGAAGCAGGGCGGCGACATACTCGGATTCTCCGACCCGAAGGGCACTTCGCACAGCAAAGGAGAGACGCTGCACGACACCATAAAGGCGATGGAGCCGCAGGTGGATGTGTTCGTGATAAGGCACCCAAATGAGGGAGCGGCTGCAATGGCTGCTTCCTGCACAGATGTCCCCGTAATAAATGCCGGGGATGGCAACAACCAGCATCCTTCCCAGTCGCTGCTTGATTTGTACACCATAAAGAAGGAAAAAAAGAAACTGGACGGGCTTACGGTGCTGATGCTCGGCGACCTGAAATATGGGAGGACGGTCCACTCGCTCTCATTTGCGCTCTCGAAATTCGACAATGTCACGCTGCAATATTATTCGCCTGCACAGCTCAGGTTCCCGGCATCCATGCTGAACGATTTGAGGAACTGCTGCAAAGTGGAGGAGCTGCCCTCCCTGGACATTTCGAAGGCGGACGTGATCTACGCTACAAGGATACAGAAGGAGAGGATAGAGGATCCGGAAGAATACAAGAAAGCGGCATACGTAATTGATGACAATATGATGAAGGCTGCCAAGGATGATGCGATCCTGATGCACCCGCTTCCGAGGGTGGATGAGATTGCAACGGAAGTTGACAGGGACAAGAGGGCGAAATATTTCGAGCAGGAGGCGAACGGGATTCCGGCAAGGATGGCAATCCTGTCGCTGATGCTGAAAGGATGAAAATGTACGCATACAAAACTGAAGGGGAGAGGAGGGCAAAGGATGCACGGAAAGTGCTGGTCGCAACCCTGCTCATTTGCGCAGTCGCGGGAGTTTGCCTTGCGCAGTCGGGGTTTGAGATGAATGTGAAGGTCGCGGGCATGGCCGGGATCGCGATTGTGATCGTTGCAGTTTATCTTTCAACAAAAATGGAGATGGCCGCAGGTGAGGAAGATGGCAAAAACTGAAAAGGACATGCTGAAGGTGAAGAAAATCGAAAGTGGGATCGTGGTGGACCATATCCCTCAGGGGAAATCCACGAAATTACTTTCAATACTCGGAATAAACGAGGAGTTCAAGGGCACGGTTTCGGTGCTGATAAACGTGCCTTCGGGCTCGTCAGGGCTGAAGGACATCATCAAAATCGAGGGAAGGGAGCTGAGGAAGAAGGAGCTTGAGAAAATCGCCCTGATCGCGCCCTTAGCTACCATCAACATCATCAAGGATTTCGAAGTGATTGAGAAGTACAAGGTGAAGCTTCCGGAAGTGCTTGAGGGAGTGGTGCAATGCCCGAACCCGAACTGCATCACCAATAAGGAGGGAGTTGCGAAGCTGCATGTGAAGGAACGGAACCCCCTGAAGCTGCAATGCAATTTCTGCGAGAAAGTTTACGGCGAAGCGGATTTCAAGTTTTGAATGCCTTGCCCCTTTCTTTTCAGAAAAGAAAGCGGCGGTGGCTCCGCCGGAAAGAAAACAATTTGAGTTGCGGATTCATGAAAAAAACCATTTCCTTCGACCTCGACGGCACTCTGGCCGATTTGAATTTCGAGAAGGCGGTGTGGCTGGAGGAGATCCCGCGATTGTTTGCGGAAAAGAACAGGCTGGGTCTGGAAACCGCTAAGAAAGCCGTATTTTCCGCTTACGAATACGTCGGGAACAAGGATGCCAAATGGTACGACATCAAATTCTGGCTGGGGGAGCTGGGATTGGACAGGGATTACAATAAAATATTGCGGAGGAGCAGCCACCTGATCAGGCTTTACCCCGACACCATCCCTGCGCTCGAAAAACTGAGGAAAAAATACAGGCTGATCGTGATCTCCAATGCAACAAGGGAGTTCATCGATTTCAAATTGAGAGTTGAGCATTTGGAGAAGTATTTCGATGCGGTTTTTTCAACCACTACTGATTTCAAGTGCATAAAGGGCGATTCGAAAGGGTATTTGGAGGTTTGCAGGAAAATGAAAATAAAACCTTCCGATTTGATCCACATCGGGGATGATTACGAATTCGATTACATTGCTGCAAGGAAGGTGGGGATTGAAGCATATTTCCTGGATAGGAGCTGCAAAGGCGGGAAGGGCAAGGTAGTTAATAATTTGCTCGAATTTAGTAATAGGGTAAACGAAAAATGAGGATGAAAACATTCAAGCGGGCTGTGGGGGTAGGGGCGGCAGGGGCATTGCTTTTACTGACCGCCAATCAGATGTTCTACAATCACCGGATGGATGCCAAATACGAAAGGCTCGTCCGCAACTATTACCAGAACAGGGGAATTGAATTCTCCTCGGATAAGATAAGGCAAAGTGCGGGCCGCGTGGGGCTGCGATACGGCCTCACTGAACTTCAGATGCGGCACTTGTTGGCGCTTGGGAAAACTCCCGATACGGCACTCACGCCTGAAGAGTTGATCAGCCTCATGAAGCATCCGGCATCAGCAAATCGTATGAACCTCCTAAGGCGGCTTCCCATCGAGCCCGCCCAGAGGGATTTGAGAGCCTACAACCATGCACTCCGGATCAGGGGATTGTCAGAACAATTTAAGGGATTGGATGCGGAAACCATCAGCAGGGTCATACGGAAGGATAGATGGCACGAGAAAATCAGTAGATTTTTCAATCGGATGGAACGCCACGAGGAAATGCTCGAACTTGTGAGGTCGCATAGCTATGCTGAACGGAAGGGGGAGACAAAGCTGCCGCCGTTAAATCCATACGACTTTTTCCCTGCAACGGAAAGGCCGGCAGATTCGATGAGGAATTTCCTGGAAAAACGGTATGGAGTGAGGGAAGAGCCGGCAAACAGGCCCCAGCCAAGGCGAATGCGCGGAAATGGGCCCGGTTAAATTAAATATCCACAGGCATGCGTTCAGGTGGTTTTCTCTTCATCGGGCGCGTGCACGAAAAGCCTGCCGGAATATACTATTAGGATCACGCCGAACAATGCCTCCAGAAGCCCGGGCTGGAGGTTTGTAGAAACCAGTGCGCCAGTTGCTGCACCGAGAACTGCTGCAGGAACGATCCTTTTGAGGTCTGCAGACCCGGGCCAGTTTCCCTTCCTATGGAAAAACAGGCTGAAAAGCACTATTGGGATTATCGAAGCCAGTGATGTCGCAATGGCTGCATGTATGCCCAGCCCGAAAAAGATAGTGAGGCTGGGGACGAGTATTACGCCTCCGCCTATGCCGAAAAGCCCCGAAAGCATTCCGGAAAAGAAACCCAAAATGGCAAACGACATCCCGCTAGCAGGGACGGAGAGGGGCAATGATAAGGAGAGCAGGCCGAGCATCTTCACGCCCATGAAGAAAAGCAGAATTGAAAAAAGCCTTACAAGCGACTTGTGGTCGAGCGAATGTGCCAGTTTGGAGCCCAGCCAGGAGCCCGGCAAAGCGCCGATAATTACAAATGCAACTATGTCGAGATCGATCAGGAACTCGTTAAGGATGAAATTCGTTAAAGCCCCCATGAAGGCAATTGAGAACGTCACCAGAAGGGAGACTTTCGCAACGGAAGTCATCTTGTAGCCGGAATAAACTATAAGGAGCGGGATCAGGATGAAGCCGCCGCCCACGCCAAGAAGGGCGCTTAGGAAGCCCGTAAAGCCGCCAATCAGCATCAAACGGTAACTGTCAATTCTAAGGTACTTGCGCATAGGAGAACCTCTGGGCAACATGAAAAAAGAATGAAAAGATAAAAATATGCTCGGGGGGTTTGAGCATCCGACCAAACTAAGGGAGTCACCCCCTTGGGTTGGTCATCTAAATGAACTCGATGTCATCCACCGGCCTTGTTGAGGAGGAACCCATGGAAGAGCCCGGGCCCATGCTCCAGTTCTTCTGGGAGCCTGACTTTCCAAGAACGTATGGCGACTGGATGCCCGTGAAGATCGCAATGGCCTCGATTTTTCCTTCAAAAGCAGGGTCAAGCCTTGCTCCCCAGATGACAGTTGCGTTCGGATCGACTCTTTCGGTCAATGCGGTTCCCACCTGGTTGCATTCCCCGAGGGTCATGTCGGGCCCTCCGGTAATGTGGAGCAGCACTCCGGTTGCGCCGGTGTAATCAACATCCAAAAGCGCATGGTTGAGCGTGTTGTTCACAACTTCTTCAGAGCGTCCGGTGCCTTTTGCTTCCCCGACAGCGATCATTGAAACTCCGCCGTTGCTCATGATTGCGCGCACATCCGCAAAATCGAGGTTGATTAATGAGGGAGTGGTAATGGTCTCTGTAATTCCGCGCACTGCACGTGCAATTACCTCATCCGCGACGTTGAATGCCTGGTCAATTGGCAAATTGGGGACAATCTGCACCAAGCGGTTGTTGTCAATTACAATGATGGTGTCAGCCTGCGCCTTGAGGGCCTCCAAGCCGGCATCCGCCTTTTCCAGCCTCGCGCGCTCAAGTGCGAAGGGGTAGGTGACTATTGCAATGACAATTGCGCCCTGCTTCTTCGCCAATTCAGCGATGATAGGTGCAGAACCGGTTCCTGTGCCGCCGCCCATTCCGCATGTAAGGAATACGAGATCTGCTCCGGAGAGGAGCTTGTCCAACGCATCCCTTGAAACATCGGCGCATTTTGCGCCTACTTCAGGGTATCCGCCTGCCCCTAGCCCCCTAGTGATGGAAGCTCCGATGAGTATTTTCTTTACTGATTCGCTGATCATCGTAAGGTGCATCCTGTCGGTGTTGATTGCAACGAGTTCGGCGCCCTTGATGCCGGAACGCGCAAGCCTGTTGACGGAATTGCATCCTCCTCCGCCGGTCCCAACGACCATGATGCGCGGGGTTTCAAAGAACTCCTCGCCTTCGATCTTCTTGTTTGTATGCTTCAGGGCATCCGATACGATACTTTCCATAGTGACTCACCCACCCACTTATTGCCGAATAGAATCAGCAGTTTTAGACGTTAATTAAAGGCACAAACGGTTTTAAAAGCATATTCCACAAGGAGGGGAACCGGCGCAAAAGTCAAAATGCGGCGATTTTCCGGAATTTCACCGTGCGGGCATCGCTATTTTCAACCATTTTCATCATCTACTAAGATTTTTAAGGTGAAAGAGGGTATCTTTTCTCATGAAAAACCAGAACACCCTGCAGGTTTTTCCAATTGCGGTCATTGCATTGCTCTTCGTGCAGATTTTCATCCCGCTAAGCCACGCGTATTCCTATTACAATTACTACAATGATGATGAAAGCAGGGGTGCAATTGCGGTAAAGGCCCGAACGGCCCCCAATATAATCAATTTCGCGGATGCTTCCCCTTCTCCGGAGCCGGAATTCGATTATGAGGGCACTTGCACTGCATCTGCAATGGATGCAGCTGAAGTGGAGGCGTACCAGCAAAAATTAGCGAAATTCCAGGCGGAGCAGATTTCAACATTGAGTGATGAGGCGTTATTGAAGAACGATCCCACCAACAAGGCAGCGCAGCAGATACAAATAAACATCAACCTGAACGATCCGCCTACATATGACATTAGGTCAGTTGCGTCCCTGCTGGAATATGAGGATGAGCAAAGGGAGGAGCTCGCGAAGGAGTTCAATATTGACCCCAATAATGGGAAATTGACTATGGAGCAGGTGAAGGCAATTGCAGCAAGGCAGCCCGGAGGGGGGAGCAACCTGATCAAGTCGCTTGGAATTTCAACTGCAGGCCAAATACCAACTCCGGAATATGAGAATTACAAAGTGGTGCTTCCCAATGGGAAGAGCGTTGCACTTGCGGAGCTGATGAAGGTGCAGCCGCAGGACAAGAAGGATGCGTGCATGCTGGACAGGAATTTCATTGCAGGGAAAGTGTCGTTCCAGGCGCTGCTCGACAGCGACCTATATGTGGGGTTCGATGAGAGCAAGACGGTTGTGAAGAAGCCGCAGCACATCACCGCAACTCAGACGCTTGCCGTCCTGAACAGCTATTCCGGTTCCATGATAATACCGAGCATGTATGAGAAATACATTAACACGGTGGGTTCATGGTCGCAGGCGGAAATGTTCTTTGCGCTTGCGGGCACAGTATCTGTGATGTTTTCAAAGGAAGGAGTTCAGGGATTGATAAGGACACACGGAGATAACAACCAGCAATACAACAGGCTTTCACAGCTAAGGCAGGGATCGTTTGGCTCAACAAGTGCGAAAAACGAGGAATTATTGGAAAGGGGATTGGATCTCGATAAAAAAATCGCCCTGGACGACATTAATATCAGGAACCTTGAATTCGAAACATCCATCTATAAATTGCGGCCGATGTCAATTTTCATCTTCGGGCTTGGCTGGATGGGAGCCGCGAGGGTAGCACTTTCCGCGTCCAACCAAGTAATGCTATCTTCCCTTGCAACGAATGACAAGGCGCTGAAGGACAATTACCTGCAAATTTACGTGAACAACAACGCATACCTGAAGGATTTCCGGAAGGCAACTGATTTCATGGGCTCTGGAATTATCACAGATTGGGTTTCAAATTTCCTTGAAGCTGGAGCGCCCAGAAAAGCATTTGATGTTGGAAAAGTATACATGCTTGCAAGGGAAGCATCGGAGGATACGGCGCCTTCGAGCAGCGTCACCAGCATACAAAAAGCGGCAGATAGATGGAATGTCAACATCGATTGGAAAGGCAGATCAGAGACATCGTTGTTTGAAGACGTGAAATACCAGCCGGAGTATACCAGTTTGGCAATGTATAGCAACAACCTGGATTTGGGTACGACGATGAATTCGAAGGAGAGCCTTGGCGACTATTTCCGTGCCCTTCAGGTGCTCTCTCCGTTAGTAGGATTTGTAGTGTTCAGGGGGACAACTTCACAATATTTGACGGTTCCGATTGCGGCGCTCATCCGGCTAGGCACATTCGACCTTGCAGTAACTCATCTGGTCGATCCGGTGAATTTCAAGAAGGATGAGATGTGCGATGAAGAAAAAGTGGATAATTATCTCGACTGGTTCAAAGTTCTTACGGGGGTTTCAATTCTCCAGTCGACTGGAGCGGTATTTATGCCGTCGCAGGGACTACTGCAATTTCTCGGATCCGCATTCAAGAACAAGGTCCTGATCAGGCTCGTTGAAAAAGGGGCAGCTGCCGGAAAAACTGAAAGTTGGTTCGGGAAGGTGACGCCGGCAATGAGGAAGGAACTTACCCTTGCTGAAACGGAACTTAAGGCAGTCAGCGAACCCTTCAAGGATGCACAAAAGCTAACCCTCAGCAAATTTAACACATATACCAGGGAATCCCAGCTAAGCCCACAGTCAGTCCAAGCCCAGCAAGCGCTATTGGAATGGAATCAGGCAGTCAGGGCGGAGCAGGCATTGACACCAAAATTTACGGAAGTTGAAAAAACATACAATAGCCTCAAGACGGCTGTGAAGGAAGATAGCGGTCTCTTAAAAAAAGGCCTTACGGGGAGTGAAAAAGCGCTAAGAAACCTTTATCAGGCGATGGTGCTGATCGACCCCATTCAATTAGGAAAAACAGTTGTTGCCTCTCAGGGAATGGAATATGTTTCGCTTTGCAAGGACACGAAATACAAAATAGTTGCTTACCAGAAAATCGCAGGCGGGACTTCCGGGCAGAATATGGATCAGAAACTTAGCGACCTGAAAAATCTGGGAAAAGACCTGAACCTTACGGGCCTGATTGGCGGGATCGGGGAGAAAATCGAGGAGAAGTCGCTCTCCGAATTACTTAATTTGAGGGCATTTTTGGAGAACTCTTACGGGCAAATAAGCCCGCAGGATCTGTATTATTTGCATCTGGATGGTGCAACCTCGCAATGGTTTGGCGTTTATGATAAATTGGCAAAGAATGGCTGCTTCAGGGAATGCTATGATTCGAAGGATGGGTATGTTTGCGCGGATGCAACAGGGGTAACTTACACTGACAAAACGAGTGGAAAGAGCATCAAATTATCAACGAGCAAGGACCGCGGATTGCTTTCATTGATGATGCAAGACCTTGCAAGAACGCTGGTGCCCAACAGGATCATTTCTGCAGGTTTGGACAACACTTGCTCCGAGAATGAGATTTTGCAGGTGCAGCCCACTTTGGAGAAAGGGAGAAGGGGCGGATCGCTTATAATTTCAGATGACAGTTGCACAACCACCCAGTGCTTAAGGCAGCAGCTGAAGCAGATGAAAATCAGCGCAACGAATGACCTTACAGCATCTGGTTTTGGGGATGTGCTCGCGGTTTACACTACCGATGGGAGGATTTCTGCTGATGGCGGGAGAGTAAGGTTCATCAGGGGAGTTGCGGAGGAAGAAGGGGAGAATGATACAATCGGGATAGAAGTGCAAGCGCCGAGTTTGGAGGCAACGGAGGAGAAGGATTTGAGCGCTTTCAAAAACAACTACATTTCCATAATGGGCAACGGCGAAGTGAAGATCAAGGGGAACATCAAGAACAGCGAGGATATGGACAGCGTCAGCGCAGGGAAGCTGCTTGCAATCATCACTGAAAGAGGGAAAATCGAATTTGATGAAGCTGGGAAACGGCTTGTTGTTGCGCTTTATATACTTGCAAAGAACAAGGCGGGAGATTCCATCAAGAGCATATCAACTGCAGTAAGGACGAATAAGGACAGCAATGGAAATTCTGTGCCGGCAATTGCGATAACGGATGTGCAGGAGAAGGTGGGCGCTGAGAAGGAGGGAGCGGAAATGAGGGAGGCGCTTAAGGAGGTGCAAACCGATGCGAATGGCAACCTCGGCGGCTTCCAGGTGCTTGAGACGGACAACAAGAAATTCACATTCGGGACGGATGCGAACGGAAACCCAATTCTGACCGTGCTCGATAAGACTACCGGCGAATCGAATGATTACAAGATTAACGGGCCTGTAAGGAAGGAGGGGAATGAGATAATCGTCCCGACCGATCAAGGGGAGTTCAGGTTCAAAATAGATATGCAGAACGGCCAGCCGTGGCTTACTGCGAACGGCCCCAATGGGCTTGCGGAACTTGCTGCCCTTATTGCGGCAAAAGGAATGGGAGGGATGATAGCATTTGATCCGCGCACTGGATTGTGGTATGCGCTCAATGGGCAGGACATCAACTGGAACCAGGACTTTGCGAAGAGGGGGCTGAGCCTGTATAATACGCCCGATGGGACAAGGGGAATCCCTGCGGACAATCTGTACACTTATGCGAGAACAGGAGCAGGTGGTGGGGCTGGAGGCACCAACCTTTCGATTCCCTCATTTCCAGAGAACAGTTATTATGCAGTACTGATGTTTGTTGTGATTTTGGGAAGTGTTCTAGTCGTGCGTTTTAGGAGATTCGATTAGTTTTCCCTTTAGGAAGAGGATTTTTTCATTGTTCAGAAGGAATTCCATTCCCCTGCCCGAGAATATGCCATGAAGAGGGGAGGGGAATTCGTCGGATTCCTCCAAACCGAGAAGGCGGATTATTTTTTTGCCATTTTCATCATCAGATTTAACTTCCATTTGCTGCGGAATCCTTTTCCGTTTTTCAAATTCCGGAACAACCACCCCGGCAATTATAAACTCCTCCTTCAACCAGCCCTTTTCCGAATCGAAAAATTGGATTGAGGAAGGGTTGCCCTTCTTTTCATAGATGAAGGCGATCCTTGAGCAGCCGGATTTTTCCGCCCTTTCACATACATCATCAACTGAGCGCTTCCCGCGGTTCTCGTATTTCGCATTTAGAATGAGCGAGAGCAGTCTTGCGAGTTTCCTTGTTGTGACGGAGGGCTTCCTGCCTGTTGAAATATATAACATTCATCCACCGTTGAAGTATTATGCAGGGAGAGGGATTTGAACCCACGCAAGCCCTGAGGCTAATGGATCTCCCAAAAAATGCGCCGAACAACTTGTTTGCGAGGCGCTTCTTTTCTCGTGAACGTCTTTTCTTCATAAGAAAAGAGGTTCCTTGAGTCCATCCCGTTTGACCAGGCTCCGGCATCCCTGCGAACTTTTTCTTTTAGGGAAAGAAAAACTTCACTAAAAGAAAACTAATTTTGGCGCCTCAACGCTTTAAATCTTGGCTTTTGGGATCAGATCCGCTTGTAAACCCGTTTACGATGGTCAATCAGGGTTATTTCTATCCTCTTCAGGTTGTGATCGATATCCGCAATGACCCGGTAATCGCCGACGCGCAGCTTATAGTCGCTCCTGTTCTCCAAGCGCTCGAAAAAATGATTGGGATTTTCCTTTGCGGCGGAAATTTTGTTGAAAATGCGCTCCCTGATTGCAGTTGGGAGGCCTTCCAGAAATTTAATTGCATTCTTATCAAAAATCAGTTCGTACGTCACAAGCCTAGCCTTTTCCTAGCCTCCGTTTCAGTAATGAACTCGTTATTTTTTATGCGTTTCCGTGCTGCTTCAACCCGTTCGACCGCCTCCCTCGACAGGTCAGGATCGCTTTTAAGATGATCCGCGATGCCTACGAGCTTCATCACTACCTCATCATAACTCTCATTCCGATATTCCCGGTAACGGTCGAGGTAGGATTTTGTGCGCTTGTGCAATCGTACGGTTGAGACTTCCATATACATTAGGTATACTTAAGTATATTTAAGCGTTTTGAAGGCTTGATGGAAATACGATTTTCAATCAATACCTGCCAGCAGCAAGCCTCTTCGGGGGCTGCTGGGGAGGAAGGGGATCTTTGGGGAGGTAATAGCCGTAAACAACTCCGCAGAGTATCGGAAGGAAGTCGAATTTCCCAAATAGCACGATATGCCCAACTGTAAGGAGAATGAGTCCGATTATCGCAAGCATCGGAAGGCCTTCGAAAATCGCCAAATCATAAGGATGGCGGGCAATGTATACTCCGAATACGGCCATTACTCCGCTGATTGCACCAACAATGGGAAGCGCCGAGGGAGCGTTGAAGTATATGGAAAGGAGGCTGATGTTGCCCGCAATTGCGCCTAAAATGTAGATGAATGCGAAATGGTTGGTGCCAATTTCGCGCTCTAACCCCTCCAAAATTACGAGGTACATGCAGATCAGGAGGAAAAGCCAGAAATTGGGGATCAGGAAAAATGCGGAGAGGAAATAAAACGGAGGTTCGGCGATTTCGGGGTAGAAGAGGAAAGCGCCGAAAAACAGTATGTAAACCTGCAGGAGGTAGCGCGAGAGCATATAAGGGGTAAATAAATCACCGTTTTAAATGTGCACCCCCTAACCAATTCAGGGTTGAACCGATGCTCTCCATCCTTAAGGAGCTTCTAAGGCCCACAGCCGCAAAACTAATCGTATTTCTGCTTCTCGGGGGCTATTTCACGTTCTTTTTCATTTGGGGGAAGGAGATTTGGGACGATATCGCATTCAATAAAATAGGCTTCCCCCTCTATGGCGATTTCACGGCCACAATCATTGACTTGATTATTTGGTACGTTATTTCATGCCTAATCGTGTTCTGTTATGAAAAAATCAAAAATAAAAGCAAAAAATAAACCGGTTCAAAAAAGGGAAAAAAAGGAGGTGTCTTCGATGAATAGTGATTTTTCGGGCTATTTGAGCGTGTTTTCATGGAGGTACGGCTCTCCGGAAATGAGGAAGCTGTTTTCTGAAGTTGAAAATAGGAAGAAATGGAGGAGGGTATGGCTGGCGCTCGCAAAGGCTCAGGGGAAAGCAGGGTTGATTGATGAGAAAATGCTGCAGAAAATAGAGGAGAATCTGGAGAAAATAGACATCCAGAAGGCACATCAGATTGAGAGGGAAATTAAGCACGATTTGATGGCGGAATTGCGCGTTTTCGCGGAGCAGAGCGGGGAAGCAGGAGGGAAATTGCATCTGGGGGCAACCAGCATGGATATAGAGGACAATGCCGAAGCGCTGAAGATGCAGGAAGGGATAAAAATCATAAGGAGGGGGATTGCAACCTGCCTTGAAATTTACAAGAAGAAAATCAGGCAGTACAAGAATGTGCAGATTATTGCGCAGACGCATTTGCAAACGGCCGAGCCATCCACTTTGGGGTATCGTTTGGCGGTATATGCGCAGGATCTGATGCTCGATTTGGAGACACTGGATGCAATAGAGAAAATGGTGAAGGGGAAGGGATTCAAGGGAGCTGTTGGAACATCAGCTGCGTACGAAAAACTGCTGAAGGGGAAAATGCGGCCGGAGGAGATGGAGAAGCTGGCGATGGATGAGCTGAAACTGCATACGTTCGAGGCGACAACGCAAACGTATCCTAGGAAAATTGACTTTCTTGTGATTTCCGCATTGGCAAGCGTAGCTGCGAGTTTGCACAAATTCGCTTTTGATCTTAGAGTTCTGCAATCTCCATTCATTTACGAAATGGCAGAGCCGTTCGGGGATAAGCAAGTGGGAAGTTCAGCGATGCCCTTCAAGAGGAATCCGATCAAGGCGGAGAGGGTTTGTTCACTTAGCAGGTTCATTTCCGCCCTTCCATCAGTGATGTGGAGCAATGCGGCTAATTCATTGCTCGAGAGGACGCTGGACGATTCCGCGAATCGGAGGATCGTGATCCCAGAGGCGTTTTTGGCGCTTGATGAGAGTTTGAGAATCACCGGCGGAATTTTGGACGGAATGGTGGTGAATGAGGCGCAGATCAGGAAGAATCTGGATAGGTTCGCACCGTTCGCAATGACGGAGGTGCTGCTGATCGAGCTCGCAAAGAAGGGTGCGGACAGGCAGAAGATGCACGAGCTTATCAGGGAAATGAGCATGATGGCCTGGAGGCAGGTGCAGGAGGGGAAGGAGAATCCGCTGAAGGCGCTTGCGCTCGAGAACAAGCAGATCGCAAAATACATGAAGGAGGCGGAAATAAAGGACGCCTTCAACACGAGGTTCCATATAGGGAATGCAATTGACAAATGCGAAAAATTCGACAAGCTTATAGAGGATAAGCTGAAGCACGAAAGGGTTTCGATGAAGAAAGGCACTGAATTCTGAAAAGTCATCCATTGCAGTTGATTTTATACATCGTGGTGCGGAAGCCCTCTACTGCCTTATCGAAGAACGGCTCGTAATTCGGATTGTTTTCAAAAACCTGCCGGTTCGCGTGCTCGATGTTGTCCTCCTGCACTCCGATGAACAAATAAGTTGCACCGTATTTCAGGGGGATGCTGCAATCGGCAGTCTGGAAGAAGCGGTTGATGTCCGCTTCAACAGGCAATTTGCTCTTCTCCAGCCCATGAGAATAGAGGTACCATTTCAATCCGAGAACTGTTTGCCTTCCCGTAAGGGAGGGGATGACGTGCGTGTGCGCATCGCTGGTTATCCAGATCGCATCAGCAGGAGTGTTTTCCTTCACGTAATCCGCGAGGATGAAATCCCTATTCGAGTACAGAACGGGCCGGTCCTCATGCCACCAGAAAAGCGTGAGGATGCCGGAAAAGGTTGCGATAAGCACTAGAAGAAGGAGGGCAATTCCGCCGAATCGCCGCAGGGAATGCTTTTTTATGCAGGTCAATTTCTCCAATGCAATTGCGGCAAAAAGGCAAAGGAACATGAAGAATGGGCCGAACACTTTGATTGTGTCCCAATCCCAGGGAGCGAGCTGGTAGAGGTTGCCCACCATGAAAACGATGAAAACAGGGACTAGGGAGAAGCGGAGGTAATTCGGGGTGAATTTCAAACCAACAAATGCGAGGGGAAGTATGATTCCGAAATTCCGCAGCCAGTAAATTACGAAATCTGCAATTGAAATCGGGCCGCCCTGCATCCAGCCGAACCTGTAGCGCAGGAAATCGGGGGATGATAGCTGGGAGCGCATGAAAAGCAGCTGCGGAATGGAGAGAAGGAGGGAAGGGACGATCATGTAAAGCCACAGATTGAAGGTTTCCTTCCGGTTTTTCGAATTGTAGAGGGAATATGCGAATGCGAAGGGAGAGAAGAATGCGGCTATGAGGAAAGTATGGCCATGCACCAGCGGAAGGAGCCCTAGAATCACTCCCGCAAAAAGGAGGTTGTGCTTTTCGGGTTTGCGCATGGAGATGAAAATGAGATAGTAGAACAGGATGGAGAGTGCAATTCCCATTATTGCTGCCCTTTGGGGAAGGAATGTGGAGAAAAGCTGGTTCATGAACTCTATTCCGTCGGGACCGTAATGGGGGTCTGCTGCGAAAGGCTGCGGCTTTACATCGATGTGGGAGTACGCTTGTTTCGGATGGAAGAAGGTGTTGGAAAGGGACTGCAATGGATCGCGGGAATGCAGGAGGAAATCAACCGGATCCGAATAAGGCATCATGGCATCATTGAATGCGTAAAAGATGCCCCAGTTGCCGTTGAAAAGGAAGAGGAGGATGAAGAGCATCCCGATCAATTTGCGCTTTAGGAGGAGGGCGCCGATGAAATAGAGGAAGGAGAGCATCACGAAATAGGAGAGCAGATGGGGGAAGAGCAGCGAATTGAACAAATCAAAGCCGCCCCGTAGCAAAATTGCGGAAAGGAAGTTCACCATGAAAGGGTATGCAAGCGGAGCTGCCACAAGAATCGGGTATTGGGGAGGGTAATTCGGGCGTTCCGCGAAGGAATTGGTCACGCCAAAATGGAAGGGGTAATCGCCCCAGATGTTGCTGCCTGCTATCATTGAGCCGTTTTCGACATGCGGAAGCAGGCGGAAATTCAGGTACGCAAGCAGGGCGAAAATTACGAGAACGAATAATAAGCCCGTGCGGTCATGCGTGATTTTCAATTGCTTGTGCTTATAGAAGCGGAAAAAGAAGCCGAGCATTGCCGCACATGAAAGGAAAATTGGAATGTCGCCAAGCATTCCTGTTGCCCAGCTTAGGATGAAAATGAGCCAGCTCGAGAAGAGGATGCCAAAACCCAATGCAAAAGCGGATTTTTTCCACCAATCATCCAGGAAATGGAGGAAATTGCTGCATGCGATCCCGAAGAGGAAGCTGCTAAGCAGGTAGAGTAGGCCGGTAAGCATTTTGAACACGCGTTGAAAGGGATTTGGAGCGGCTGGATTAAAAATCGATATCCTTGAACCGGAAATGAGTGGAAAATATCATAAAAGGTAAAGCGGCAATTGGAATGCACGCTCTGGAAATTGGATGCGCCAAAACCCGCCATTCCCTAATAAGTTTATATTCTAGTGATCGCATAATTGAAGAGCAGGCTATTTCTGTTGATCAATATGCTGAGGCAACCGATCGTGTGCGTTCTTGGGCACGTGGACCATGGGAAAACCACGCTACTGGATGCAATCCGGGAAACAGCGGTTGCGGGCAGGGAGGCGGGAGGCATTACGCAGCATGTTTCTGCATCCGAAGTGCCGGTTTCCGCGATAAAGGAGCATTGCGGCCAGCAGCTGCAAAAAATGAAAATCGACCTCACGCTGCCGGGGCTGCTCTTCATCGATACGCCAGGTCACGAGGCGTTCGTGAACCTCAGGAAAAGAGGGGGAAGCATTGCGGACATTGCCATTTTGGTGGTGGATGTAAATCAAGGGATTCAAAACCAGACGAGGGAGGCGATCGGCATTCTTAAGCAATATAAGACGCCGTTCGTGGTTGCGGCAACAAAAATAGACCAGGTGACGGGATGGAAGCCGAGGGAAAACTCGTGCTTTGCGGACTCTTTCCCCCTTCAAAGGAAGGATGTGCAGGAATACCTCGACAAGAAATTGTACCAGCTTGTGGGGCAACTTTCGGAGTACGGATTTTCATCCGAGAGATACGATCGGGTTGGCGACTTCACGAAGCAGATTGTGATAATTCCGGTTAGCGGAAGGAACGGCGAGGGGATTTCGGAATTGCTGCTTTTTGTTGCGGGGCTTGCGCAGCGCTTCCTTGAGTTGCAGCTGGAAAAAAAGGAAAATGCACTTGCGAAAGGAAGCATCCTCGAGGTTAAGGAGGAGAAGGGGCTGGGGATGACGCTGGATGTTATTTTGTATGAGGGCACTCTTGAGGAAGGGGAATCGATCGTCTTTTTGAGCAAGCAGGGGGAGGTGCTGAAATCCAGAATTAAAGCACTGCTGAAGCCGAACAACAGCGAGGAGGCGAAAAAATCGGGAGAGAAATATGTAAAAGTAAAATCCGTGACTGCAGCGAGCGGAATTAAAATCGCATGCGAAAATGCAGAGCAAGCGATTGCGGGCTCCTCGCTGTACGAATACGATGAGGGAAGTGAAGGCAAAACAGGGGAGGCGCTGAAGGAGGAATATGAGGAGATTGAAATCGAGAGCACCAACAACGGCATTATCATCAAAGCGGACGCCCTCGGGAGCTTGGAGGCGATTGTCCGGCTATTCCAGAATGAGAAAATACCCATAAGGAAGGCAAATATCGGGGTTGTGAGCAGGCAGGAGGTGCTGGAAGCGGCGAACATTTCAAAAACGGACAAATATTTGGGGGTTATTTTCTCATTCAACCTCGCAATTGATCCGGAAGTGAGGGAAATTGCGGAGAAGGAAGGTGCGAAACTTTTCGAGGAGAAAATAATCTATAATTTGGTTGAAGGGTACAAGAGATGGAGGGATGAGGAAAAGGATAGGGAAAGGAAGGAGGCTTTCTCGAGTCTTACCCTTCCCGCAAAACTATTCCTGATGCCCGGCCATTGCTTCAGGGTAAGCAACCCTGCCATTTTTGGCGTCCAGATTTTGGAAGGCCGCATCCGCAAGGAGAATCGGCTGATGAATGAGAAAGGCGAAGTGATCGGCGAAATCAGGAGCATACAGGTTGAGAAGGATGCGGTTGATGAGGCGAAGAAGGGGCAGGAGGTCGCAATTGCAGTTGACGGCCCGTTTTACGGAAGGCAGGTAAGGGAGAAGCAGGAGCTTTTCACGGATATCAGCGCGGAGGAGATCGAGGCTATTGAGAAGAAATACGTAAAATCGCTTTCCGACGGCGAGAGGCAACTGCTGAATGAGATCAAGCGCATAAAGGGGATAATTAGCTTCGAGTTCTGAGCTAGCAGTTAAGTTTTTTAATGGGCTTATTGTAACAGAAATACTGTAGAAATACCCACGTGAGCAGAAATGCCTTTCCGAAGATTCCTAAGATGGCTGTCGAATTTATTCAATAAGCGCAAAGTTATCCGGCTCGGGTTTTACGGTGCCCCTAATGCTGGAAAAACCAGCCTTGCGAACAGAATTTCGATGGATTGGCTGGGGGAGCCTGTAGGGAAAGTGAGCGAAATTCCGCACGAGACGCGTGAAGTGCAAAAGAAGGAGCATGTGGTAGTGAAATCCCATGGGAGGGAGCTGATAATGAACCTGCTGGACATGCCCGGGATCGCAACCAAGGTGGATTACAGGGATTTCACCGCATACGGCTTGAAGAAGGACGAGGCGCAGCAGCGTGCGAAGGAGGCAACCAAGGGGATAATTGAAGCGATCAAGTGGTTGGAGAATGTGGATGCCGCGCTTGTTGTGATGGATGCGACGGAGGATCCGTTCACGCAAGTAAATATCACAATTTTGGGAAATTTGGAAGCGAGGAAAATACCAGTCATAATAGTTGCAAACAAGACGGACAGCAAGAAGGCGAAGCCGGACAAGATGAAGGAGGCTTTCCCGCAGCATCATGTGGTGCAGGTGTCCGCGTTAACAGGCGACAACATGAACCACCTGTATGAAATGATCGCAAAGCATGCAAGATGATGGGAATGGCAGAAAATTCAATAGCAAAGGCGGCGGATTTCCTTAGGCCCACCCTTGAGAAAATTTCACTCGCATTCTTCCTGCTGTTCATAGTATTCCTGGGGCTGCTGATAGACATTCCCGAATGGCTGTATTTGCCAATAATGACAATACTGGCATGGCCGCTTCTTGGGCTCGTGCAATTGTGCGGGCTGAACGAGAGTGAATGCCAGAACGCCATGTCGTTCGCTGGGCTGGTACTGTCCCTGCTTTATTGGTACCTTGCGGCATGCTTCATCAGCTGGGCGCTGGAAAAAAACGAGGATGAACAGTAGATGGCGGGCCTTCAGATAGAATTCGTATCGGCCAAAACCTTGCAGAACAAGGATGCGGAAGGGAAGGCGCATTACATACTCAATGTCGTGAAGAGGGAGAAGAAAATCCTCATATTGGAGGAGGGACTCAGCAGGGAGGAGGAGAGGACGCTTTTCAAAATGACAATGGAAAGCATCACGAAGGACTTTCCCGGAATAGAAATCTCATCGTTTGGTGAACAATCGCCGGGGATGAGGCAGTCGCTGATAAAAATGCTCGGCGGAAGGACAACCGGGATGACAATAGTTGGGCCTTCCAATCTGGTGAAGCAGATAAAGAAGGATCCGGATAAATTGAGGGTGTTCGCAGGCGGATAAGTTCGAATTTTGAAGGGAAGGCTATTTTTTCTCGTTATTTTGGGATATCTCTATTTATAATATTTTTATCCTGTTAGGTTTAACATGAGGAACATCGAGGTCGTGCTGCTATTCGGCGCAATTGCAGTGCTGTTTGCGCAGGCGTATTACGGGTTTCCCGCAACATCGGATGCGTACGAGAATTTCAGGATTGCAAAGTACCTTGAGAATGGCGGCAATTATCCGGTTGAGGGCGCTGCGATTGATGCGGGACCGTATGTGTATCCGCCCATTTATCCGCTCGCATTGCTGGAGTTCAAATTGCTCTCGAATTCGGGCTATGAGTTTGCTTCAAACTTCCTTTCCTATGTTTTTGTTTTCCTTGTTGTGGGTTTGCTTTACCTGATTTTGAGCGGCATTTTCCAAAATGAAAGGAAGGCGGCTTTGGGGGCGCTGGCTGCTTTCACGCTGCCCATTCTAATTTACAGGCTGGTGACGCCCATTGCGGAAACGCTTGGGCTGATGATGTTCCTTGCTTGCGTCCTTGCGTACCAGAAAAACCGCTTCAAGGTGCTGGCGTTTTTGCTCGCAGTTTTCCCGTTTGCGCATTCAAGGAGCTTCGTTTTCACGCTAATTGCGCTCGGGATCATTTCATTGATGAGAAAGGATGTGTTCGCGACCGCAAAGTCGGCTGTTTTCGGAATTGCGGCATTCGGGATTTTCCATCTGGCGTTCCCGATTTATGCATCCGACTTCAATAACCCCGCAGTGACGGTCCCTTCTGTTTTGGAGATGTTCCCGTTTGCTGTTTTATTGCAGGTTGCATTGGGGGCAATTGCATTGGCAAGGGAAAAGAGGGGCATCGATGCATTCAGCGCCGGCATAATCTTTGCTTTCCTTGCCTCGTATTTAATTTTGCCTTTCCCTTTCAGGCATGCGATTTTCATGCTTCTTCCGCTATCCGTCTTTGCAGGGGAGGCAATGAGCATCGATAGGAAGGTGCTGATCGCGTTCATGTTCCTAATCCCGTTCACGGTGATGCAGAATGTGCAGTTGAGGGAGGCGCCCTTTGGTTTTGAGGCGATGGTTGCAATGGCGGGCGTCGGGGAATATGGGGGAGGGAACGCAATCGCCTCTTTCAAGAACAACTATGCGCTGCCCTTTGTTGCGGAAAAGAGGATAATTGTGGGCGCATTTGCGGAAGGGATGCCGGATGGGAAGCAGCGCACGGAGGAGCTTGCAAATTATTTCGGGGGAGGGAAGGAGGGATTGAAAGCGGATTTGATTGGGAAATATAATATTGAATTGGGAATGTTTGAGAAGCGAAAGGCGGAATATTCCTACGAGGAGAGGGTTGCGGATGCTAAATTATTGGAAAGCGACGGGTATGCGGCATTCTCGTTTAAAATCCCAGCTTAAGCATTGGCTTAATGAAAAATCAGGCTATATATAAACCCGGTGAGAATTAGTAATGCGGCAATTTGCCTGCAAGGAAAAAGTGATGCATATGGACATGAAATTGTTGGTGGTAGCGGCGGTTTTGGTCATGGCAGTGGGATTTATCGGCTTTTCTTCGATGAACCAGCCGAAGGAGCAGACATACAAGCTTGAGGCGCAATTCAACCTGAAGGAGGAGGCCAAAACAGCCAGCTCCGACAAACCAACTTCGGTGGAGCTTACGATTTACCAGGTGGAGCCTACATACTACTATGATTATTACAGCTCGGATTACAGGAGTTCTAACAGCATATTCAATACGAATAACGGGGTTTCCCTGGTGAAGGAGACGCGGTCTGCGGTACTTCCTGCTGGCTTGACAAGGTTCCAGATGAAGGGCACCGCGCAGTACCTTGACAGCACCTCCCTGAGCCTGAAGGATTTGGGCAGCGGGGGGCTCGAGGTGCTAGAGCAGAATTTCCAATATGACCTGGTTACCAGCTCAAAATTGATGGAAAAGTACCTGGATAAGGAGGTAGAGGTCGAGCTGGGGCAGGATGAGGCGACGGGAGCGAGGGAAAAGATCAAGGGCAAGCTCCTTAGTTTCACCGACGGATTGGTGCTGCAGACCTCAACTGGCGTTGTGTCGCTGAATTCCTACGACAAGATCAACTACCCCGTTCTGCCTGAAGGGCTGATCACGTCCCCCACAGTGGAATGGCTGCTGAGGAACTCCAAGGAAGGGATGCATGAAATGCAAATATCCTACCTCGCGTCTGGCCTGAATTGGAAGGCGGATTACGTTGCAATTGCGAACAAGGATGACAATTTGTTAGATATCACCGGATGGGTGAGCATCAAGAACCTGGCGGGAGCGACATTCGAGAATGCGAAATTGAAGCTTGTTGCAGGGGACATCAACCTGATAAAGGCGGCGGCGCCTTTGAGGTATTATGAGATGGTGGATGTTGCATACGCAGGCAAGGCTGCTCCCACCCCTCAGTTTACGGAGGAGTCGCTGTTCGAATACCACATGTACACATTGCAGCGGCCTGCTACTTTGAAGAACAATGAGGATAAGCAGATAACGCTGTTCGATGCGAAGAACACGCCGGTGCAAAAACAGTTCGTTTATGAAGGGGATGGCACGAAGGTGAAGACGAAGCTCATTTTCGAGAATAGGAAGGAAAACAATCTGGGATTGCCGATGCCGAAAGGGAAGGTAAGGGTGTACAAGGCGGATTCCGAAGGCCAGCTGCAGTTTTTGGGGGAAGACCAGATTGACCACACCCCTGAGAATGAGAAAATAAGGCTGTTCATCGGGAATGCGTTCGACATCGTTGCGGAGAAGAAGCAGACCGACAGGAAGGAGCTCGGGGTATGCACCTCGCAGTACTCGTATTCCGTCGAGTTGAGGAACCACAAGAAGACGGACGTCGAAGTGGTGGTTTTGCAGAACGCATATGGGGAGGCAAGCATTATCAGTGAGAACTTCAGGAGCGTGAAGGAGAGCAGCACGCAGTTTTCATGGACGATACCGGTGAAGGCGGATGGGAGCGCCACCTTGACCTACACAGTCCAGCAGAGCTACTGCTGATTTTTTCTTTTTTTTGCATGCATTCATGCCATGGCCGAAGCGATCGGCCATAGCAATATTTATAAATTCGGAAAGCGTAAGCACGTCTATAATCAGCCCGCCGGAGAGAGAAAATATGCACCACGTGCACCGCAAAATACTGTTTCTTTTCATGATGGCAAGTGTTTGCGTAGGCGCAGCCACCACCTACGGCTCAGCAGCAATCAGCGATAACCAGGCGGGCGCAAGCGCAACATACTTATTTTCATTGAACACCACCTCCAGCCACACAAGCTTCATCAACATCACCGCAATATTCCCGACTGGTTTCGATGTCAGTGCTGCCAGCGCATCCTCCAATACGGCGAATCTAACGGGCGGGAACACTACCATTGCAGGGCAGAACGTAACCTATACCTTGAGCGAAGGGACGCTCCTTATAGGGAATGAGTCCTTCAATCTGACTATTTCGGGCATCACAAACATCAATGTTACCGGCGCATATTCGCTTGGCATTGTCACCTTCAACGGCACTTTCTCGGACGGGATCAGTATACTTGACAATGGCGCAATCACAATTGGAATACGGCCCTCCTACGTCGCATACATCATCATCCAAAATACCACGAACACATCCTGCATAGCGGGCACCAATGTCACGATTAATTTCACCTCCCTGGACATCTACGGCAACCCTGTGAATGATACGTACAACTTCTCAAGCTCGGATTCCGCAGCGAACCTGCCGCAGAACATAACTGCAAACAACACGAATGTGGGGTTCCTCCTAAAAACCGCGGGAATCGGCACAATTTCAGTAAGGAGCAATTCGAACACCTCAATCACGAATTCAACCAATGTTACAGTGTACTCCGCCTCCATCGCCACCGTAAAGGCAACTTATCCCGACCTGATCGTGGTTGTGGGAGTGAATTTCTCGGGCAACTTCTCCTCTTATGACGCGTTCGGGAATGCCATTGCGGACACGTATAACTTCACAAGCGTGAATTCCACTTTGCCGGACAACGGTTCGGTAAATACGACATATTACAACTTCAGCATAAACGATGTCGGAGACGAGATCATTACGGTTTTCAGCAACGGGAATTCGACTATTGCAAATGCAACCACATTCCATGCGAACGGCAATGCAACCTCATCCGTCACGGTAACCTTCAGCAACCTCAGCACCATCGCAGGAAGGGTGATCTTTGCGAACATCAGCTCTTATGATGCGGAAAACAATTCGATCGTTGATTCGTACACGTTTTCATCATCAGACGGGCAGGCGATACTTCCCTCGAATGGGAATGGAAACGGCACGGACATCAATTTCACCTTGAAAACAGCTGGTTCAATAACAATTACTGTCACGAGCCGGCTGAACACGTCCGCTGCAAACATCACTACATGGCTGGTTAATGCGTCCACGGCTACACAGATGCGGCTTACGCCCCGCAACACGAATATCGCATATGGCGCAGGCTTGCAGTTTTATGGGTTGCTTTATGATGCATATGGCAACCAAAACACAACGGTGGCCGCAGGCTATTCCGCAACATCAATAACCGGCACAGGCGCGATAACATCAGCAGGATACTTCACATCAACAGCAGCAGGAATTGTGATGATAAATTCAAGCTATGCAGGGCTAACGAATGCAACCAATGTGACAATTGCAAGTGCAATTGCATCCCCTTCGCCGACATCGGATACGTCGGGCTCTACGGGCAACACATACGTATATTCCACCCCGTATCCGGAATATGCGGTCTACAGCACAGCCACACCGACTCCCACTCCCCGGCCGACCCCAACGCCCGCAACCAGTGCGAAAAAGGCGATCGTGGAAACCCCGACTCCCGCCCCGGACCCTGTAATTGCGCAGGCTGCGGCACAGATTTCAGCCGCATCCGATGAGATCGCCAAGCTGAAGGCAGGAGGGGTCGATGTATCCGAAGTGGAGCAGCTCCTGCAGCTCGCTAATGAATACCAGAGGAAGGGCGATTATGCGAATGCGCTCAAATACGCACAAGAGGCGCGCGAAAAGGCGGACCTGATGCTCAGGGACCTGAGCGCGACCATAGCACCGGAACTGCAGATCGTAACCAGCAAGGGCGGGCTGAATTGGATGCTGGTAATCGCGATCATCGTGATCGTCAGTGTAGGCGTTTATTCCTACATCAACTTTGCGGAAAAGCAGCATGAAAGGTACCACAAGCTGAGGGATGAGGAAGTGAAAGTGGAAATCAAGGAGGAGGACGTCCACGAGAAGAAGAAGCATGCGAAGCTGAAGGGCGAAGTAGGCCTATTTGAGTGAAAAACTAAACTGAGCATTCCACTATTGTTTTTTCCTCCTTTATGAAATTCAGCTCTATTTTTTTCGCCTTCCCAACCGCCGTTATCTCCTCCTCAATAAGCGGGAAATAATGCTCCATGCGGCCGTTCAGGGTAAGCTTAACGGATGAGAGTTCCGTATTGAGGGAGAGCTGGTTGGATGCCTTGAATTTCCTGATTTCCGCAATTATCTGGTGGAGGGAATTTGCCGCAATTTCTGTGTCATTTTGCATCATTCCCTCATCTGCAACCGGCCATCCTGCAAGATGGATGCTTTTCTGTTTTTTCGCCTCCTCCGCAAACATGTGATGGTAAATTTCCTCGGTGGCGTAGCAGATGAATGGGGAAAGCAATTTCAGCGTTTTGTTCAAAACCTCCAAAAGCACGTGCTGGCATGCCTCCCTGCTTTCCTCCCCGAAAATTTCCGGCTGGTAGATGCGGTACTTCACCTCCTCCAGATAGTAGTCCGCGAATTCCTTCCAGAAGAAGGACTGCATCAGGATGATTGCCTCATAATAATCGTAATTTTCCATCGCTGCGGTTGCCAGCTTTATGGTGCGGTGCAGCCTGCATAAAATCCACTTGTCCGTTGCGCGCAGATGCGGCTTGTGATGCTCATAACCTTTCGCGGAATAGCCCTTTGCGCTCATTTCCACGAAATTGCTTACATTCCATAATTTCGTGAGGAAGCTTTGCGCGTAATTCACGTCCTTCCAGTAAAAAATGTTGTCCTTCCCCGTAGTGCCGGAGAGCGCTATCCACTGCCTTAATGCATCCACTGACGCTTTGGAGATCACTTCCTTCGCTTCGATGTAGTTGCCTGCACTCTTGCTCATCTTCTTGCCATCTGAGCCGAGCACCATCCCGTTTATGAGCATCTCCTTGAAAGGCGGCTTCCCCGTAAGGACGGAGCAGCGGAAAATCGTGTAGAACGCCCATGTTCGGATGATGTCCGTCCCCTGGGGGCGTAATGAGGTAGGGTAGAGGCGGCCGAATTGCTTTTCATCGGATGCCCACTTTGAAATTATTAGCGGGGTGATGCTGCTATCTACCCATCCATCGCAGATACTTTTCTCCCCTATAATTGCGGCGCCGCATTTGGGGCAGTGGGATTTTGAAAAAGGTTTTGCATTCGGGTCAATCGGGAGATCCTTTTTATCCGGAAGGAAAATCTCCCCGCAGCTTTCGCAGTAATAGAACGGTATGGGAATGCCAAATACGCGCTGGCGCGAAATCACCCAGTCCCATTCGAGCCCTTCCGCCCAATCCTTGAGAAGCTGCAGTGCGTGCGGCGGGTGCCATACCATCTTTTCCGCATTTTCAACTATCATTTTTTTGTGCTCCTTCAGTTTGATGAACCATTGCGAGGACGCGAGCAGCTCTATTGGCTTCTTGCAGCGGTCGTGCACCTTCACAACCTGCTGCAGCTTCTCCTGTTTTACAATGAGCCCATGCGCCTTAAGATCTTCCAATATTTTCGGCTTCATCTTGTTTACGTGGAGGCCGTCATAGGGGGAACCGGCATTGGTGACCAGCCCTTTCTCATCAAATGCGGCAATTATCGGAAGCCTGAATTTGTACATCCAAGTTATGTCCTGGCTATCCCCGAAAGTGCAGATCATCACCATTCCCGAGCCGAATGCGGGGTCAACTGCGTTGTCAGCGTAAATGCGGACAGGTTTGTTGAAAATGGGGGTGAACGCAATTTTTCCCTCAAAATCCTTGTAGCGCGCATCAGCCGGGTTGAACGCCAAACCTACGCACGCATGGAGGAGCTCTGGCCTGCTTGTTGCTATTTCAAGCTCCTTGCCGGGCTCGAATTTGAATTTCAAATAGCTCAATAGCCCCTCCCGCTGCGAATCGTCCGTTTCGGCCTTAGCAATTGCACTTCCGCAATTCGTGCAGAAGAGCACGGGATGCTTCCCCCTGTAAACATACCCTTTTTCGTACATTTCAAGGAGGGATAGCTGCACCTTGCGATGGTATTCCTTGTCAATAGTGTAATACTCGTGCTCCCAATCAATTGAGAAGCCCATCTGCTGCATCTGCTCCTTGATAGTTCCGACCATGTTGTGCGTCCATTCCAAACACTTCTCCCGGAACTGCTCCCTTGGCAGTTTGCCGAATTTCGCCTCCACCTTTGTTTCGGTTGGGAAGCCATGGCAATCCCAGCCCTGCGGGAAGAGCACCGCCTCCCCCTTCATGCGATGGTACCTTGCAGCAAAATCAATGTACCCCCAATTAAGGGTGCTTCCGGTATGGAACTCCCCGGTTGGGAACGGAGGGGGCGTGTCAATTGCATAAATTTGCGCCTTCCCATCATCATGGAACTTGTAAACCTTGTTTTCCTCCCAGTAGTGCCTCCACTTCTTCTCCATTTCCGGAAAGTTGGGTTTTTCCATGGTTAATCATGCCTTTTTTTCGAAGCCTGTATCTTCTTTAGGAAAAGCAAAGCATACAGGTCATCAAGGCTTTGCACCGCAGTGCTCGCCAAAAACTCCCTATCCGCTTGTTCGGTCACATTTTGTTTAATAGCCAAACCAGTCAATTCAGATCCTGAGGGACTCCTAAGGGCGCGCATCTGAAATATTTTTTCCTGTAGCTCGGTAAGCTTTATAGGGTCGGGATTGTCGCTGCGTAAATGCGCGCCAATTTCCCCCATCATTGCCTCCAAGCCGGGAGTTTTTTTTAAATCGGCAATGTGTGCCCATGCCTGCAGTATTTCGTCTCCCCGCTTGGTTGCGATTCTCATAAGGTGGTCAAAATCCCGTGGATGCTCAAATTCCGGGTCACCTTGCTCCAAAGTCCTTTTTTTCCACATTCTAGGCATTTTGCGTGTTTCCGGCGGTATCAATAACGAGCGGAAAGCATCCACGACCGGCGCGTGCATGCTAGGGGGTATGCTTGAAAAATGTGGCCCTATTTCTTCCTCGAGCATCTTTCGGGATGCGGCAGACATGCGGCCAAGTTCACGATAATTGAACAACTCTGATCACTCGTGGTATTTAGCCATTCAAAGTTAAAAGCGTTCCCTTACTGCTTTTTCCTGTGCTTCCAAAGCTCCCAAATCGCGGGCAGGAATGAGAGGAAAATAACCACTAGAATCACTAGAATTATGTTCTTCTCTATGTCCGGGATCGCATTCCCGAGCAAATAGCCGATGCCGGTCATGCTTGCAACCCAGAGGATCCCTCCGAGAATATTATACATTGCGAATGCGGGGTAGCTCATGCCTGAAATGCCTGCAACAGTAGGTGCGAATGTCCGGACAACCGGGACGAACCTTGCGAGCACGATTGTTTTCCCGCCGTGCTTATCGTAGAACGCCTTTGCCTTCAGCAGGTGCGCCTTCTTGAAAAACCGCGAATCCTCCCTTTGGTAAAGCGCGGTTCCCATGCGCTTCCCTATGAAATAATTGACCGCATCGCCGATTATCGCAGCAGGGATGAGCAGAAGATTAAGCATCCAGATGTCAAGGATGCCCGCAGATGCGAAAATTCCCGCAGTAATGAGCAGGGAATCGCCGGGAAGGAAGAACCCGAAAAACAAGCCGGTTTCGGCGAAAACTATCAGGATCAGCGCAGTGTAGCCTCCCCATTGTATTATTGCTTTCACATCGTAAATCTGGGAAATCAAAGCGGAAATCTGGTCAAGCATAATAAATCATCAAATTGTTGAAAAATTAGAGGCCCATAAGTTATAAATCCGCATTTTCAGAGCTCCATCAGCTTCAAGCCGACTTCCGGATGCTCCTTCCTCCTGATTTTTTTCATTTCAGTGAGAAAAACCTCTAAAGTAGCTGCTACAGTCGCTTCCTTGAGGTGGCCTCCGTAAGTGTGGAAGGTTTTGTCCGCCAAAACAACGTGCGCATGGATGCCGGTTTCAGTTATTGAGCCCATCATCGAAACCACTTCCATTTCCTCATGGAACGATTTCCACAAGTAGGATTTTCTCTCCAGATCATAATAGCCGATTTCTGCTGCTGAAACAGCGCCGATTGCCTGGAAAAAACCTCCCAGAATGCTCTTTTCGGAAACAAAATTGTTCAGTGTTTCCACCACCTTTTCGCCCTTCTCCAAACGGATGACGAAATGCTGGTTTTCCTTCCGGAATTCCATAATCAAACCCCCACATACCCCATAATAACTAGATATTTAAAGTTTCTTTTGCTCTGTATTGACCGGTAGGGCTTAAAATCGCCGCCTTCATTCAATTAGTGATTACAATGGAAAACATGCAAAAACGCAGGAAGCTTTTCAACCGGGTATCATTGCTCGTGCTCGTGTTCCTGGTCATTTCGGTCATGATCATCAGCGGGCTTTACAACGGCATATTCCTGGGAATACCGCTCAACCTGCTTGTGCTGCCGTTCGGGATCATTGAAGTCGGGATTATCGGATATGTTTACAAACTGATTTTGGATGAGGAGAAGCTTGAAGCGCATACTGAAGGCTGAGACGCATGGGATTGATGGACAGGATCAACGAGAACATCGAATTTTTGAAGGGCGAGTTCGACGAGGAGGCGGAGAACGGCTCTTCGGAGCACGCGGAGATAATCAAGCAGGAGAATGAGAAGCGATTGAGGGAAATGGAAACTTCGAAGAAGGAGAATGAGCTGGAGGAGGAGTTAAGGAATTCCGAGGAGCTGAAACCTGTTGTGGAGGCGGTTGTTGAGGAGGAAGAGGAAGTGCTTTCGGAGGATGATGCAGAGCTGAAGAAATTCATAGAGCAGTCGGTGCCGAAAATCTATGTTATTGGAACGGGGGGAAGCGGCTGCAATACGGTCAATAGGATGGTGGACGTTGGCATTTATGGTGCGGGGATGATTGCGATGAACACGGACGCGCAGCACCTGCTGAAAATACACTCACCAAAGAAGGTGCTTTTGGGGAAGAAGAAAACCAAGGGATTGGGTGCAGGAAGCAACCCCGAAGTTGGAGAGGCTGCTGCAATGGAAAGCGCGGAGGAGATCAAGAACCTGCTAAAGGATGCGAACCTTGTGTTTGTCACTTGCGGCATGGGCGGCGGCACCGGAACAGGAAGTGCGGCTATAATAGCAAAAGCTGCCAAAGAGAATGGCGCACTCGTAATTGGGATAGTTACCATGCCATTCACATCCGAAGGCACGAAAAGGATGGACAACGCGATGGAAGGACTGAAGAAATTGCGCGCAATTGCGGATACCACGATTGCAATACCGAATGACAAATTGCTATTTTACGTTCCGGATTTGCCCCTGAATTCCGCTTTCAAGGCGGCAGATTTGGTGCTCACCAATTCGGTGAAGGGAATTACGGAATTGATCACCAAACCTGGTTTGGTGAATTTGGATTTTGCGGATGTACGCACGATAATTGAGAATTCGGGCATTGCGATGATCGGGCTCGGGGAAACCGCCAATGTAAGGGACAAGAACCGCGTTGTCGTTGCGGCTGAAAAATCCCTGAAATCGCCGCTCATAGATGTGAATGTGGGGCAGGCGAACAAGTGCCTCATCAACATCATGGGAGGGGAAGATTTGACTTTGGGCGAGGCGGAAGCTGCAGTGAATGCAATTAGCACGAGGATTGCAAAGGATGCGCACATCATCTGGGGAGCTACGATAGATAAGCAGCTTTCCGGAGGGGAGGTACGCGTGCTGGCTGTGCTTGCTGGCATGAAGGAGGACGGCTCATCCGCTGCTGAGAGTGCGATGCTGATTACGGAGGAGAAAGTGGAGGAGAGCATCGGATTGGATTCGATAATGTAAATTCTTCGCACTAAATAGGTATCCCGACAACTATCCTGGAAAAATCAACCTGCGGCACGAGGTTCCGCCGGGGGGCTGCTTTTTTGTTTTCCTTCCTGATTTTTATAAGCCCGAGATCCTGCAGCGAACGAAGGTCCTTCAGAACATTCCTCCGGTCCCTTTTGAGCATCTTTGCGAGCTCGTAAACAGAAGAGGGATTTTGGGTCCTGATTGCATGGAGCATCCGTAGCCGTTGGGGCGTGAGGAACTGGCGAAGAAGGTCCAAATTGGGGAATACAATCGTTTTCCCCTCATATTCAACATGCCTGCCTTCCTTGATGGCTTTTGCTATGGCATCCAT
>JBDRLB010000006.1:0-12407 GCA_043813365.1 Microcaldota archaeon | reverse complement strand
CTCGGGGTCAGATGGTTTGCCTGGCTTGCCTGGAAGGAGAAGTAAATGGACGAGTCGTTACTTTGGGCAATTTTTTTATTGCTTATCGGCCAAGCTGCAGCCGTGACTTTCAATATCACTAATGCGGGCTATTTCTCAAATACCGGATACAAAATATCAAACCTTGAGCAGACGCCGGACAGGATATTCCCCGGCGACAGCGTGAGATTTAAATTCGACCTGGAAAATACCAACGCTGAAGGCTCGAATTCGGTGCAATTGAACATATTGATTCCTTTTTTGGATGCTCCCCAGACCTATTATTACGGGGACATGGTCTACAAGCAGGTTAAAAACCAGATCGTGGATTTCCAGGTTCCGGACAGGGCCAAGCCCGGGAATTACGATATCTATATTTTCATCATTGACCAAAAAGGCACACAAGCGCAGGTCGGGGACATACCAATTACAATAAACCAATTGCAGCAATCGAACCTGCTCGTCGCTGAATTGACGGGAACTGGAAATACCTATGCGGGCGATTCAAAAGACCTGGAGGTGACGCTTACCAATGTGGGGAGGCAGACCGCAGAGGATATTTTCATCCAGATGCAATTTGCCACCACCAGCTCCCTAATCCCATTGGGAACGGACAGGCAATATGTTGCATCCATCGGAGCAGGCGAAAAGGAAAAGATCAGTTTTAAAGTAGGTGTAGCAGCAGGAACATCGCCGGGCTTTTACCCCATAACTTTGGTCATAAACTACAATATCGACCATGAAAATCAACCTGCAATTACACAAACAGCCGGTTTGCAGGTGCTTGCCAAAACCTCTTTGTTAGTCAGTACTGAAGGCGCGGCACCCATGACTGATACTGCCGGGACCAGCTCCATTTCCGTGACAATAGCAAATGTCGGCGATACGGCCGTAAGGGGAGTATATGGCAAAGCATCCTCGGACGACTTTGTCATTACGAGTGGCAACGACAAGTTCATCGGCACCCTTAATCTGGACGATTCAGCATCGATGTCAGTAAGCATGACTCCAAGGAGGGGCGTAAATGCGAGTTCGGGCATCCTGAAAATTACCGTGACATACAAGGACGCACTAAACATTGAGCATGTGGAAACCACTGGTCTGGATCTAAGCATCAGGCCTTCCTTCGCAGACTCTACTGGTGCAACCGGTACAACAAACCAGAGATTCGGCCGTCCAGCTTCGCAAGGGTTCAGCATTTTCGGGCTGGACCCATTCATGGTTTTGGTTGGCGTGATCATCCTGATTGGAGCATACGTAGGGTACAAATGGAAAAAGAGGCATGATAAATAGGGCTGTCGGGAGGAACGCAAATAAAATTCAGGATAATCGCATATTTGAGGAGAGAAGATATGAACCTAATTGATGTGTTCGGGCTATCGGTTGCGAATATGCGCGGCAGGAAGCTCCGTTCATGGCTGACCGTGCTTGGAATCGTGATTGCAGTTGCCTCCATAGTCACTTTGCTGGCGCTTGCATTTGGCGTTGATGCGCAAGTGCGCTCGCGCCTTAACCTGCTCGGGAATGACATCATCCAAATTACTCCCGGAGGGCAGCAAGCAACAAGGACCGGAGGGGGCGGTTTTGGGGGAGGAGGCGAAATACGGATTTCAGGCGGAGGTGGTGCAGCCGGAGGCTTCAGATTCGGCGGCGATAGCGGGAGGATCACGTTCGATGATCTGGCAAAACTCAGGCGGGTGGATGGCGTATTGGAGGTCGATGGCCGCATCGATGGCCGCGAAAGGACAGAGTTCAAGGGATTCAATGCATCCCTTCAAGTGGTGGGAATAGATCCGTCAGCTTTCAAGGCTATTGCTAACCCCACCATGATTGCAGGAAAAACGCTTAATGACAACGACCGGTACTCGGTTGTTTTGGGTTACAGGGTATATTCAAATACATTCAAGGACATGGACATCCTCAATAAGCAGATTAAAATTGGCGATTCGTATTTCCGGGTTGTAGGTGCAATTAACCAGACATCGGGGTCGTTCGTGTCATCTGACAATAATGTCTACATCCCAATGACCGTGGCAAAGCAGCTTCTCAATGAAAGCACGAATGTGGGGCAGGTTTTTGTGAAAGTCAAGCCCGGTTACAGCACCGATGCTGTTGCGGCAAAGCTGGATGAGGCACTGCTTATCGCCCACAGGCTCACTGCAGGAAAGGAGGACTTCACAATAACGACCGCCTCGTTTTTGGCGGATGCCTCCTCAAGCATTACGGGAATGCTCACCCTGTTCCTGGGCGGAATAGCGGCCATTTCCCTCATTGTGGGGGCTATAGGTGTCGCTAACACCATGTTCATGAGCGTTCTGGAAAGGACGCGCGAAATCGGGGTGCTCAAGGCATTGGGGATGAAGGACCGCGAAATCACTGCAGAATTCCTGATTGAAGCGGGGCTGATCGGCTTCTTGGGCGGCGTCCTTGGAATTGCACTTAGCCTGACTGCAAATTATGTCCTCGGGACATTTGGGGTTGCTACGCTGGTGACTACCGAACTTCTTGTGGGTGCGATTTTATTCTCCGCGCTTGTGGGAATAATTTCCGGGGTATTGCCGGCAAGGAATGCAGCCAAACTGCAGCCGGTTGAAGCATTAAGATACGAATAATAGCAGGGGTTTTCCAATGAAAAATTCTGGCCTGACGTTCTACATTCTCATGATCTCGTTATTGGTGATGTTTTTCCTTTTTGGATGCATCCAGACTGATCAGCGCAACGCAGGTTTCCAGCAAGGCCAAAGGGGCCAATTTGGAGGGAGGGGCAATTTTTCCGGAGGGATGAATGGGACATTTGGCAATATGACGGAGGAACAACGCGTGCAATTCGAGCTCCAAAGGCTCAAGGAGGCTGCGGATGCCTGCAGTGGCAAGGCGGAAGGTGATCCGTGCTCAATCGCATCACAGCGAGGGGTCCGCAATGCCACCTGCAAAAACCAGGACAGCCAGCTGGTTTGTGAAACGCCTTTCCCCTCGGCCAGATCTGAGCTATTGCCGGCTTAAGCCAGCATTTCGGTGACTTGCAAGGGTTCAGTCCTTTAACTCCTGCTTTATTGCCCTTACAATCTCCTCCGGATCGCTCCACCAATCCCTTGAGCTCACGCGGAAAAGCTTCCAGCCCCTGCTCTCCAGCAGGTTCTGGCGGTAGACATCCCTTTCCTTTGCATCGAGCAGCCCGCCATAATTGTGCTTGTCGATTTCGATTCCTAGAGCGAACCGGTGCTGGTCGGATTTGTCAATTATTGCGAGATCAAGCGCGTAGTTGCTGTAGCCCACCTCCTTCTTGACTTCAAGGCCGGCTTTCTGGAGCTGAATGAAGAGCTCATCCGAAAGCGCATCCGAAGCCGATGGCTGGGAGAGCATTGATTTTTCATATGCATCCCCGCCAACGCTTTTCAGTATTGCGGAAATTTCATCCCCATTGTTGTCTGAGACTGCCTTGGCATATTCGAGGTATTTCCGGAGGTATTTTCCGCCGATGTTGCTTTCGTCGGTTATTTTGAGCTGCAGGGGATCAATGGAGCTGACCACAATCACTTTTTCCCGGGCGCGGGTAATCGCGACATTCAGCCGGTTTTCCCCGCCTTCCATGCTGAGTGTGCCGAATTGAGTGAGCACCCTTCCATCCTCAACAGATGGAGCATACCCAATGCTGAAAATTATCATGTCCCTTTCATCCCCCTGCACATTCTCGATGTTCTTCACGAAAAGGGACTGGAGCTCCTCATTCTCAACGCGCTCCTGTTCGCGCTTGTAGTGCTGGTAAAATTTGTAATCCGAGAGCGCTTTTTTCTCAAGCAAATTTTCAATAAGGTCGCGCTGGGCGGAATTGAAAGTGACTACTCCGATTGAAGGCGGATGGGGCTTTGAAATTATTGATGCGATGAGTTCGACTGCCTTTTCTGCCTCCGCACGGTTCCTCCTCTTGTCCCATAAACCATTAACCTTTATCCATTCAATTGCAGTTCCTTTTTTGTGCATTTCAGGAGGAGTGGTTGTCTGAATTTTGCCGGAGTAGAAGGCGAAATTGGAGAAGGCGATCAATTCCTCACGTTTTGAGCGATAGTGCCAGTTAAGGAGGAGTTCGGGATATCTCCTTTTTGCCAGCTGCAAGAACGATTTGACGCCGGCAACCTCCACCAATTCGTTTGCTGAAGGCGAATCGTCCTCCTCGGCATTCTCAATGTCCAGATGGGAGGAGAATAAATCAAAAGGAGGGAGCTGCTTCTCATCGCCTGCAACTGCAACGGATTTGGAACGGTAGAGCGCAGGGATTGCATGTTCAAGCGTGCATTGGGAAGCCTCGTCGAAAACAACCGTTTCGAACATCCCTTTCTTGAGCGGGAAAATGGCGGAGACGGTTTCAGGCGAGCAAAGCCACACCGGGAAAACATCCATAATCCCCTTGTCTGCAAACTCGCGCATCATTTTCCTGATGCTCCACGGGTGCTTCGTCTTTTCCGCCTGGAACTTCATTTCCTTCAGGTTGGAGTACCTTTGGTTGGAGAGGTTCTCATGCCATCTCCTCCTGACTTCCTGCCTGCTTTTCAATTTGCGCTTGTTCAGCAGTGACTGCAGTTCCTTCCGGTAATTCCCGTAAGTAGTGCGGTCAAGCTTCTTCAGCACCGGAAGCTCGTTTTCCGCCTGCTGTATCTGCTTGTAGTAATAGGAGTGGTTTAGGATGTCGATCGTTTTCTGCAGGTTCTTCTCGCGCGAAAGCACCGATTGCGCAATATCGAAGAGGGTGCGCTCTTCCTCTGAAAGGTCGGATACCTGGCGCGCAAATACCTTCCCCTTTTCCCTTGCCTTTAAGGAATTCTGCAATTGGAGTAGAAGGTGCTGGCAATCGTCCGAGCAAAACGAGGCAAGGGAGACAAGTTCGGAGGAAATTGTGTTGTCCGATTCCCCATATGCAAGCTCGCTCTGCAGCTCGGCAGCCTCGTTCTCAAAGGATTGCATCAGCTTGTTGTATTCCGCCAGCTTCCCTACTGAAATGAACGTTTTCGAGGTGAATTTGATGCTTTCGCCGTTCAATTCCCTAAGCAGGTATTCAAAGGGCAGCTTGCTTTCCCTATTGTTTTCACGCACGGCTTCAAGGTACTTCTGCGCTTTGCGCCATTCGGAATTGGTGAATTTCAGGAAGGATTTGGAATTGTGGGGGTGCTTCCTGATCCGGGACTCGAGCTCCATTGATTTGGGGTAAGCGGAATGGTGCTTTTGCAGCTGCAATGCCTGGAATTCAGCCCCATTTGAAAGCTCGATGAGGGACTCGTAAATCCTGAGCAGCTCCCTTAAACGGATCTCCACCTGCCGGCTTTTTTCCTCGGAAATCGATGCCAGCTTGTTATTTTGGAGAGCCTTGAATGCGCCGTTCCCGTCCTTCCTGACAAGAAGCAGCAGGTCGGAGATTTTCTCCATCGCATCCACGAACTGGAGGAAGGAAAAGCTGTTTTCCAATCCGGATAGGCTTTCAACGCGCAAAAGTGGCTGCTTGTCAACGGAATACAGGTGCCTTAGGCTCGTCCCGCTCCTTAGTTTCCTGCTTATTGAATGGTGGTATTCCACAAGCTGGGAGAGCAGCTCTTCGGATTTCATGCCCTTGTCATCAACGGTGATTTCAGGAAGCGTTTCGGCATTATTGAAATCGTCGATGTTCTTTGCGACTTTGGAAAAAATCGTGTGCCGGTCCTTGTTGTAATCATGCACCAACGCGACCATGTCGCCTAGGCCGATTGCTGCCAGCCGGTGGTAGACTACGTCCAAGGCGGCACGTTTTTCACAAACAAGCAGGATGGCCTTCCCCTTTGCCACATTATCCGCAATCACATTGACGATCAATTGCGATTTGCCGGTCCCTGGCGGCCCATGCACGGCAATCCCCTTCAGCTTCTCCAGGGAAAGCATCGCCTTCTCCTGCGAGCCATCAACATCCGTGACGAAATACGCCCTCTTCCCGTGGTCCTCGGGCCTAAGCCATTCGTTTTTATCTGCAGCCTCGCCGTTGAAGAAATCGAACATTGCGCCATCCGATGGGGGCGCTTTTATGAGCTCCTCATAATCCGACAGGACAGTGGAGGAAGTCTGGGGGAACATGCCGAGGATCGCATAATTCTTGATGTTTATCCTGTTCGTCGCCCCTCCCCGTGTAGCCTTCCTCGCATCGTATTGCTGCATATGGTTACCGAGAACAGTTTTGTTCTCAAATTTCATTCCAAGATCCTCGCATTTCGATATTGCAGCTTTAAGGAATCCGTCCTTCCCTTCCTCTATTTCAAAATCGTAATTCGGGTCAAACTTTATGCGGTTGAACTTCTGGTATGCGATGATAAAAGTTTTATTGAGGATGGGCTCGCGTTCCGCATCCGGCTTTGCGGTATATTCGAGCTTTTTGTAATCCTTTTCGATGATCGCGGGGAATAATACCAGGGGGCATTTGTAATGGGTGCCGTCGCCGAATTCTCCCTCCACGAAAGGATAGCCTATGTAAACATCGTAATTGCCGGTTTCCTTCTCTATGAAATCCGCTTCGCGTTGCAAATGGGTGAGGCGGTAAGAAGCGGCCATGTCGTCCTCATCCGGAGTGATCACTTTTACGAGCCGTAACGGTCTCCTGTTTTCAATTTTATTCGCGAGCCTTTGCGCCTCCTCCTTGTTCTCATTGAACAGTTCGGAAAGGTCGAAATGGAGGCGCATATTGAGGCGCGACAGATGCAATGAACGGTTGGTTTTTGAGACATCAGTGAGCTGGTCACGGAGAACATCAAGCACTTTTGGGATGGAAACCTTCTGCTTGAAATTAGGGTCCGCAAGGTTGTCAATCAGCTTGGAGTATTCGCTATCCATGAAAAGATGCCACTTTGGAAGAATGAGCAATTAATCCTTATAAATGGTTTGATTAGCAAAATGAGGGAAGGCGGTGATTCAACCTGCATAAATGGCCCGCAAAAAGGTTAATATAGGGGGGAAAAATAACACTTTAAAGGTGGTTTGGAATGGGTTCGCCGGAATTCTTGATACCGTGGGTAGTGTTAGGCATCTGGTTCGCTATATTCAGCTGGCTCGGGACGGGCACGATGCTGGAAAAATGGGGCAGAAAGAAGGGCTTCGAAAAGCTCGTGAAAAGGGAAAGCTCCCGGGTAATGATGCTCTCTGTGCTGAATTCGTTCGTGGAAGCGTTCTTCGTGTTCATGATGTTCATCATCGTGTATGCGGGAATGAATTTAGACTTCTCAACGTACTATATATTCTTCGCGCTCCTGGGCATCATTGCGCAAATACCGGTAAGAGTCGGGTTGGCGCTTTCGATGAACCTGCCTGAAAGGTTCCTTCTGGGAGACATGGTCGGAGGGATCTTCAAGTACATAATAGGCGCATGGCTGATGCTTACATTCGCACCTGCCGGCCTCTGATTTTTTATTTTTTCCTTTTATTTTTTATTGCTGATTTTATGGGATGGAAAAAATTCGCTGCGGTTTTAGCTGCTGCCATATTGATCCCATTCCACCTCAGGCATCCCGATCAAAATAGGGTCAACCCGCCGAATGACCCAGCCACCAAGAAGGTTGGTACGGCCGTGGTCGATACTGCACAAACGAGAATGAATATTGAGAAATCCCTGTTGGAAAGGAAAAATAGGGCGGATTCAACATTGAATGCAAACGTCAAAAAAAATGAAGATTTAAGGAAAAAGGAACAGCTGTACTAAACCATCTTCCCCCTAGCAAAATTCCTATTGCCACCGCCCTTTGCGCCCTTCTCTTTAAGCAGCGCAAGCGCATCCTCCTTGCTATCCTTGTTTGCAGCAGCTACTACAAAACCATCGGGGTTCCAGAGCAGAATCGCATAACCCTCATGCTTCGAGAACTCCAGAGCCACCTTTTCCAGCAGCGGAGGCATCAAGTTGAGCTCCATTTTAACAAGATGCTTATTCTGCTCCTTTGCCTCCCTCGTCAATTTATGAATAGTTGCTTCCGCAAGGTTCTCATGCGCCTTCTCAAGCTGCTTCCCCCTGCTTTTCCACTCGTCAAAGAAGCGCTTCACCGTGTTCGGAAGCTGTTCCTCCTGCACATTCAGTTCACTTGACGCGTGCTTGAGCAATTCTTCCCGCATATGTATCCACTTCCAGGCCTGTTCCCCCGCCTTGTACCGGATCCGGACAATCCCATCCTGCACCTGCTCGCAGCCGACAATTTTTATGATGCCAACTTGGGAGGTGTAATCGCAATGCATGCCTCCACATGCCTCCACGTCCACTCCCGAATAGTCAACAACGCGGATGATGTTCCCAATGGCGCCCCCTCCTTGGTACAAACGAAAGCCGTATTTCTTCTCCGCCTTCCCCCTGTCCATAAAATTGATTTTCACCTTCAGGTTCGCCATCACGTGCTTGTTTGCAATGTGCTCGATTTTCCGCAGCTACTCTGCAGTCGGCTTCTCATAATGCGTAATGTCGAGGTGCGCCTCATCATCCTCCTTCTTTGCGCCAGCCTGCCAGACATGGTTGCCCAGTATTTCCTTGCAAGAGGCGTTCATGATATGCGTTGCTGAATGATGTCGCCTCAAGGCCCAGCGCCTCACGTAATCAACCTTGACATCATACGTTTCGCCTTCCTTCAGCTCATGAGGATGCTCCACGTGATGCAGAACAACATCGTCGATTTTCTGGGCGTCCAGCACTTTAGCTTTCCCGATAAACCCGTAATCTGCAACCTGCCCTCCGCCTTCAGGGTAGATGATGGTGCGGTCCAGCACAATCTTATTGCCGTAAATCGCCAGCACTTTTGCAGTATCTTCCAGCTTATTTTGGTCTTCGTAGTAAACCAGCCGTGTTTTTTGCAGTTTTTGAAATTTCGGGTCATCTAGGAGGGGATCCTTTTTCGCCTTCTCCTGCATAATGTGCTTCTCAGTGACCTTGCGGTAGAAATCGGTCGGGATGCTTGCCTCTATCTTCAGCGCTTTTGCAACACTGTCAAGTATTTCCGGGGTAACGCCGTGGGATTCGTAAAGCATCTGTAATTTGTCCGCCTTCAGTTCGCCCTTTCTAAGAACTTCCGAAGCGAGCTTCATCGCCTTTTCCTTCGTCTCCGCGTATTTCCCCCGCTCTATTTCCAAAATTTTCCTTATCCCATCAAAATTTTCCGAAAGTTCGGGGAATATGCCCTTGTAACCCGTTGCCTGCAATTTCATTATGTCATAAACATCAAAATCGAATTTGTACTCGTCAATGAAGCCGAACGCGCGGCGAAGGAGGATCCGCAAATTGTACCCGCCCGCGGAATTTGAAGGCAGTGCACCGTCACTCAGCGCGAACAGCAATGTTCTGGAGTGGTCCGCAATCGCGTAAATCGCCTGCAATGGGGCAATGGTCCTTTCAAGCTCTTCCAGCCCTATCCCCAAACTCTTCGCAATTTTATCCTTTTCCTCCTTCAAGTTGTGCACTTCCTCTATGTTCAGCTTGGCAGCGAGCTGTGAATAGGATGCGAATAATTTTGCATCGATATTCAGCCCGCTCCTTTTTTTCATGAACTCTATTTCAGTTGGGAAGACGGAATCATATGCGGTTGGTGTACGGTTGTAGAACCAAAGGAGCCGCTCGAATCCCCAACCCACATCAATCACTTTGGTGTCAAGCTCCTCGAATTTCCCATCCGGAGTAGCGCGGTATTGCATGAAAACGCTGTTGACCAGCTCAACACCGCCCGAAAAGCTCTCAATTGAAGGCCCGAATGCGGAGAAATCCGGCATGTGCCACAGATCCTCCCCATAGGTGATTTTTCCTTTTGGTATTTTGAGCACCTCGGTTAGGAATTTGAAATTGAGCTCTATGCACCTGTCCTTCCAATAAGGATCATTTTTAGCTGGCGATGAATTGGGTTGCAAATTTGCGTTCCCTTCCGCTTTGCCCTTCTTCTCATTAAATGAATGCTGGCCTGCCATCATGAAGCAGCTGAAATGCCTTCCGGTAACACCCACATTCGCAATGTCAACAAATCGGAGGCAGATTTGGGGGACCATCAATGGGTTCGAGGGGTATTCGAAAACCACTTTCCCCTTCTCAAGCCGCTGGAAATCAACGATGCTTGCAATTGTGAAAAATAGGTCATCCCTCCACCTGCAGATCACCGGATAACGCTTCAGAACCTCGTGGCCGTTTTTTTTCCAGAAGGAGGCGTATTTCTTCCAGAATTGGGAATAGTTGAGGTGGGAGGAAACTGGCTTCGGGTCATTGAAGAAATCGTAATCATTATGGGAGGAGTCGCCGCAGTTATCGGTTTCTGGTATGCTCCAGAACGCCTTGCCGCAGGTTTTGCACTTGAACCTCCGGAACCCCTCCTTCCTGAAAAGCTCCACCTCGTAGTACTGCTTGTACTCCTTCTCGAATTCCTTTATGAGATAATCCTTTGATAACATCGGGCATCCCTATTTGTTCATTTTGAATCGGCGTCCCTCAATAAAAGCCTTATTGTTGCCTTCGTAGTTTCATTTGCAACATATCCCAGCCAATTTGAATTTAACGTTTGCCTAGGTGCAAAGAATAGCCTTGTTTCTGAACCGAATGGTATTCGCTTGGAAAAAGCAAAATTTTTCCATGATTTTGATCCAGGTGGCTTGACAAGGCAGGTTTTAAGGTATATCCACTGGTGAGGATCCGAAGTGCGGGCGAGGTCTATTGGTGTCGGTGGGCCGACATGCTTGAAAGAAAAAAGTTCGTTGCCGCGGTATATCATCCCTTCTTCCATCAAATCCACACCGTGCCATCTTTCGAAAGTTGACTTTTTGGCTGTCAAGTCGCCTTTATTCACAGCATCATAATAACTGCGAATATTGGCAAACTGGACTGCAAGCGACCCTGAAATCGGGTGGCCTTTGTATCCCCAGTGGCCAGCGTCCCCGTATTCCGCATGCTGGTGGCTCCCATATGTACGTATTTGGAGGTCAATATCCTCAGCTTTCAGATGGTACGCCTGGTAATGGTTTGGCTTGGGCTTGAGGAAATAATCTGCTGATACTTTCAATCCCAAATCTGAGGAAAGGAGTGCATTTTTTAATAATTCGTGGTTCGGTTTTCCGTCAGTATACCCATCGGGCACAATTAACCTGAATGCAATAACATCTCGGACGGTTTTAAATTGCCTATTTAGCATGCGTTTTCTTTCCCTGTAATTCATTTTTTCAAATTCACCAGGATCGATTTTCATCTTTTTCCAGGCACTGGCATCGGATTTTATCCTATACTCGATTTGGACCGGTTCCTTTGAAGAAAAACTTAAGCTTTTCGCGATGCGCATCAGGGAAGCTCTCCTGTTTTTAATATTAACTGATTCCTTCTTTTTCTTGATGAGCAATCCGACCTGTTTGGCGATCCATGGATGCTCGGTCCTGAACGCGGCACTTTCAAGTTCACTCGCAAGGCCGTACATGTTCAGCCAATGCGCAGTCTTTGCATAGTGTTCCCTCACAGCCCTGGCAATTCCCAATGATTCGCGAGGGTACTTGTTGGATTTTAAAACATGCAATCGGTCCAGTGTGCGTAAAAGGTAAAGCCGCGGGTCTTCTTCGACTCGATAGTAGAATTTTGAGAGAAATTCGGGGTCCAGCTCTGAAATTTCCTTTGGTTCGGACGAAAGAGGTTTTACCGTGCTTAGCCCTTTTATTTCTTCAGAAGAAGAAAGCCTGCCCTCCTTCGGCTTTGGTCGCGGCAGCTTATCATACGTTAATATCAAGTCTCTGACTGGCCCCTTCAAACCAAAGGACGTCAAAGCCGCTTTGATTTGTTCGTTCTTCAGCTCTTTTCCTTCCTGCAAAACCTTTTTCCTAAGGAAAAATGGGACGCCATGATATAAAGCAGCTTGGGCGAGGTGCCAGTCGTTTGCATACTGCATTGCAAGCTTCATTACTTCAATATAATGGGATGCCTTTCTTTCACCGTAAAACAATGCAGCTTTCTTGATCTCCTCCTGCCTTTCTTTTTCCTCAGGCAGTTCAGGCGGCCGCATAATGATTTTCTGGCTCATAATATACCCGCAATTATTACAACTTACATCTTAAATACATAATCCATGTCGCCATATTTCTCCAGTAAACTGGCCATTCCGACCCTGCGGGAGACGCCTACTCCGATTTCTGAAAGCCAATGCGGCACCAGCATATATGCGCGATGAAGCAGGTAGTGCAATTTAAGGGTTTCGCCGTGGGATTTGCGCCATTGATGCTCGTACTCAGGGGGCACATCCTCGAAAAGGTACTTTTCCGCCTCCTTGGCAGCAATTTTGGCGCACTTCGCCCCGAAATTCACCCCGCCTCCGCTGGTTGCCTTCACTTGCCCAGCAGCATCCCCTATTAGAAGCGCATATGATTTTCCGAATCTCTTTTGGGTGATTTTCCTGTAT
>JBDRLB010000005.1:0-7176 GCA_043813365.1 Microcaldota archaeon | reverse complement strand
ACCACAATACAAGCGCAGCTATAAGTGCAACCACGAGCTCCTTCACGGAAGCAAGCACGCTCTTCGAATCCGAAGAGGAGGGCAATACGTCCTTCAAAAATAGTATTAGCAAAATGATCAGCGAAACAACCCCGAATGCCGGAATTTTCATCAATGCATATGCTACAAGCAGCAAAACCAATAATGCTCCAAGAAGGTAATCTACCTTCACCTCCATTCCCAGCAATTTGATCTTTTTCCCTTCCTTACGCTTTGCCATGCGATTCGCCTTTGACAATTGCCGTTGCTATGAGGTGTGCAAGCCGCAAGTTCCAGGGATACCCTTCGAATGAGGAAATTATCCTCTCCGCTTCAAGGGGTCGCATCCCGATTTTTTGGAAATACATCCCTCCTATGCTCCGGATTTCGCCTGCTTCCTCCAATATTCTCAGCTTTCTCTCTCTAACGCTTTTTGCCTTAAAAGCCTTCCTGATTGCTGCACCTAACGCGCCATCCTTCGGTTTCACATTTGTAATGCAAATAACCGGAATATTAGTATGTGAATGGAGTTTCTTGAGGTCAACCAGATTCAGCCCTGCCAAAGTGATCGACTGGAGCAGTATGAGGCGGATCAATTTTCCGAACCTGCTTCCCATAATCGCTTTGATGATTTTTTCCGCAGCATCCTCCCCGTCCGTCCCAACTTGGAAATTGATGATTCCCTCCACATTCCCCCCGTTTGAAAGCACTCCGATGCATTCCGTTTTCCCCCTTTTTTTGCTGAAGGGCGAATCATCGATTGCAAGGATGCGCAAATCAGGGGAGTCCATAAGATCGCATTCTAAATTGAACTTCTCCTATTAAAATATCCCGCCCATCGTCTCGCTTATTAAGCTTTCATTGAGGAACAACTTGCGGTAAACATGGAAGCGGATGAGCAGAACAAATACCTTGAGGCGAGTGACATCGCAAAAAAGGTAATGAAATACGGCAGGGAGCTTGTGAAGAAGGAAAAAAGTTACTTAAAAATTGCGGAATCAATGGAGGAGGAGACCCGCCAGCTCGGCGGGAAGCCCGCATTTCCGGTCAATGTATCCGCAAATGGCAGTGCTGCGCATGACACCCCAGAAGCCGCTGACATCCGGGAAGTGAACGATTCCGATCTCATCAAGGTTGATTTCGGGGTGATGATAGAGGGTTATACGATTGATACTGCTTTTTCCTTCAACCCTTCCAATGAGCACGCGAAGATGATCGAAGCAGCGGAAATCGCGCTCCAAAATGCGCTCGGTATCATCAAGGCCGGTGCCAATGTTCGCGATATTGGCGCTGAAATAGAGCGCACCATAAAGGAATACGGCTTCATTCCAATTGAGAACCTCTGCGGCCATTCTTTGGGGCAGTATGATTTGCATGCGGGCACGGAAATTCCAAATGTTCCCCGCGGAGGCTACATTTTGGAGGAAGGGGATGTATTTGCGTGCGAACCCTTCGTCACCAACGGCACTGGCCACGTGAATGAAGGCGATTACCTCCAAATCTGGTCGTTGGAACCCCATTCCAGCATGAATGTCCGGCTTCCTAAAAGCAGGGAGCTTCTTGCGAAAATCGCCGAAGACCGCCTTACCATGCCCTTTGCAGCCCGCTGGTACAAGGATTTCCCGATGTTCAACCTTGCAGTGCGTGACCTTGAGAAGCAAGGAATATTGCATTCCTACCCCATACTGAAGGAAGCCAAGAAGGACGCCCTGGTCGCGCAAGCTGAGACCACCTTCATAGTTGAGGCCGAATGCCCGAAAATACTGGTCTAACCAGCTGCCGCCTGCAAGAAGAAAAGCATCAAAGAAACCAAACCACTCTCCTGTTCCTCTTTGAAAAAATTTAAATACGCCCACGCATTAACCCCTTCAGTGATCCCCATGCTGAAAAATGCCCTGATGCTGATTTTATTCATTTCCGGCCTCCTCTCAGCCGCAACCTATTATGTTTCGCAATCAAACGGAAACGATGCGAACAACGGCTTATCGCAAGCGACTGCTTTCAGAACCATAGCGAGGGCCAACACTGCAATGATTGGCGGGGACACGCTTTACATACTCCCGGGCGAATACCGGGAATCCGTTGTACTCAGATCGGGTTCAAATGATTTGCAGAGAACAGTAATCAGCGGTTTAGGCAGCAGGGAAAACATCAAAATACTCGGAAGCGATCTAGTGACCAATTGGCAGCAATACAGCGGAAATGTGTACCGCACAACATTCGATTCGACAGTATCGAGGTGTGAAAATATCGACAGAACCAACGCGTTCAGGTATAACATTACCCCCGACTGCTGGGAAGACCGCAATAAATGGTATACGCGAAGCGACTATAATGTTTCTGGATTCATGTCATCTGCGATGGCGGGCCCTGCAGGCGTCAATGCCCCGGGAAAATACTACTATGACCGAAACACGCACACACTGTATCTGTGGCCTTTCAACAGTGACAACCCGAACAATCACCAAATCGAGTGCTCCCAGCGCCGGCCAGTGAGTGAGACGGGAAGCTCAAGGGCATATGTGACCCTTCAAAACCTCACAATAATGCACGGCACAAGGGGGATAACATTGTGGGATCAAGACCATGATTTGTTGATTCAAAACAACGAAATCGCATTCAATTCGGGCGAGGGAAGCTGCGGGGAGAATCCGGCTGCAATATTCCATGTAGCCAGCAGCCCCAATCAGCCCAATGTTAACATACTCAACAACAAGATCCACGACCAATGGAGCGACAAGGGCGCATACCCTGCTGGATCGGCTCACGGCGGAGAGGGAATCATTTTTTATAATGTGAGGGATTCAATCATCGCAAATAATGAAATCTACAATACTGGTGCAGGAGCTCATGAAAAGCAATCTGGGTTGAACAACCGCTATTACAACAATATTTTCCACGACCTCTCGGGCAGAGGCATCTACGGCCCTGGAAATGAGGCCAACACGAATTACCACATCTACAACAATATTTTCTACAACATCAAGGACATGGCCATTTTCCTGAATTGGAACTCGTACGGCAACCTGATTTATAATAATGATTTTTATAATGTGCATATTGGCATAGCTGTCATAGCCAACGTGAATAACGGGCAGGTAAATATCTGGAACAATATTTTCCGCAACACGAATTATTCAATTGTTCTAAGTGGTTGGGACTATAACGGCCACATTGTGCGGGTAAACAATTCGGACTACAATGATTTCTACCAATTCGGCTCTTTCGGCCATGGCGATGTAGGCCCCTGGACGTTCGCACAATACCAATCAATTACCGGCAATTTTGAAAGCCATTCTATTTTCACCGACCCGCTTTTCGTGAATTCCGGCAATCTGGATTTCCATCTCCAATCCGGCTCTCCCGCAAGGAACGCTGGAATCGATTGGCAGGATTACGACAATGACGGCAACAGGGCAGAACGGATCAATATGGGGCCGTACATCACAGGGAATGAAATCATCGGAAATGGCGCCACACCTCCAGTTCCATCCCCCAGTCCTTCATCCTCTCCATCCCCCTCGCCTTCGCCCTCAATTATCCCCTCCCCAAGCCCATCAGCTTCCCCCTCGCCCAGCCCCTCCCCTTCGGCATCTCCCTCCGCTTCCCCTTCAATTTCGCCTTCCGCTTCCCCAACCTGCTCTCCCTCAATTTCAGTTGATTCAACGTATTCCGGCTACTCCGTTTCAACCATTGACGACGGAATCATCAATGCGAACGGCGGAACCTCAACCACCTGGGCTTCCGGTGAGAGCGTATCTGCGGCGCACTGGGTTGAAAAGCAATTCTGCAGCCCAACTCAAATCAGCACCGCAACAATCTGGTGGGCATACAATGCAGTCCAGAGCGCTTACATGACCTCCCAGCAAGTGCAGGTGCAATTCTACGGCGGCTCCTCCTGGCAAACCGCAGCATCCATCCCCTACCCCGGCTCAAACCAGCCAATTTCAACTGTCTCATTCTCCCCAATTTCCGCATCCCGCTGGAGGTTATACCAACCAATCAACCAGGGCGCAGCAACCTACGCATCAGTAATGTGGTTGACCGAAATAGAACTGAATGCAGCTTCATCTCCTTCCGTTTCCCCCACACCTCTTCCCTGCTCCGAGAACTGGAGCTGCACCAATTGGGGCGTTTGCACAAACAGCTCGCAAACCCGTGCGTGCCTCGATTTAAACAGCTGTGGCACAACAACTTCCAAACCAGCTGAACTCCAAAACTGCACAATGCCTTCCCCATCCCCCTCAATAAACGCCTCCGTTTCCCCATCCGCTTCAATTTCTCCATCCGCTTCCCCAACCCCCTGCAACGAATCATGGAGCTGCACCGGCTGGAACACTTGTTCAGCAGGCTCGCAAAGCAGATTGTGCACCGACGCCAACAACTGCAACACCACAATAACAATTCCTCCCTTAACACAGGGCTGCACAATGCCCTACAACCCCCCATCCGGAGGCAGCCCTTATTACCCTCCATCCCAACCCGGCACTCCAACAAACACTCCCTCCCCTTCCGCATCAATCAAACCCTCTCCCTCCCCTTTACCGGTTTCCATTCAAGTTGTCCAAATAAGGCAGGAAATCGAGGACAACATCAACCTAATCCCCGAACAAGACCGTCTGGACATCCAGGATTTGGTTCAGCAGGCGGAAACCTTGCAAAAGCAGGGTAGAACTGATCAGGCGCTCATTCTCCTAACCAAAGCAAAAACCAAGCTCAACCAAACCATCGCGGATTCAAAAACCAAGAAAGCCGGATCTGACTGGATGATCGGAGCCCTTGCCGCAATAATCATTCTCGCGATCGGAATCTATTATTTCAAGAAAAGGGCGAATAATTAGCAGACTTTTTGCTGCTTATTCGTCACTTTTAACGCCTAATTCTAACTTCTTTTGGAAAAATAAGCAATAATTTTCCTGTTTGAACGCATTTGTTCCCTAAAAATACCTTATTTATAGATTTTCTGACCATCTACCAATTACAACTGTCAAAATACCCCCCTAGCTGTGTTGAAGTGAATATAGTAGGTTAGAATGTTACTACCGTTAAGTATATATAGGAGTTCGTACATAATAATAGCACGTGAAAACAATGGGTAATCTAAACTTTGAGCAGTTGAAGCAGGTGGCGCCTACCCTGATCAAGCAGGAGGTTCCCAAGAAGGAGTATCAGGTATCACCGATGTTCCTGCCAACTGATATTTCTTCAAAGAAAGGCACCGGGGTAATCAAGGTGGTTACGAGGCAGGCGCTCATGAATGAGAAAATCACCCATTGGGTGCTTTATAACTCAACCAGGGCGGCTACTTACATTATGGGCGCGGTTACACTGATATTGCTCCCCCAGAACATCATTTTGGCAGGCGTTGCAGGCCTCGCAACCGGTTACTTTTACGGGAAATACAAATTCTATACTTTCATGGCAGTTGAGCAGCCAAGGCACAGGTGGTTGCTTGAGGGTACTTAGAACGAAAAATCGTGAAAAAAATGGAAAACCCAAAAGGCGTTGAAAACGTAAACCCGCATCATCAGGAGGCGGTCGTAGGCATGCACAGGTCCGATGGAGCTGGCCAGAAGCAGGATGTGAGCCTTCCGATGAAAACTTTCGGCTATGTGGAAGTGGATCCGAAGGTCAGGGCGAACATGAGGGCCCAGAACCGTTGGGACTACATGAACGAATACATCGCTTACTGGGTGGATAACAAGAGGTTCTGGATTTTCGCAATACTTTTCGTTTCTGCGGGCATTTTGATGCTCAGCATTTTTGCCCCTGTTGGGCTGTTATTGATCATGTTGGGAGCGAAATACAGGAACGTCGCATGGATGGACAAGTTCGTATATGCTAAATTCGGAAAATACAGGTCCTTGGTGCTGGTGGACTGATAAGGTGGAAAAATATGTCAGGTGCTGGAAAACTCAGGGGTTCGAGTTTGATCGTGCAGTTCATGGCGTTGCTGGAAGAGGTGACGCCAATCAAGCCGGTGAAAGGCAGGTCCGGCATAGAAGTAAACAGCTACGAGGACGGGATGGGTGGCCGGGCAAGCATGATGGGCCTCAACCAGAACCAGGTCTACACCCTTTTGGCATTGGGTTTGGGATATGGGTTGATTCTTGTATTGACAGGTGCAGCTTAAAGTGAGTAACATGAGAAAACCGATCCGCGTAAACAGGCTTTCGGAGATAAAGCACATCATACATAGCGGCGAGCATGGCCATGAGCATCAGCATGCGCATGCCGGCGAACCCTACATGACGCACAAAATGCCCGGGCTGAACCCGCTTAATGCGGACAACTTGAGGCCGTGGTCAACTCAGGCATTGACCCACATTCCGGAGAACGAGGGCAAACGGACACTTCCGATGTATTTGCCCATGACTGCCAATGACATGCAGGCGGATGGGAAGCCCGTAAATTCACTCAACGTTAAGACCAGGGGAGAGCTGATGAACGATGTCCTTGATGAGGATTACAAGAACGGCTCAGTCGGTGCCATTTACAAGGCGTATTTCATGGCATGGCTGTCATTTGCGCTCATGATTTTTGCGCTAACGATAAACGTCTATCTCGCAGGCGCTCTCGCGTACCTGACGGGCTATTACTGGAGTGAGAAGGAGCTTGGCGCCACGTGGTCAGTTGAGTGGTGGAAAGGCAAGACGCTCATCAGCACAGTATGAGAAACGGTGAAAACAATGAAAAACCAAAAAAACAATGAAGGGAAGAAGGAGGCTTTCAATCCCCTCAGGGATGCTGCAAGCCCGAAATTGTTTTACAGCGCGTACATGCCGCTTTCGAAGAGGTAAATGAACGATAACATGGTGAAAAAGATATGAACGAAGATGCAATGCCCCCGGTCCAGATGTCTTCGGTGCTCGCAGATGTGAAGCAGCCGTTCCTGAAGATGAGCACTAGGTGGGACTATATCGTAAGGTTCTTGGACATTTGGAAGGAGGCCATAAAGTTCAGGGGTTATGCGGTGATTTCGTTCATTGCTGGCATTTACCTGCTCTTCAGCATACCGCTTGCCGGGGTGCTTGCTTTCGCGGCTGCGACCTACTTCTGGGAACTGTACAAATTCAGGCTTCATAGGCTTGAATCCCAGAGGTCGATCATGATAGGCCATTAACCTCACAGAGGTGTGTCCTGTTTTTTTTACTTTTT
>JBDRLB010000004.1:0-34489 GCA_043813365.1 Microcaldota archaeon | reverse complement strand
GCGATTTGCAGAATGATCCCGCAGACATCCCGCTTCTTTTGAAGGAGCTCGATAAGGGATACGATGTTGTTTCCGGATGGCGATTTGACAGGAAGGATGCGGCTTTCACAAAAAAGGCGCCCTCGCTGTTCTCAAACTGGCTCTCTAGGAAATTAACAGGGCTGAAAATCCATGATTCGGGCTGCTCGCTCAAAGCATATAGGAAGGAAACGCTCAAGGACCTTAGGTTATTTGGGGAAATGCACCGGTTCATACCCGCCATTCTGGCAACGAAAGGATTCCGCATCTCCGAAGTGAAAGTGAATCATTGCCCAAGGAAATTCGGCAAAACCAAGTATAATTTCACGCGCCTGCTGAAGGGCTTTCTCGACCTCCTTTACATAAAATTCTGGAGCTCCTTCTCAACAAGGCCGCTGCACCTATTCGGCTTGCTTGGCTTTTTCATGTTCGCATTTGCAGGGCTTATTGCGCTCATAAAAATTGCGGATTTCCTCTTCTTCGGGAAACCAATAACCGTTACAACCGCGCTCCTTCTTGCGGCCATCCTTGCAATAATGGGCGTCCAGTTCGTGATATTCGGCTTCCTTGGCGAGATAATGGTGCGCACCTACTACGGAGTTGCCAAGGAGAGCGAATACGAGATTGAAAAATCAATTTAGGCGAGAATTCCATGCGAAAATACCTCCTAACCATACTGCGCTGCACCGGATGCAAAGGCGCTTTGAAGCTGCAAAAATTCGAGGGGAATGCGGATGGGGTTTCGGAAGGAAAGCTCACCTGCAAAAGCTGCAGCGCCGAATACCCGGTAATCAATCATACCCCAAGGATGCTCCCTTCTTCAATGATGGATGAGCTCGTATGGGAAAAATACCCCGAATTCGTAAGGAAATACGGGAAGAGGTTCAAAAAATTTGCAGGGAAATCGGCTGATTCGGAATTTGAGAAATCAGCCAAAACGCGCACTTCCAAATCATTCGGATTCGAATGGAATGAATTTTCGGAAATGCACGGTGCTTACCGGAAGCAGTTCCTTGACTGGATGGCGCCTTTCAAGCCGGAACTGTTCGAGAATAAGGTTGTTTTGGATGCGGGCTGCGGGATGGGCCGCCATCTGCTTGTAGCAAGCGAATATGCGAAGGAAATTGTCGGGATCGACCTTTCGGAAGCAGTTGATGCATCGCAGCTCAATTTGGGAAAGCGGAAGAACGTGCATCTGGTGCAGGCGGACATCTACAACCTCCCATTCGAGCGCGTTTTTGATGTCGTTTATTCCATCGGGGTAATCCACCACTTGCCGCATCCGGAAAGGGGCTTCCGCAAACTTCTCAAGCACATACGGAAGGGCGGGAAAATTTTCGTCTGGATCTACGGCCATGAGGGCAATTTCGTGATGGTGAACTTCATCGAGCCCTTCAGGAAATATTTCACCTCCAAATTGCCGCATAAGGTGCTTTACTATCTCTCTTATCCCATCACGGCGCTGCTGGAGCTGAGCTGCGTATTTTACAGAATCGCAAATGCGATCCCCCTCATCAATTCGCTTGCACCCCATCTGCCGTCTTTCAAATACCTCATTTACATCTCAAACTTCTCCTTCAGGCACAAATTGGCAATAGTTTTCGATTTCCTTTCAGCGCCGCTTGCAAGGTATTACAAAAAGGCGCAGTTCGAGAGGTGGTTTGCAAACGCAGGCCTCTCCCCCAAAATATACCATCACAATGACAACAGCTGGAAGGGGCTTGCAACAATCAGCTGAATTCGACGGGAAGAATGCCGATCCCCTTTCCCCCCTCTTCGCAATTTCTTTTTATTCTTCCCCTTTCTATAGCTTATGCGGGGTTTTTAGTGCATGTGCGGAATAGCCGGATTGGCGGGCATTGCGGATAAATCACTATTGAAGAAGATGTGCGACGCCATCGAGCACCGGGGGCCCAACCATTACGGGAAATTCATTGACAAGGGGATTTCACTTGGCTACCGGAGGCTTTCCATCATTGATGTGAAGGGAGGCAACCAGCCGATTTTCAATGATGAAGGGGATGCGATTGTTTTCAATGGGGAGATTTACAATTACCGGCAGCTGAAGGAGGAGCTCGAGAAAAAGGGGCACAAATTCCGCACTAATTCGGATACGGAAACAATTGTCCGCGGATACGAGGAATGGGGGGAAGCCGTAGTTGATAAATTACGGGGAATGTTCGCATTCGCGATCTGGGATGCGAGGAAAAGGCAGCTCTTCCTTGCAAGGGACAAATTCGGGAAAAAGCCGCTTTATTACTCTGAAATCAACGGCAATTTGGCATTCGCATCCGAAATAAAATCCCTCCGCCTGGTTCCGGGATTCGAAGCATCCCTGGATTACGCTGCAATTGACGAATACCTTGCTTACCGGTTCATCCCATCCCCGCGCACAATTTTTAAGAATACGAAAAAACTCCCGCCTGCGCATTATTTGGTATGGAAGAACGGGAAAATGAGAATTGGGCGCTATTGGGGTTTGCATTATTCCCCTGAAAATCATTCCGAGGGGTATTTTTCAAAAAAAGTAAGGAACCTGCTGGATGAGGCCGTAAGGATACGGCTGATGTCCGAAGTGCCGCTCGGAGCCTACCTTTCCGGGGGGCTTGACTCTTCGGCAGTTGTTGCGCTGATGGCGAAGCATTCAGATGGGCCGGTAAAAACTTTTTCAGTTGGGTTCGGGGTTGAGAAATACGACGAGCTTCCTTATGCAAAGCAGGTTGCGGAGGAATTTTCAACGGATCACCATGAAATCACCGTCCCTCCCTCATCAATAAGGGAGCTCCCTAAAATTTTATGGCATTTGGACGAGCCCATGGCAGACCCGACTGCAATCCCGACTTATTTCCTCTCCAAATTCGCGAAGAAGAAGGTTACGGTTGTACTGACGGGCGAGGGAGGGGATGAGATTTTCGCGGGGTATGAGCAGTACAAGATCATGCAGCTCGCATACAAATACGGGAAAAAAGTGCCCCGCATCGTGAGGAAGCACGTGCTTGCAAATGCCGCAAGGGCAACGCCGAAATTCCTGCTGGACCGGATGTTCAAGTACTCCTCCGCATTGGGGAAGAAGGGAATCGAGCGCTTCTCAGGGTTCATTTCAGACCTCGACAGCCCCGCGAGGAGCTATTTGGATCTGGTGCAGATCTGCACTGAAAAGGAAAGGGAGGAGCTGTATGGGCTGAATGAAGCTTATTCGGGGGATGCATCCGATCTGCTAAGTGCAAGGGATTATTCCCCTTTCGGCTCCAAAATCATCAATTCCCGCTCTTCGGAAAAAATGCTCTCCCAGATGCAGCTGTTCGACATCGCAACGGAACTCCCGGAGGACCTGCTGATGAAGGTTGACAAGATGACGATGGCCTTTTCAGTTGAGGCGCGCGCACCATTGCTGGATGTGCCCCTTGCGGAACTCGCATTCACGATCCCTTCAAATATGAAAATGAAGGGCTCGAAGGAAAAATACATTTTGCGCAAAGCGATGGCGCCCCTTCTCCCCAAATCAATTGCCGGAAGGAAAAAGGCGCGCTTCTTCGTCCCGATTGATTACTGGTTCGGCGGGGATTTGAAATCCATTTCGGAAACGTTGCTGCTTGATGAAGAGCAAAAGCTGTTTTCGAAGGAGAAAATCGCAAAAATCATCTCCGGCTACCCTTACTCCAAAGCTTACTGCGCAAGGCAATTATGGAGCCTGATTTCCCTCCAATTATGGCTGAAGCAGAATGAACTGGGGAAGCCGGTTGAATTGGGCAAGCTGCTATGAGGAAAGCAGTCCCCAAGCGTTTTAAGAACATTATCATCATATGCTTCTGCTGGAAGTGTTTCTTATGAAAAAAACAGCTTTGGTAACAGGCGCGGACGGGTTCATCGGGAAGGAGCTCTGCAAATTGCTAAAGGAAAAAGGGTGGGAAGTGAAGGGCTTCTCCAATGCTCCCCAAACTGCTTACATAAAAGGCGACATCCGGGATTATGGGGAAGTGAAGGCGGCTGCGGATGGCGCCGATTGCATTTTCCATCTTGCAGGCATCTCAAGTGCAACGGTTTCGGATTCGGATCCCGAATTGGATTTCGAAATCAATGCCAAGGGCACCCTGAATGTGCTCCGCGCAGCCGAGGAAGCCTCCGTAAAAACAGTTGTTTTCACCTCATCCGCCTTCGTTTACGGCCTCCCTTCCCATCTTCCCGTAAAGGAAGAGGATCCGCTCCTCCCGACCTCATACTACGGGCAAAGCAAGTTGGTAGCGGAGGAATATTGCCGCTTTTTTGCAAGGAAAGGGCTGCACGTCGTGATCGCGAGGCTTTTCAATGCTTTTGGGAAGGGGCAGGTGGAACGGGTGGTGCCCGACCTCATCAAGAAGATGAATTCACCGGGAGATTCGGTTGAAATTGAGGGCAATTCCGCCAACTCGAGGGATTTCCTTTCAGTTGAGCAAGTATGCGAGGCGCTGGTTCTCCTTTCAGAAAAAGGCGCAAAGGGGGAAGCATATAACGTAGGTTCGGGGAAGGAAACCTCGATGAAGTCGCTTGCAGAGATGATACGTTCCGCTTTTGAAAGGAAGGAAAGCGGTTTTAAAAAGAAACTGGTGCATAATTTCGACATCGCGAGCGCAAAGCGCAATGAGGCGGACGTCTCGAAATTGAAGGCGCTTGGGTTCGCGCCCAGAATGCTTTCAGTTGAGCAATTGATGGAGCTGATTTGAGGGGATTTATATGAAAAAGGCGCTTATTACCGGAATAACTGGTCAGGACGGCTCCTACCTTGCAGAATTGCTGCTTAAGAAAGGATATGAAGTGCATGGCTTGATAAGGAGGCAGAGCTCCCCGAATTTCTGGAGGCTCGAAGGCGTGCTCGATAAAATCGATCTCATTGAAGCTGATTTGGGGGACCAGCAATCCATCAATTCCGCAATTAAGGACACGCAGCCGGACGAGCTCTACAACCTTGCAGCGCAGTCATTCGTGAAAACCGCATTCAAGGAGCCGCTTTATACTGCCGACGTTACCGCATTGGGCGCACTCCGCGTGCTGGAAGCGATACGTTACTTCTCGCCGCACACCAAATTCTACCAGGCGAGCAGCAGCGAAATGTTCGGCAAAGTGAGGGAAACCCCGCAGAATGAGAGAACGCCTTTCTACCCGCGCTCACCATACGGTTTTGCAAAGGTGTTCGCGCATTATGCCACCATCAACTACCGAGAGAGCTACAATCTGTTCGCATGCTCCGGCATATGCTTCAACCACGAGTCCCCAAGGAGGGGGGAAGAGTTCGTCACGAGGAAAATAGCGCAGGGTGCTGCCAAAATAAAGCAGGGGAAGCAGAAGGAAATCGTCCTTGGAAATTTGGATGCGAAGCGCGACTGGGGCTTTGCGGGCGATTACGTGGAGGCGATGTGGCTCATGCTGCAACAGAAGCAGCCGGATGATTACGTGATTGCAACAGGTGAAACCCATACTGTGAAGGAATTCGTTGCGGAAGCTTTCACAGCAGCTGGCTTGCCTGATTGGCAGAAATACATCAAAACGGACCCCAAATTCCTGCGGCCTGCTGAAGTGGAAATATTGCAAGGCGATTACTCGAAAGCGAAGAAGCAGCTTAATTGGTCGCCCAAAACATCCTTCAAGAAGCTGGTCAAGATGATGGTGGATGCGGATTTGGAAAGGGGGAAAGCGCGGGCTTAAGGTGCGGGCTTATGAGACACAAGGATGAAATCGAAAGCGTGCAGGTGCATTACCGGCCCGAAACGACGATGGAGGAATACAGGAGATCGTATGATTACAAGAAGATGCGGAAACTGATCCACATCTGCGGCACCGGCCACAAGATACTGGATGTGGGCTGCGGCGGCGGGTTCATCGGAAAAATTCTGAAGGACAACGGCAATGATTACACCGGCTGTGATTTGCAGGACGGGCCCATAAGGCAGGCAAGGAAGAAGGGGCTGAAAGTAATAAAGGCAAAGGCGCAGGACCTTCCCTTCAAGGACAACACCTTCGACATCGTCATAATGCCCGAAGTAATCGAACATTTCGTGGAAACGGACAAGGCATTGAAGGAATTGAAGCGGGTAACGAAGCCCGGCGGCAAAGTGATCGTAACAACGCCGAATTTCACCTCATTCCGCGACCGCATACTCGTGTTTTTCGGCCACATGCCTGCTTATTCGATGCATGTTGACCACGTGAAGTTCTTCAACAGGAAGCGCCTGCACGACGCATTGAGGAAGGCGGGGCTCAGGGTGAAAAAAATCTACGGGAGCGCCCTTGGGATACCAATTCCCGGGAATGCAAAGCTATTCTTCTTCATGGACAGCTTCCTTCCAACAACCATGCTGGAGTGCCTGATCGGAGTTGCGGAAAAGAAAAAATAAGCGGAGGATTTGGGCAACTAATCAACTGGCTATGATTTTCCTATCTTGTGACGTCCACATACGCCTTCAGGTACTTCCCCAATACCTTTTCCCTGTAGTAGAGCGTTCTTGCCTGCTTCAGTGCATTCCTGCTGCAATTTGCGTATGTGCGGCTGTCCGTCAGCATTTTTTTTATTGCCCGCGCAAGTTCCGCATCGTCGCCCTTCCTGACGATGATGCCGCCTCTTCCCACTCCCTCCCGAAGGCCGATATCATCAGAGCAGGCAACGGGCTTCCCGCAAGCCATCGCTTCCATCACCACGAACGCCATCCCTCCCCTCAAAATGGATGGGAACGCGAGGATGTCGCATTCCCTGTAAAGTTTTGGCAGCGCTTTTTCAGGAACAAATCCGCGGAACTCAATTCTTTCCAGAATGCCCAGTTTTTTGCTCGCCTGCTTCACGCCATCAATTTCAATGGGCGGCCCCGCCAAGATCAATTTGAATTTCAAATCCCGTTTTATTCTTGAAAGCGCCTTCAAAAGGACATAAATCCCCTTGTTCCCGACAAGCCTTCCCATGAAAAGTATCTTGTTTTCCCTAGATGGTTTTAGGATCGGCCTGCTTCCCTCAAAAAAACCGCCCTCCACCCAATTGCTGATCTCGCGCACGTCCTTTTTCGGGAATTCCTTTTTCATCTTCCTTTGGAAGGAAGGCCCGATGGTGGTGATTACGTCCGCACTCCCGAATGCCCACCTGGCAATGGGCCATTTCCAGAAGCTCTTCCTCTGCCAGTCAAACAGCTCCCATTCGAATAGTGTTGCGATGTATTTCCTCCCGGTGGTTTTGGCCACCATTGCGGTTGCGATCATTGCGGGCATCGTATAAAATCCCTCGACGACATCAATCCCGTATTTCCAGACGAGCCGCGACCCCAGTATGAAATACAGAAGGCTTCTCACAAGGAAATTCCCCTTCAATGGGAAATCGAACTTGTGGATCCGCACCCTGCCTGCATTGCAATCCCCAGCTTTCTCGCCCCCTCCTGCAGGAGAGATGATATGCACTTCCCATCCGTGTTCCGTCAAATAATCAGCCACTCCCATCACGTGCCGCTCCGTCCCGCCCCTCGGAGGGAAGGAAAAATCAGAAAATAGGAGCGCTTTCATATGCATCAAATTGGATTTTAGCTAATTTATCGTTTGCCTCTCGCAAAGGAGATTGATGTTATACGCCGCATTTTTCCTTGAAATCCGGATGACATCTTTAAGCGTCTTTTCATCCAGCTTTTTCAGGTTCGCATATCCTTTTCCCGAAACCACCTTGAGGGAGAACCCCTTTTTTTCCAGGAATTCGGGGAGGGCAGCCGTAAAGCCGTAGAAAGCGGGGGTGAATTCAACCACTATTTTCATGCCGGGGTTTTTCTCGATAAGGCCTCCCGCACCCTTCAGGACGTTGATTTCGGCGCCCTCCACATCGATTTTCATGAGGTCCACTTTTTTCCCCCCCAAAACCCCGTCCAAAGTGGCGGTCCCGACCTCCTCTTCCCCATATTTATCGACGACGTCCTTTGCAAAAATGGAATTGTTGCCCTTGTTCGATACGTTGCAGTAAAGCTTGACTTTCCTCCCGCCCCTGTCCGATACCGCTTTCCTGTAAAGGAAGACATTGGTGAATCCGTTTGCATGGACGTTTCTTTTCAGCAGGGAAAAATTCCCCCCCTGTGGCTCAAACGCGTACACCTTCGCCTTCCTTTTTGCAGCCAGCAGCGTGTAGTAACCGATATGGGCGCCAACATCGACGAAAACCGAGCCCGGCCTAACCAGTTCCTTAAGCAGGGCCGTTTCCTCGGGCTCGAACACCCCCTTGTAGAATAGTTCGTTGGACACGATGCGATCCTCCATGTCAACGAACATCTTCATGCCGTCTATTTCGCAGCGCCCGATCCTTTTATTCATGACGAACCCGTAAATTTTCGATATGCCGGGGATTCTCGCACCAAGGCCCCTGCCCATGAAGGGCTTAAGCGCTCCCCTGAGAACTCGATCCATCATCCAAATTTCCCCCGAACGGCCATAATCCCGGCTGTTTTTACTATGTTATTTAGACAAGCTATTAAAATGGTGCCTTAATTGTATCTATAAAATTGGAGAATGGCGCAATCCTTCCATACCGGTAATATTTATGGTTGACGGCGAAATTTCAGCGAATGGGCCCCTGAAGACCATTTTCAAGAGCGCGGGGCTTTTCTTTGCAGGAATGCTGTTCGGGAAGGCCGTATTCTACGTATTCAGGCTGCTCGTAGCGCGCTTGGGCTATGAGGAGTATGGCACGTTCTCACTTGCACTCGGGGTATTTGACATCATCAATGCAATAGCTTTGCTGGGCGTGGGGCTCGCGATACAGAAAATGGTTGCGGAGCAGAGGGTCAGCAACAACAATTCCCGCATTAACGAATTGATCTATTCCGGGCTCAAGGTGGTGCTGGTTTCCGGCACCTTCTTCGCACTGCTCGTATTCATTTTTGCGGAAGAAATCTCCGTCGGGTTCTTCCACAACCCCGGCCTGACGCAGGTATTGCAGGTAATTGCTGCCGCAGTGCCGTTTTATGCGATGACCAGCGTGCTGTTCGGAGTTTTTCGGGCCTACGAGAAGGTGAAATACGAGATATTCACGAAGCAATTCGTGGAGAGCTCCCTGAAATTGGGGATGACCGTCATATTCCTCTACTTCGGCTTCAAATTGATGGGAATCGCAATCGCCTACCTTGCGGCAACAATTGTCTCCTTCCTGCTTGCTGCATACTTCATGGTGCACAAGACGCACAACTTCCTTGGGATGAGGGGAAATCGCAAAGGCGCCGAGAGGGAAATCCTCGCATTTTCCCTGCCGCTGATGTTTGCGGGCATCGTTTACACTTTATTGGCATGGACCGACGTGTTCTTCCTGGGGCATTTCCGCACTTCCGCTGAAGTAGGGATCTACAATGCGGCACTCCCAACAGCAGCGCTGCTCATAACAATACCAATTGCGCTCAACATGGTCTTCCTTCCCATATCTACGGGGCTCATTGCAGCAAGGAAGAACGAGGAGTTCAGGAAGATCTATTCCATCCTTGCGAAATGGTCGTTCGGAGCAAACTTCGCGATTTTCACAGCGTTTGCATTCTTCGGGAAGCAAGTTCTCAGGGTGCTTTTTGGCTACCAGTATGAAATTGCCGCGCTTCCGTTGCAGATACTCGCATTCGGCTACCTTTGCTATTCGGTTTTCTTCAATTCAGCTGATGTGCTGAGCGCATTGAGCAAGCCAAGAAAGGTGCTCATGCACATGGTCATTGCCGCTATTGTGAACCTCCTGCTGAATTACAACCTCGTGCCGGAATTCGGGGTTTCCGGAGCTGCATTGTCAACTTCCGCCTCGCTGATACTGTTTGGAGGATTAAACGTGCTTACCGTATACACAAACACGCGCGCGCTTCCCTTCAATTCGGATTTCCTGAAAATCATCTTTTCGGGAATAATTTCAATGCTCGGCACGGTTTACCTGTTCAAGCTTGCTGGAATAGCCTCGACCGACCTGAATCTGGTCCTCCTTGCAGCAGTTTATGGGTTGGGCTACCTTGCGCTTGTTTTGCTTCTCCGGATACCGGATAGGACGGATTTCGAGATGCTCCTTGCAGTTGAGAAAAGGGTCAATTTGAACCTCTCGTTCATCAAGAAGCCCCTTAAGAAATATTTCAAGTTTGAATGAGTGGCAGTGACTGGGGGTTTCCATCCTTCCGCCCCGTCTTTCCGCATCAGCTTGTCTCCTTGAACGTGATTCTCGAATGCATCACGTAGTTGTAAGTGAAAGTTATCCCTATTGCCATCCCCATCGAGAGCAGGTATTGGGTTTTCAGGAATTCAGTGAACAAGTAGAGGAGCGCGTTGTTCGCGATGATGCTTGAAACGTAAATCCCCTCGAATGCCATGAACCTCGGCACAAGCCCCTTCTGCTTCCTCCTCTTCGCCCACGTCCAGTTGTCATGCCAGATGAAGCTCCAGAAAATCGAAAGCTGGGAGGCAAGCAGCCCGGAAATCACGTAATAGATTTGGAAATATTCCGTGAACAAATAGAGCAGCCCCAATGTCAGGAAGGTGGCGCTTACCCCGACAAGGAGGAATTTGATGAATGGCTTCCTATGCCCCTTCACGCGTTCCATGAGCGCTGAAACGCGGTACTTGGGGTGCCTTTCCAGAAATTTCGCCATTCTTTTATGCATAATCTCATCCGATTTCGGAAAGCTTCAGCCTTGCGATTGTTTTTGCGAACATCACGTACTGCGATTTCGAGAGTTTGGAAAGCCCGTCCTCCCTCTCCCGGAAATGTATCGGGAATTCAACCATTTTGCATCCCTTCCTTGCAAGCAGGTAAAGCACCTCCACAAGGAAGCTGAACGACTTGTTCCTTATTTTTCCGAGGTGGATTTCCTTTAGGCTGCTCCTGCGGTATAACCTGAAATTATTCGTCAAATCCGAGGGCGTCAGCCCGAGGAATATCTTGGTGAGGTAATTCGCGCCCTTGCTTATTATGAGCCTCTTCCACGTGATTTTCTGCACTTTCGCGCCCTTCAGGTAACGTGAGCCCACAACCACGTCGTTCCCCTCAATTGCCTTGAGCATCCCCCTTATGTCAATTGGGTCGTGCGACAAGTCCGCATCCATCGTTGCAATGAATTCCCCCTTTGCGGCCTGCAGCCCTTTTGACATCGCGCCTCCAAGCCCCCTCTCCTTCCTTTGTATCAGTCGGAGCCTTTTCCCCATTGATTTCTGCAGCTTCCTTATGGTTCCAATTGTGCCATCAGTTGATCCGTCATCGATGATTATTATCTCGAAGGGCACCTCCACCTTCTTCCTTATTTCCGAAACCAGCCTGCCGATATTGTCATTCTCGTTCAATGTCGGTATCACAATGGAGAGCATCATCATCAATCACTTCATACCCGTTGCAAGGTAAATTATCGTCTTGAGCCTTTCGATCCTTATGTGTTTCAGCCCCGCTTTCCGCATCACTTCCAGCAGCTCCTGCTTTCCGAACGCCTCCTCGTACCCGAAAGGCCACTTATTGCCCGCAACTACCCTTGCCATATGTATCAGCGAGTATTTTGCCGGAACAACGATCATCACAATCCCCCCCTCCTTTGCAGCCCTTGCATGCTCTTTCACAATTTGCAGAGCCACTTCCCTTGAAAAATGCTCTATCAGCCCCAAACTGTAGACGAAATCGAATTTGCCGCTTCCAAAAGGCATCTTCTTCGCATCCCCCTCGATGAATTTGCATCCCTTATTCCTTTTTTCCGCCAATTTGAGTGCAGCCGGGGAAAAATCCAGTCCCACCAGCTCCGCATCCGGGATTTTTTTCCTCAAATAGATGAACGTGACTGCCGATCCGCACCCGACCTCGAGTATTTTGGGCTTCGGTTTCCCTTCCAGCATTTTGGAAATTTTTTCCGCATAATTTCTCGATGTGCTGTGCCTCAATTTCCAAAGCACCCTGTCGAACAGCCCCCTATTCTTCCGCTGGTTCTTCCACACCTTTTCCCAAGTTTCCTTCTTGCTCACTTTCCCACCAAAATAGCTTTTGCAAATGCGGAGTTATTGCATCAGATTGCTTCCCATCCTTTTCCCCTGCCCCGACCGAATACTTTTAAGTCTATAGTCCGAAAGATAGCTTATTAAGAAGTGATAAGGTTTAAAACTGATATTTTCAGATGGGGGGATACCGATGGACATATCGCCTAGAAACACCTGCCGTGTATGCAATTCTGCAAAGCTGGTGCCGATACTGGCACTAGGGCCGCAATACGTTTCGAATTTCGTGGATGCGGGCGAAGAGGGCGTAAAAATCCCCCTTGATCTGGTGCTTTGCGATCCCACTTCAGGAGGATGCGGGCTTTTGCAGCTTACGACTACTACCCCTCCGGAAATAATGTACCGCCAGTACTGGTACCGGTCTGGAATGAACCAGACCATGACGGATGCGCTTGCAGACATCGCGCACAAAGCCGAAAAACTAGTTGATATCGAGAAGGGCGACATCGCAATTGACATTGGCGCCAATGACGGCACCCTTCTAAGGCAGTATATTTCAAAAGAGCTTTTCAAAGTGGGTTTCGAGCCCGCGAAAAACCTCGTCCCGGATGCGATGAAGGGCAATGACAAGATAATCAACGACTTCTTCAACGCCGCCTCCTTCAAGAGCGAGCTGGGGGAAAAGAAGGCGAAAATAATCACGAGCATCGCGATGTTCTACGATCTCGAGGAGCCTGACAAGTTTGTTGCCGACATTGCCTCCCTTCTCGAGAAGGACGGGGTTTGGATAATACAGATGTCCTACCTTCCGCTGATGCTGGAGCAGAACGCATTTGACAACATCTGCCATGAGCACCTCGAATATTATTCGCTCCAGTCGCTCAACTTCCTCCTGAAAAGGCACGGGCTGGAGGTATTCGATGCGGAACTGAACGATGTTAACGGCGGAAGCTTCAGGGTGTATGTGAGGCATGAGGAAGGAACGATTGCGCACATCCCTGATGATGCCGCCCAAAACGTGAAAAAACTCGAGGATTCGGAGAAGCAATTGGGCCTCGGGACTATGAAGCCCTACCTTGATTTTGCGCAGAGGGTTGAAAAGAGGAAAAAGGATGTTGTAGGATTCATCCGCAAGGAAGTCGGGGCGGGCAAAAAAATATATGTTTACGGCGCGAGCACGAAGGGCAATACGCTGCTCCAGTATTTCAGTCTGGATAACACGCTCATCAAGGCAGCTGCCGAACGCAACAAGGACAAGTGGGGGAGGAAAACCGTGGGCACGCTCATCCCCATAATTTCCGAGGAGCAGGCAAGGCAGGAAAAGCCGGATTATTTCCTCATCCTTCCATGGCACTTCCTGAAGGAGTTCAGGCAGCGCGAGGCGGAATTCTTCAAGCAGGGAGGGAAATTCATCGTGCCGCTTCCGGAATTCGAAATACTTACCTCTTGAAAGGAGTTGGTCCGAGATGCTGGATGTAGATTTGATAACAGCTACAAGGATGGCAGAGCAGGGCCAGCTGTATGGGATCCTCCGAAGCGTTTCCGAAACCTCCAAGCGGCTTCCGAAATACGGGATCAGCACGCATGAGATCGCATTCTCCCAAAAGAGCCGCTCCGCAACTTACTACCTCACGCTCTACCTCTCCTACCCCTTCCAAATAGCAAGGGAGAAGCGCTCCCCAATTGCGCATCTCACTTCCGAAACCATCGCAGCGCTGCTTAATACGCCGATTTTCGACGGCCAGAAAACCCTCCTTACAGTGCATGAGGTGCATCCCTTCCTCAACCAAAGGGAATTGCCCGTCCCCAAGCGCCTGATTGCAAAGATGAACATCGCAGGCATGAGGCGTGCCTTCCACATCATTGCGGTTTCCGAATTCCTGAAAAGGGAGCTTGTAGTGGAGTTCGGCATCCCCTCAAACAGGATTTCGGTTGTGCATAATGCAGTTGACCATAGGATTTTCAGGAAAATGAAAGTGCCATCCGGCTTCCTGAAAAAACACCATATTCCGGGCAATTCCCCGATCATTCTCTACGTGGGTTCGGAGGAGCCCCGCAAGAACCTTTCCGTGCTAATAAGCGCTTTGGGGAAACTGAGGCAGAGCGGCATAAAATTCACATTCGTGAAAGCAGGGAAGCCCAGCTGGCCCGGAGGAAGGGAAAATACCCGGCATTGGCTGAAAAAGGCGGGCATTTACGGGCAAACCGTTTTCCTTGATTATGTTGAGGAGGCCGATCTTCCCCTTCTTTACAATTCCGCATCCGTTTTCGTTTACCCCTGCTATTATGCGGGTTTCGGCCTCCCTCCTTTGGAGGCAATGGCATGCGGCGTTCCCGTCGTAGCTTCCAAATCTGCTGCAATACCCGAAGTCGTAGGGGATGCGGGCATACTCGTAAATCCTTCCAAGCCCGGCGAATTCGCAAATGCCATCAGGAAATTGCTTTCCAGCGCCTTCCTTAGGAAAAAATATTCCGGCCTTGCGCAAAAGCAGTCAAGGAAGTTCAATTGGGATGATTCCGCAAGGAAGCTTGCGTCAGTTTACAGGAAAATTGCCGGGGAATAGGCCGCTTTCATCCTTCTTTTTTGTAAACCCTCAATTTAGCCGAGTACACCGATTCATTCGCAGCTGCAAGCAGCGGCACCTTCCCATTGAAATCAGCGGAGTAATCGTAAATGTCGTTCTTCCCCTCCCATACGAGCGCATAGCCGCACCTTTCCAAGTCGGTTTGGTTCGTTATGAAGTATTTCACTCCGGTAATTCCCGAGTACTCGTCCAGCGACTTGCAGTCCGTCCTATTAAGCGCAAGGAACCTTTCCACAACTTCCGGCGGTGCTCCGGGATCATAGCTTCCATAATCGCCAACGAATCCCTTGTATGCCAGCACGGACCAGATTGCCGGTCCCGCATACCCGTCAATTGTGGAATAGGGCGCATCCATTTCCAGCCCGTCAAAATTCTCCTTGAACACAACCGAGAAAGAATCCAATTTGTACGCCCCTCCAACTAGCAGCAGGAATGCGATTGCATATGCGGCAATCGGCCTCTTCCTTATCAGCAGGAAAAGGTTGATGATTATCAAAAGGTAGAACAGCGTGTGCCTCAAATCATAATGCGTGTTCGCCGTAAAAACGCCCGAACCGGCGACCCATTGGTTTGCCTGCAAATAGAACGGCACCCAGAAGAGGATGGAAGGAGCCGCCCCTGCGAGTGCAATAAGGAAGACGTTCCTCGCCTTGGGGTCTTTTTTATAGAGGGAATACGCGAAAATTAAGCCGGTTGCAGAAAGCACCAGCAATCCCGAAAGGAAATGCGTCAGCATCGCAAACAATGAAATCCCCATCAGCGCAACCATCCGTTTTTTCGTGGGCTTATTGTAGTAGGAAAGCGCCATTGCAGCGAATGAGAGGAAGAAAACCATTCCCAGCAAGTCCCCGAACCTCCCCCCATTCACGTACCTCGAAATCGAGGGGTATGATGCAAGCAGCATAAGCCCCGCGAATGCTCCCTGAATGAATTTTTCCTGCAGCTGCTTTGCAATGAGCCCTGAAACGCCGATTATCGCGATGAAGCAAAGCAGGAAAAGCACCGAAAGCGAAAAGCCCGGCTGGGGGACGAGTATGTAGAATATCCCCGATACCCAGATCGGAACCGGCGGGTAGTATTTGAAAATATCCGCTCCCAGGTACCACTCCCTCACGAAATTGGGGTTTTCAGCGAAAAAATACCCCCTTATCGCATGGCTTGGGACGTCGCTCTCCACTCTTAGGAGGTCATTCGCAAAAATCTCGTAAATCCCGAACCCGATTATGGGGAGCGCAATGATCGTGAGCAGGATGATAAGGCTCCTTTCATGCTTTCCACTAGGTACCTTTAATACGCTTCCAACAATGTTTCCCATCTTCTTCCCTGTATCGGAATGTATTCCCGCAATCAGCTGCTGCCGAGCATTTTCCTTAGCGATTCCCTGAACTCCTGCCCGATGTCCTTCCTTTTCATCGCAAGCCCAGCAAACGCCTCCGCATACGCGAGCTTGTCCCCGATATCGTAGCTTTTACCCTCGAATTTCGTTGCCAGCAATTTCCTTTTCTGCGCAATTGCATTCAATGAATCCGTCAGCTGTATTTCGCCGTTCTTCCCTGGTTTTGCATTCTTCAATTCATCGAAAATGTCCGCCTCCAGCACGTACCTCCCGATTATTGCAAGGTTCGAGGGCGCATTTGCTGCAAGCGGCTTTTCCACCAGCGCCCCAACTTCGAAAGTTTCGGAAATTGCCCCCTTGGGCTTGACAATGCCGTATTTGCCCACATTTTCCTTCGCAACCTCCTCAACTGCAATCACTCCCGCGCCATGCTTCGCGTGCTTCTCCATAAGCTGCTTCGTGCACGGCACTTTTGACTCGACGATGATGTCCCCCAGAAGCAGCGCAAACGGCTCGCTTCCGATATGCTTCTCCGCACAAAGCACCGCATCACCCAGCCCCAGCTGCTCTTTCTGCCTCATGTAATGGATGTCCGCAAGCGAGGAGATCTTCTGTATTTCCGCCAACTGCTCAGTTTTCCCGCTTTTCTTCAGGAATTCCTCCAGCTCGAAGGATTTGTCGAAATGGTCCTCGATCGCGCGCTTCCCCCTTCCCGTAATTATCAGTATGTCCCTTATCCCAGAAGCAGCAACTTCCTCCACAACGAACTGTATTGCCGGCTTATCCACAATGGGCAGCATCTCCTTCGGCTGCGCCTTCGTTGCGGGAAGGAACCTCGTCCCGAACCCCGCTGCAGGAATAACCGCGTGCCTTATCATGACGATCAAGAAAATTTGAATGCCCTGCTTTAAAATTCCCACTCTAAGCTTAATAGGCGCCTTTCCATGGACCCCGCTTATTCACCAAATAGCAATCATTTTAAAACCCTGAAAAAACTAATTTCTGGAGGGGGGTTGATGTGAAGGAGGAAATTGGAAGACAGCTCATTGAAGGAGCGGAAACAAGACGGAAAGCAGCTGACGAGTGTGCACCCGATATTGAAAAAGCGGCAAAAATGCTCATTGATTGCCTGAAAAGGGGAAATAAGTTGCTGATTTGCGGAAACGGAGGCTCAGCTGCTGATTCGCAGCACATCGCAGCTGAACTCGTATGGAGGTTCAAGAAGGAACGGCAGCCGTTGCCCGCAATTGCGCTTACAACAGATACATCCGCGATTACAGCAATTGCGAATGATGCATCATTCGACCTCATTTTCAGCCGCCAGATTGAAGCGCTTGCCTCCAAGGGAGACGTGCTATTCGCATTGAGCACCAGCGGCAACTCGAAAAACGTGCTGGAAGCGGCAAATTCTGCAAAGAAAATGGGCGTAAAGGTGGTCGCATTTACTGGCAGGGATGGGGGGAAGCTAAAGGCGCTTTCCGACATTTGCATCTGCGTCCCTGCTGACGGCACCGACCGGATACAGGAAGTGCACATTGCTGCTGCGCACATCATCTGCGGCCTTGTTGAGGAGGAATTCTGAAGGGGGGTGTGAATGTCAAAGGGCGTATTCATCGACAGAGACGGCACCATCAACAAGGAGGTCGAGTACCTGAACGACCCCGAAAAACTGGCATTCATTGAGGGCTCGCTAGAAGCACTGCTGATGCTCCAAAACCGCGGTTACAAACTGATTCTCGTCACGAACCAAGCGGGCATTGCAAAGGGGAAGATCACGTTCGGGCAGCTCGAGCGGATCCATTCGAAGATGCTTTCATTGATGAAACAGGAGGGCATTACGCTCTCCAATGAAGATATTTACTTCTGCCCGCACCATGCGGATGAGAAATGCGACTGCAGGAAGCCGAATGTGAAGAATTTCAAGCATGCGGAAGCCAAATTCAAGCTTGACCCTTCCAAATGCTGGGTCGTGGGAGACAAGACATCCGATGTTGAGGCTGCAAGAAGGGGCGGCTACAAATCAATATTGGTGAAAACCGGATATGGGGGGAAGGATGGCAGGTTCGGCACGAAACCGGATTTCATTGCGGAAAACCTGCTGGAAGCTGCGAAAATAATCATTAATAATGCCTGAAGTTCCAATTATTCCGTCTTTTAAAAAAAAGGGATTAGATTCATATGGGAAAAATACAAACTCTTGATTCACTTTCGAAAATCTGCGAAAAATTCAGGGATGCTGGCAAAATCATAGTCACGACCAACGGCGTCTTCGACATCCTCCATCCCGGGCATGTCAGGTACCTTGAGAATGCGAAAGCACTGGGGGACATCCTTGTTGTGGGGGTAAATTCCGACGCTTCCGTGAAAAAAATAAAGGGCGAGCACCGGCCCGTGAACAGCGAGGATGACCGCGCGGAAGTGCTTGCGGCTTTGCAATGCATCGATTACGTGTGCGTCTTCCCCGAAACAACCCCCGAGCATTTTCTCGAGGCAATAAAGCCTTCCGTGCACGTGAAAGGAGGGGATTATTCTTCCAAGGATTTGCCTGAATCAGCAATTGTGGAGAAGTTCGGGGGCAAAATCAAATTTGTCACCTTCGTGAAGGGCTATTCTACAACTACCACCATAAAAAAAATCGTGGAGAGGCACAAGGCGTGAAAAATGCCGGATTTAAAAAAAATTATTGGCAATTTCGCAGGCAAGCGCATCCTCGTCATCGGGGACGTGATGCTCGATGCTTATTTTTTGGGCCAAATAACCCGGATTTCACCAGAAGCGCCGGTGCCCGTTGTGAACGTTTCTGAAAAGCGCTATTCCCTCGGGGGCGCAGCAAATATCGCATTCAATATTTCCCAGCTGGGCGCAAAGGCACATCTGCTGGGGCTTGTTGGAAATGATGGGGAAGGCAGGAAAATCGCCGAAATGGCAAAAACTGCAGGCATCTCAGCTGAACTCATCCCAGATGGCTCCCGCCCCACAACAATGAAGCTCCGCATCCTCTCAAACAATAGGCATATTCTCAGGGTGGATTCTGAAACAGCTGAAAAAATCCCCGAAAAAGCGGAGAAATCCCTGCTTGATTCATTCGCGAAGCTGCTTCCTTCATGCGACGGCGTGATAATTTCCGATTACAACAAGGGCGTCATATCAAAAAGCACATCGAATGCGATCATTGATGCTGCTGGAAAGCACAAAAAGCCGGTTTTCATCGATTCCAAGAATTATCTTTCCTATGGGATGAAGGGCGCCGCCCTGCTCAAGCCCAACTTGAAGGAGCTCTCCAAGGAAACCGGCATCGATGTTTCTGACGAGGAAGGGATCAAGAAAGCCGCCCAATCCCTGCATGGGAAGCTGCTTCCCGATTCCCTGCTAGTGACGCTGGGGGAGAAAGGGATGCTTTTACTGTACCAAAATAAGTTCTCCCGCATCGACGGACTCAAAACACATGCGGTTGATGTCAGCGGGGCCGGGGATACGGTCATTGCATCATTCGCGCTTGCATCAGTTGCGGGCGCATCGCCATCCGATGCCGCGAAAATCGCCAATTGCGCAGCCTCTATTGTTGTTTCCAAGGTGGGAACGGTGGCTCCTTCAATTTCCGAGCTGAAGGCGTTACTTTAGCGCCTCCCTCCCGAATCCCTGCAGGAAATAGAACGACCTTATCATCCGGAAGGGGATCATCAATGCGGCATATTTCAGCTTCCCGCCCATTTTCATTGAGCGGTAGCCTACAATGATCCCGTCGATTATCGTTGCCGCATAGAAAAGCGCAACAAGCAATATCAGCAGCCTGAACGGCATTGCCAAATAAACCAGGAACAGCGGGAACCATAGCGCCCTTGCGGTAACCAGCGCCAAGCGCGGGAAATGCCTTGCGGGTTCGGAAATGAACAGCTGATGGAAGCCCTTCCCCCAGCTCCGCGACTGTTTTGCAATATCTTCAAGGCTCTCCGCCTCCTGATGATGGGTTTTGACTTTTGGAAGGTGCACGAATTTCGCCTTCGCCTTCCTTAACTTATCGAGCAGTTTCAAATCCTCACCATATGTGAACTGTATATCGTACCCTCCGATCCTCTCAAAGCACTTCTTCGTCATTACGTTCACAAACTGCACGCCCTCCCCGGTTTTTACGAGGTAATTCGATGCCATGGTCTCATGCTCCCGAAGATGCGCCCAGACGCTTTTTGAAGGCATTCCCGAGGAGCTCGTGCTTGCCGCATCTATTCCCTTCTCAAATCCCCTGCCTATTTCGAGCAAATATTCCCTGTCTATGAAATTATCCGCATCGAAGAACGCAAGCACCCTCCCCTTTGCCGCTTTTGCACCGATATTCCTCGCATTCGCAGCGGATTTGAATTTCCCAGTTTCATCCATGATTTTTAAGTTTGCAATCCTTCCTTTGAATTTCCTTATTTCATCCACAGTTCCATCAGTTGATCCCCCATCGACGAAAATCGCCTCCCATTTTTCCTTTCGGAGGCTCTGCTTCGATAGCGCCTCAAGGCATTTGGGGATGTCCCTCCCCTCATTCCTGCAGGCGATTATTGCAGATATTTCAATTGCCATCATTTCACCATCGATCTGTAAACTTCCGCATACCTTCCGGCAACCTTCTCCCATGAGAACGGTCCCAAATATTTTTCTGAGCGGATCCCAATCTCCTTTGCAGGCATCCCGAGCGCTTCCAATGCCTTCCCTGCAAACTCCTCCTTCTTTTCAAACACGGTGCCGCACCCGGATAACAGTGCATGCTCCGTCATCGCGCCCTTTTTCCTTACGCAAATCGGCTTTCCGCATGCGAGCGCTTCCACTGCAGGCAGGCAAAAACCCTCATACGGCGAACCCGAAACATACAGATCGCATGCATTGTAATAATCATTCAAATCCTTCAAATTCACCTTTCCCAGAAAGACAACGTGCCCCCGTAATTTGCTCCCCTCAACCCTTCTTTTCAATTCCTTCTCCTGCACCCCATCGCCTGCAATCAGCAATGTCGCATTCCTTTCCCTCTTAAGCAGCTCCTCGAAGCAATCAAGCATGAACTCCCATCCCTTCACTGCATAAAGGCTTCCCACTCCCAAAAGAAGGGGGTGCGAATATTTCTCCCTAATCCGCTTAACCTTTCCATTGCTCACCTTATGGAACATCTTCCTCTCAACTCCATTCGGTATCCATATTGATTTTCCAATTCCATACCTTTTCCGGATATCTTCCTGCCCGAACCTGCTCGTGCTCGCAATTACATCGAATTTCCGCATCATTGCCCTGTAGAGCATTTCAATTGCAAGCGCTTTAGCATGCCTCACGTGCCCGCCGTGCATTTCAGGAGGAGTTTGCCCATGGAAGGTGAAAATTTTGGGAACTTTCGCAAATGCAGCAGGCAAAGTGAGCAGCGAGCCGCCATTCACATGAACTACATCGAATTTCTCGAGCATTTTCGTCGTCCCAAGGGAGGTTGTTTTCACCAGATGCACTTTCACGCCTTTTGGAGGTGCAACAAGCAGTTTTTTAGTGATGATTTCAACCTCAATCCCCTTTTTCTTAAGTTCTCCAAGGAGCGAATCCACTACCGTACCCATTCCTCCCCCTTCCAATGCGCCGATGACCATCCCCACTTTCATTTCCTTCCCTCCTTTAGCAGCCCTTCCGCCTTATTCACTACCTCCTCCACAGAAATCAAATTCATGCAATATGGCGCCTTATCATCAAAGCACCTGTCAATCGCATAAAGGTAATCGTAATTGCATAAAACCGCGCATTTCGTCAGCCGCGTGTGCTTCATTATGTATGTGTTGCCGAACGGCGCCCATCTTTTCGGGGAATCAACTCCGAATAGCGCCAGCACTCTTGCATCCGTTGTTGCTGCAATATGCGAAACAGCGGAATCATTCGCAACCACGAGTTTGCATTTTCCCAGCAGGGCTGCAGTTTCCAGCACGTTCATCTTCCCCGCAGCAACTGCAATCTTACCTCTCATCATCTTCTGCATCATCCCATAAAGAGCCACATCCTCCTTCCCCCCGAATGCGATGATTTTCGCATGGTGCTTCTTAACCATCAAATCGCAGAATTTCGCGAATTTGTAGAGCGGCCACCTCTTCTTCCAAATCCCCCCTCCCGCATGCACTCCCACAATCAAATCGTTTTTCCCGATTTTATTCTCCCGCAAGAATTTTTCCGCAGCATCCTTTTCCTTCTTCCCAAAGTACAAATTCATCCATCGCTTCTCCGGTTTCACGGGAATTCCAATCGCCCTAATCAGATCCAGGTAATACTCCAGCTCCAGCCGGTCCCTATTCCCATATGGCGGGTAATCAACTTTTTTCGTGAGCAAAAAGCCCCTCCCTTCAGCATCATACCCTACTCGATTCCTAGCTCCAATAAGATATGAAAGCAAAATGAACCTGAACGCGTGCTCGGAAGTGATCACCAGATCATATTTCCTCCTCTTCAACTCCGCCGCAACCTTCAAAGGAGCAAACTCCTGCGTCACCAAATTCGTCCCTTCCTCCGCAGAATACGGAATCAGTTCATCCACATTAGGATTGTTCTTCAAAATCTCCTCCGCCGGATGCCTTATGAGCACGTCAATCCTCGCTCTCGGAAATTTCCTCCTCAACGGATGCAGCATCGCAGAAAACAGAACCGCATCTCCTATGGAGGAATGCTCCCCATGTATCACCAGAATCCGTTTCACATTCCCCAGTTCCAGCGGCCTCTCCTTACTGAAGAGCAGTTTTCCTATTCCGCAAAATACGATTAGGAGCAGCCTCTTCAACCACGTCAGCAATCTCCAGAGAATTGCGTGTAAATATTTTCCCATTTTATTCACTCTTTTCCATTCCCGGCTTCCATACCAATTTCCCGGTGTGATCGTAAAGCGGTTTTTTGAACTTACCAAGCGCTTCAATCCATCTATTTCTTTCCGTTTGGGCCATTTCCGGCAAAACCACGCCTAAAATGAAGCGGGGCTGGATTCTCGCCTTATTGTAGCCAAGAGGAAATTTGGGTTTGTAAAAAACGAGTGCCGGCAATTTTTTCCTATCAGTTGCAAATTTCCTAAGCTGATTTTTAATCCTTATCCCATTTATCCACCTTATGGGGCCGATTTTTTCCAATCTTCCATTTGGTTGCAAGCTATAATCATTTGAGAAAATTAGCTTCCATGTCGAATGCGATGGTCTTTTATTTAGCTCGGGCAGCTTTAATCCTCTGGCCTGATACTTCATGGCTCGTCCTGGCGGTAATAAACCATGCATAAGGATGCTTACTAATTCCTCCAAAGTCGGCTCATGTTGGTCGGAAGGATAATAATCGGGGGATAAATTAAAATTAGTTTGATGTACATTGATCCGACTATGATGATCCAAAAAATCTTCCACCCTTTCCGGTATTGCCCTTTCCTTTTGCTCCGCCATCTTATTCACATCAGCAATTTCTCATAAACCAATTCGTACTTATCCACCATCTCTTCAACCGTGAATATCCGGGCGCGCTTTTCCGCCTCTTTCCCCATCCGCTTCAGCATCGCAGGGTTCCCAAGCATTTTTTCCATCGCTTTCGCCATATCCGCAGGATCGTATTTGCAAAGGAGGCCTGTTTTCCCATCCAGAATTATTTCTGAGGGCCCGCCGGCATTAACTGCAATGCAAGGAACCCCTTTTGCCATAGCCTTGATCAAAACAAGCCCGTACGGCTCGTATTGCGAGGGAAGGATGAATGCGTCCGCATCCGCAGTTGCCCTCTCCACCTCATTCTCCGAAACAGCCCCCCAGAAAATCAAATTCTTCAAATTCAGCTCCTTCTGCAATCGCTTCAGCTTCCCTAACTCCCCTCCATCGGGCCCAACAAGCACCAATTGCCAATTTTTCAATTTGGCAAATGCAAATGCCTTCAGCAGAACCTCCAGCCCCTTCATGTTGCTCAGCCTTCCCACAAAAAGCAGAATTCTTTTCCCCCCTTTCGAGAAATACCCCTTCCTGCACGGTTTGAACGTCTCCTCCCCGACGCCCAAATTGACAACATAGATTTTATTTGCCGGAGCGCCGTGCCTCACCAAATACTCCTTCTCCTTCACATGATGCGCAAAAATTGCATCATAAAAACGGAAAGTGATCGGCAAAATTAGATTGTCGTAAAATTTGATCAACAGCTCCTGCAATTTCGAATGCGTCCCCTCATGCAGCGGGGATTGCGGAGAAATCACCACCTTCTTCCCCATCAGCTTCCCGAATATCATCGCTAAATCCGTATGCGGATGCCGCATGTTCTGCACGTGAATTATGTCGTACTTCCCCAAATCGGAAATGAAACCGGGCCACAAGCTCGCGAATTTGCCGAACCTCAGCCAAACGTTATAGCGCCTGCATTCCACTCCGCCAACCTCCTCCGCAGGGGCAAAACTTTTCTTCCCCGAATGGTCCATGTTCGCAGTAAGCACTTCCGGCTCATGCCCCCTCTTCTTCAGATCCCTTGCTAGCTCGTAAGCATGCGCCTCCATTCCCCCTACAACCGGAAGGAAGAAAGGCACCAAAATTGCGATTCTCATTTTTTCGCCCATTTCCCTCCTTCTTGGGAAGGGTTTAAAACGTTGAATAATGAAACTAAATTCTTAAAGCGTGCATATTTTATTAAGGCGCTTTTCCATTGCATTAGGGGGTGTTGATTATCAAAACCAAGAGCTCCTACTGGAACGACAGGAACGTATTCATTACCGGAGGGTCGGGCTTTGTTGGCGGAGCTGCAATTGAACGCCTTGTAACCGGAGGCGCAAATGTTGTCGCTTTAGTTAGGGATTTCGTCCCTTCCGCGCACATGTTCTCTTCCGGCATCTTCAGGCGCATCAAGATGGTCCACGGAGGGCTGGAGGATTACAGTTTGCTCCGGCGCATCATGAGCGATTACGAGGCTCAGAACGTTTTCCATTTTGCAGCGCAATCACAGGTTCTAACCGCATTGGAGAACCCGCGTTCCACTTTCGAGGCGAACATAGCTGGCACATGGAACATTCTGGAAGCCGCACGCAATTCCAAAACAATTGAGAGCGTCGTTTGCTCCTCCAGCGACAAAGCATATGGGATATCCGATAAATTGCCCTACACGGAAGATATGGCGCTCAAGGGCGAATTTCCCTATGAGGTTTCCAAATCCTGCGCCGACCTGATTGCACATGCATATTTCAAAACCTACTCCCTTCCGGTTTCAATTGCGAGATGCGGTAACACATACGGTGGTGGGGATCTGAATTTCAAGCGGCTAATCCCGAAAGTGATCAAATATGCGCTGCATGAAAAGCCGCTTGTTATGCGCAGCGACGGGCTTCCGAAAAGGGATTTCGTTTACATCGATGACATCATCGAGGCATATCTGATGCTCTCCGCCTCGACGCAGAATGCGGGAGTGAAAGGGGAGGCGTTCAATTTCTCATCAGGGGAGGCAAAGCGCGTGAAGGACGTGGTGGAGCTCCTGCTCAAGCAGATGAACTCCAAAATAACCCCCCAATGGGTAACCCCTGCTGAGCACGAAATTCCGGAGCAGTACCTTTCCATCAGCAAAGCGAAGAAGGCGCTCAAATGGGAGCCGAAATTCAAACTCTCCGAGGGTCTCGAGCTCACGGTAGCATGGTACAAGCACTTCTTCGAGCATCCGGCGCAATTCGGCTAAATGCACTTTTAGGCAACGATTTCATAACTCCGCTCTTACGAGGTCATGCGATGAAAACCATAACGGGAATTGAATGGAAAAGTTTTGAGCGATTCAATGAGGAGGACCGCTGCAATATCGTCGCCACAAATGTAGTGGGGAAAAGTGTTTTGGATCTGGGATGCGGCGAGGGGCATATCCTAAATTATGTAAGGGAAAAAAACAAGGATGCCGAATGTTTGGGCATAGATGGCTGTGCCGAATACGTATCGAACGCGAAGAAAAATTACCCCAAAATACAATTTAAAAATAAAAAAATCCAAAATCTTGGCGGCATTAGGGCCGATACCGTTTTGCTCTTGGAGGTCATTGAACATTCCGAAAATCCAGTCGATCTTATTAAAATAGCCAAAAAACATGCAAAAAAAAGAGTGATAATTTCAGTCCCTTATCTGGATCGCATGAATTTTTGCCTCTATGACAAAATCGACACCAAATACAGCCCCCACTATCAAATTTACGATGTAACCCGGCTCAGGCATCAGCTGCGCGCGGCTGGTCTGACGTCTTTCATCATTCGGTCGTCGGGCTTCCACTCCCCGATTTTAAAAAACAAGATCGTGAGCGCCGTTCTGGGGCGAATTATGCTTTTGTTAAACCTGCGGCCCAGGTTCCCATATCCCACGGAAAATTGCAAGACGTTAATCGCCGTGGCCGACGTTTGAATGATGCCGATATGCTCCCATTTGGGGCACTTGGCCAAATAGCGCATTTAACCAAATCAAGAACGCCCTGAAGCATCGCGTTCATTTTCCGTCCGTTAATTTCTTTCTATGCGGGTAAAGCGTGACCGCCATGCCCATCAGCTCCACGTTCACGATATTGCCGGCGGCTTTCACTTGAATGCCCGTTTCTTCGTACTTTTTATCTGCTTCCACTCCTCCTTCCCCTTCAGGTAGTACTTCAGGAACGCCATGCACCAAACCATCACTTCCGTAATAAGATACAGGACAAAATAGATGAATTCCGAAGGATTCCGTATCCTTTTCGCTGCAACTTTGAAATACTCCTTTATTTCCCCCCTGATCCCTCCTGCCATTCTGGCGGATTCAACCGCACTTTTTGCTCCCGCACGCTCAAACACCTCCAGATGCCCGAAGTGTGTGCGCACCTTCTGCGTCAAGTAATCGAGGTAATTTTCAGCATACCCTACGTAAACAACTGCTTCGGGGGCATAGCCGATCCCATACCCCTTCTGCTTTACCATCTCCCCAACATACGCATCCTCGCTCTTCGCGCTTGCGGGTATGCCCTTCACAATCCCCTTCCTTACTGCATACAAATACCCCGAAATTGCATGGAACCCCTCCTTTTCCCTGACAAACCGCTGCCTGTTTGCACATTCGGAAGCGAATTTCCCCCACCAGTTGAACATCGCAGAATCAGCGGAATATTCCGGCCTCCCGCTTACTGCGCCGATTTTTTTCCCGAACTTTTTCATCAGTTCTTTGATTGAATGCGGCGGGAAGGCAAGGTCCGCATCCGTCATCACAATGAATCCTCCCTTCGCATGCTTCAGAATTAAATTAATGGCCGATCCCTTCCCCCTCCTAACTTTTTCTGAAATCAATTTGACCTTCCGTTCCTTCCTCATTATCCCCCTCACCACTCCTTCCGTATTGTCCGTGCAGCCGCTAGCAACGACTATTACTTCCAAAGGGGCAGGAATGGACTCGAGGGCGCTTTTTATGCTCGCAGCTATGCTCCTCTCCTCATTGTATGCGGATATTCCTACTGTAATATTGCTCAATTTATCGCCCCCTAAAAGGATGCTCCTTCCAATCTGCGCCTTAAGTATCTTTAGTTAACCGTTTGCTTTAAAAGGTTGTTCAGATAATTCATACCTCTAGGGGGGACTTATGGCGCTGGAATTCCTATCCATATTCGTAGTAATTGCTGTTTTGGGCCTGCCGGGCATTCTCTTCTCTTTTGCACTACTTCGCGGGCTCAAGCTGAACCTTCCCGACAAGGTCATCCTGGGCCTCCTTTTCGGCTTCCTCCTGAATCCCTTTATGGGATGGGTTGAATCGGTGCTATTCGGCCAGCTTTACACCAGCGTTGTAATACTCGGAAACGCGCTCCTGATTTCGATAATTTCACTTGTTGCAATGTATTACCAGAAGTCGCTTTCCATCAGCCCCTCCGGTTTCATCCGCTATTTCACGCCTTCTTTTTACAAGGAGGAGATCGAGAAGCGGCCTGTTGCAGTTGCGATTTACGCAATTCTGCTTATCCTGATGCTGATGGGTTTCTATGCAAGATTTGCAACCGCATGGGCGCCCAATTTCTTCGAGTTCGATCCTTACTATTATGATGAGGTCACCCAGTTCCTCGTGCAGAAGGGCGATGCGCCGCTCGTTTCCGACATGGTGTACTACCCGCGCTTCAGGTCGTTCCGCGAGCTTCCCATGATCCATTACATGACCGGTGGATGGTATTTGCTTTTCAGGGATTTCAATTCCCTCCAGTTCGACCAGCAGCAGATGGTATCCATCATCCAATTCTACCCTCCATTGATGGGAGCATTCATGATTTTCCTCGCTTTCCTTTTCATCCGGGAGGAATCCAACAAGTATTTGGGGTTAATAGCAGCTGCGATGTTCTGCCTCACCCCGCAGCTCATCAAGAAGATGGGTGCGGGTGTTTCGGAGCAGGCGCCTTTTGGGATGTTCGCGGCCATGCTCGTTTTCGCAATGTTCGCCCTTGCAGTAAACAGGAAAAGCTACCGGCTAGGAGTGCTTGCAGCCTTAGGGATGATGTTCGCATTCCTCGGCTCCGCGCACTATATCTGGCCCATTATGGCTGTTGCGGCATTCATTTTCATCAGCTCCGTCCTCGATTATTACACGGTGGGTTTCAATAAACGGGATTTAGGGATTAACATGATGCTCGCCGCAGCAGCGCTCATCGGGAATATCCTCTGGATGCTCTACAAGGAAATCCCGCTCTCGTTCTCCAACATCACATTGGGCGTGCTTGTGCTGCTATCCTCCATCCTCCCCTCAATCATCTTCTTTGCGATTGGCAAATTGCACATCGAGGCAAAATACTCAAAGAAGCAGATACTGGCAGGCCTCTTCATCCTGCTGTTCGCATTTTCAATTGTAACTCCCGTTTTGCCCCGCATGCTTGACATCTTCAATTCGCTTGCGGGCTATGCAAAGCTGGGCGCTCCCCTGAGCAAAACCATCCAGGAGGAGAACGCCACTTCTGAAGGGCTTTTCGTTTCTTCCTTCGGTGCGCTCAACCCCTACCAATTGCTCATCGGCTCAACCATTCTTCTCATTTTGCTGGCAGTGCTTGCATTGAGGAAGAAGGGCCTATGGGCTGCAGGGGGGTTTGGGGCTGCAAACTTCATCATAATTGCGCTCAATCCGCAGGTTGATGCGGTGCTTTCCGCCATAGGCGATGCTGCTGCAACTTCCGTGCCCGAACTCACAAGGTTCCTCCGCTTCTTCATAGATAGCGACGTTTTCATCTATTTCCTCGTCTCGATGGTTTCCGTTTCCGTGCTTTACCTTTACTCGGACAAGAAGAGCAAAACCACATTGCTGCTCCTGCTCGCATTCTTCCCGATAGCATACATCGGCCTGAACAAGGTAAAATACCTCCTGCACCTCTCATTCGCGCTTGCGCTCGCATTCCCGTTCGCGCTCATGCTTTTTGCGGAGCTCATCGAGCGCATCAACTCCGAATTCAAACTCGTCGCTTCTGAAAATTCGCTCAAAATGGGCCTGCTTGTGCTGTTACTGCTCATCGGCACTGTTGTCGCCTACAAGCAATATGAGACCGTCTCCCAATCAATGGCAGAGCTTCAATACAGCCGCATCACTTCGGATTGGATAGATGCGACTTACTGGATGCGCACCAACCTCACATCCGATGACCGCATAATCTCCTGGTGGGATTATGGCCACTGGAACACATTCCTTGGCAATACGAAATCCGTGCTTGACCCTAGCAACTATTTCGAGGATTACGACCAGCTTACAGCTAGGGGATTCGTAGAAGGAAACACTTCCCTCCTCATCCGAATAATGAAGTACCATCAGGCAACGCACATACTCGTTGATTCCGAGCTCGTGCAGAAATGGGGTGCGCTCGTCTACCTTTCGGGCACGTTCAAGACGCTGTACGACGATCCCCAATTTGCAAGGGAGCCGCCGATACCTTCGACAAGCTCGCCCGGCTCCAGCCAATACGAGACGGAGCATTATTTCGAATACATCTACTCCGTGCTGACGCTGCAGGCAGACGGCACCTACCAGAAAACCCAATGCCCTGGCGTGATACCGAAGCAGATGCTCTATTCCTCCTTCGGGGCAGCGTATTGCATAGATTCCGCAGGCAACATGTTCCTCCTCCAGTCCTCGGGAGAGCAAAAGCAGCTCAAGGACCCGCGGCTTATAAGGGCGGATGATTCGCAGCTTGCACCCGCACCTCTCGGAAACAACCTCTACTACAACAGCCGCTTCTCATTCATCAACCTCAACCCCGATTTGGATACGCTTTCTGACGGAAAGCTCAAGAGCAACCTCTACAGCGCTGCATTCGTGAACCTGTTCTTCCTTGAGAAGCTCGACGGTTTCGAGCCCGCTTACAAATCCCCCAATGGGCAGGTGAAAATATTCAAACTCGTTGCGTGATAGCAGAATAAATGGACCCGTATACGTTAGAATTCGTCGCTGCCGCATTCATATTCGCGTTTGCGGCCACCTTCACCACGGTGCCGTTCATCATCTCCAACTCCCTCAAGGCAGGCATAGTCGGCCGTGACCGGAACAAGAAGGGCGAGCCGGTCCCGGAAATGGGCGGAGTTGCCATTGTTGCGGGCATCACATTCGGGATACTGATCGCTATCGCGCTCGGCCTGAACACCCGGCCGGAAATAAAATACCTCCTTGCTGCGCTCTCATCCGTCCTGCTCATGGGCATCCTCGGGATACTCGACGACCTCTTCAACCTGAAGAGGAAGATCAAGGCGCCAATCCCGTTCATTGCCGCAATACCCCTCTCTGCAGTGCGTGCAGGTACCCGCACAATAGATTTTCCATTCCTAAACCCGATTAATTTCGGCGCATTTTACCCGCTTGCAATAGTCCCGATAGGGATAGGCGGCGCATCCAATGCGTTCAACATGCTTGCAGGCCTAAACGGGCTCGAGGCGGGGATGGGCATAATAATTTCCGGAGCTGTTTTCGCCGCAGCATACATGAAGGGCTCCTACGATGCGATGATAATATCGATTTCCCTCCTGGGCGCGTGCCTCGCGTTCTATTATTTCAACCGCTTTCCCGCCAAAATTTTCCCGGGCGATGTTGGCACTTATTCCATCGGGGCCACCATTGCCTCCGCAGCAATAATCGGCAACCTCGAATTCTTCGGCCTAGTGCTCTTCCTCCCCTACTTTGCCGAGTTCATCCTCAAGGCTAGAGGCCGCTTCAGTGGCCAGAATTTCGGCTCCCTGAAGAACGGGAAGCTCGTCCCGCCAAAAAGGACGGATTCGCTCACGCATATAGTGATGCGCATGGGCAGCTTCACCGAGCAGCAGGTCGTCAACAGGCTCCTGCTGATGGAACTTATTGTTGCGGCAGTTGCGCTCGCATTTTTCGTCCACTGATCTAGTCGTTTTTATTAACCTCCGGTGCTTATTTTTATGGCCATGAAATGCATGCTCCAGAACGCAAAGGAAGAAGCAAGGGAACTTGTATCGGAGGCGATCACGAAGCTTTTCCCATCAGCATTCCCTCCAGCCGACATCGAAATCGTATTGCCCAGGGATCCCTCCCACGGCGACCTCTCCTCGCCGATCTCATTCAGGCTCGCATCAATCGCAAAAAAAAGCCCCGTTGAAATCGCCGACAAACTGGCCGCTGAAATAAATTCCCGCAAGATGCCAAATTTTTCAACCGCAAGCTCCATCAACGGATTTCTGAATTTCTCCTTCTCCGAAAAGTTCTTGCATTCCTCCCTGAAGGAGCCGCTTTCCAAAAAGGGAAAATTCGGCTCCGGGACCACCGGCAAGGGAAAAAAGGTGGTTGTTGAATACTCCTCGCCCAACATAGGGAAGCCCATGCATATCGGCCACATCCGCTCAACCATTCTCGGCGATACGGTTGCGAACATTTTGGAAAGCAACGGCTACAAAGTAGTCCGCTCAAACTATTTATGCGAAGCTGGCAAGCAGACCGCAAAATTGCTGCTCTCGTTGCAATTGTTCGGGAAGGAAAAAATTGAAACCGAAAAAGACCTGCTGGAATTGTATGTGAGAATCCACAAGGAGATGGAAACGAAGCCGGAGTTGGATGCGAAGGCACAGGAGCTCGTCAGCCTGATGGAACTCGGCGACCATGCGACCCTGAAGCAGCTCTCGAAGGTACGTAAATTGTCAACCTCGCCCTTCCATAAAAATTACTCACTTCTCGGAGTGGATTTTGACGAGGAAGTGTATGATTCCGATTACGTTGAGGATGGACGGAAAATTGCGAACGAGGCGCTTGAGAAGGGCATCGCGTTCATGGACAAGAACGGCGAAACAGTTGCATCATTGGAAAAATTCAGCCTCCCCAACCTGATAATCATCCGCTCGAACGGCACAACCCTCTACAGCACGCGCGACCTGGGCCTTGCAGACCGCGATTTCCGGAAGTACAAATTTGACCGGCGGATTTACGTCACCGCTTCCGAGCAGAACCTGCATTTCCAGCAGGTGTTCGCCATCCTGAAAGCGCTGGGCAAACCTTATGCATCCAACCTCCACCACATCGGTTTCGGCCTTATTTCGCTTGAGGAAGGCAAACTCTCTACCCGCGAAGGCCGCGTTCTCCTTCTTGAGGATGTCATCAAGGACGCGATCTCCCTCGCTTTGGAGGAAGTGAAATTGCGGCAGCAGTATTCGGAAAAGGACGCCGCCGAAATCGCGGAAATCGTCGGCATAGCCGCATTGAAATACTCCGTCCTGCGCATCTCCTCAGAAAAAGACATAAAATTTTCCCTCCGCGAGGCGGTGAAGTTCGACGGCAACACTGCAGCTTATTTGCAATACACCTGCGTCCGCGCAAAAAACATAATGAAAAAAGCGAAGGAAGATGCCGGAAATGAAGCATCCGAAACAGCATTAAACGCCGGATCCAAATCCCCCGCCTACATTTTCAATTCCGACGAGCGCAAACTCATCTCCCTGATTTCCCAGTTCCCGGAAGTGCTGGAGCATTCCGCGAACAACCTGGCGCCCTACATCCTCTGCGATCATCTCTTCAAATTAGCGCTGCAATTCTCCGCATTCTATGATTCCTCGCCCGTTCTGAGGGCAGAAGATACCAAAATTCGGAACGAGCGCCTGCTCATCACGGAAGCAACCCTGATTGCGCTCACCAACGGCCTCAACCTACTAGGAATGGGGATTCCGGAGAAAATGTAACGCCTTGGCCGAGAACGGAAGCTCGATATTGTTTTCAAACACGATATGCGAGCCCCCACGTATTATTAAGAAGGAACTCCCAAACATTTAATCTCAGGCGATTAACCTAAATACGTTTAAATGAAGTCATCATGAAGAAAAAAATACTATTCATACATACTGAAAAGAAGTTCAAGACCGGTGCGCATTATATTTCCGAAACAATAATTGAAAAACTTAAGCAACAAGGTTACGTTGTAGACCGGATATACCCCAATGAAAGTATTGATTTGTTATCGAGGGACCTGTCAGGAATAGCGAATATCCTTTTATTTTATTCCCTAATTAAAAAACATGAAGACAGCAGCAAATATTCCCTTATTCAGGGAACGACGTATACCCCACTGGCCTTTATTGGCAACGGAATTCCCGTTATTTCGCACTTTGGTTCCACAACATGGGGATTTTTGAAATCTGTCCCTTCCTTGAATAGCCTGGAGCAAGAAAACAGGGAACTCGGGTCTATTTTAAGAAATCTGTATGAGAATGGCGCAATCCCGACACTTAACGATTCCCTCAAGCCGTTAAAGGACATATCCAAAATAGAAATCTACGTCGCAAAGAGAAGCGATGCCGTAATCGCCGCATCAGAAAAAGTAAGAATCGAATTAATAAAAAACAAAGTCCCCAAGAATAAGCTTTTTTTAATTCATAACGCTATCGAAGATTACTGGTTTGATTCAAAGATTGTGAAAAAGGTCAAAAAAGAGGCCAACTTGGTTTATTTGGGCAGGTTGGGAAATGACCCTTTCACCGCCAAATTAAAGGGAGTACCCCAACTTATATTCATTCTGAAAAATTATCCTTCCTTAAAAAAAGTAATTATCGGGATGTGCCACAACACCAAACAATACGAAAAAATTTTCAGTCAAATTTTAAATACAACGGCGTTTCTTAGCGTAGAGAAGCGCAGCATACCCCCCATATTAAAAAAACATTATGGCGATTTGTATGTAAACACTTCGGGATACGAGGGATTCTGCTTAAGCCTTATTGAAGCAATGTCGCAAGGCTTGGTTCCGGTAGTTTTCAATTTTGGGGTAGCCCCTGAAATAATTGAAAATGGTAAGAATGGATATATTGTGAAAGATCTTGGTGAAATGATACAGAAAATTAATGAGCTTAAATCCAATTTTTCAAAGAGAAAGATGATGGCAGAACGGGCAATGCATACAGTAAGGCAGTTCAATTCGGCCACAATCATTAAACAATACATCGAGCTCTATAACTCCCTAATGAAATAAACCGGAGGCAACCGCCGGAACTCGGCTTTAGCCTCAATTTGGGAGTTCTCCTCCCAAATCCTTGTTAAAATGCCGCTTTACAACCCCTTGGCCGGAATCCTAAAGGCTACGCCTGTAAATAAACCATCCGAGCAATCGAAACTACTGCTTCCCAAGCGTAATGTCCATGCTGCTAACTTTGCTCATCCGGCCGTCCTCGGAAGGCAGCTCCTCCGTAGCAAGCTCGATG
>JBDRLB010000003.1:0-13834 GCA_043813365.1 Microcaldota archaeon | reverse complement strand
CTTGATTTAAACAGCTGCGGAACAACTACTTCCAAGCCAGCTGAATTACAAAACTGCACAATGCCTTCCCCATCCCCCTCAATTAACGCTTCCGTTTCTCCCTCAGTTAACCCCAACGCTTCCGCTTCCCCATCCGCTTCCACTTCCCCCAACGCTTCCGCTTCCCCAATTCCCTGCATTGAAATCTGGAGCTGCACAGGCTGGAACGCTTGTTCAGCAAATTCGCAAAGCCGCTTATGCACCGACGCAAACAGCTGCGGAACAACTGCCTCAATGCCTTCCCTAACTCAAGGCTGCACCGTTTACAACCCCCCTTCCGGCGGCAGCCCCTATTACCCCCCTTCCCCACCAACAACCCTTACAGCTGCTCCCTCCCCTTCCGCTTCAATCAAGCCCTCCCCCTCTCCCCTTCCCGTTTCAATTCAGGTTGTTCAAATCAAGCAAGAAATCGAGGACAACATCAACCTGATCCCCGAACAGGACCGTCTGGACATCCAGGATTTGGTACAGCAGGCGGAAACACTGCAAAAGCAGGGAAGGACGGAACAAGCTTTGGTTCTCCTAACCAAGGCAAAAACAAAGCTCAACCAAACCATTGCGGATTCAAAAACCAAGAAAGCCGGCTCTGACTGGATGCTCGGAACGCTGGCGGCAATAATCATTCTGGCAATCGGGATATATTATTTCAAGAGGAATCAGAAACTGATTTAGCCGTTTCATTCCAAGTTGTCAAGCAGCCATCTCGCAATTTGTTCCTCCCCCATCAGCAAAACGCTTTTTTTAATCTTGAAATCCCTTGAGAACTCCCCGAGGCCTTTTTCCTCCCTGCCGGCCGCATCCCCCGAAAAAGTCACATTCATTGCGCTTACATCCATCCCCTCCTTGATAACAAAGTCCACCTCCGTTTTTTCAGAATAATATTGGACCTCCTTATTCCTCCTGATTAGTTCGATTGCAACCGCATTTTCAGCCCTCCTCCCGTAATCGGGGCTGAATGACTTCGATATTGCCGCCTGCAAGCCTGTATCATACGCATAATACTTGCGGGGCTTTTCCAGCGCTTTTTTCAGGGAATACGAAAAGAACGGCACCTGGAATGCAAGGAGCGCTTCCTCAATGTACGATAGGTATAGTTTAATCGTATCAAACGAGAGCCCCGTCATGGCTCTTATTTTATTGTAACTGAAATTTTTACCCGAATTGGTTATGACGTAAATCGCAAGGTTCCGCAAAGTAGGCACATCCCTTACCTGGTACCTGCTTGCAATGTCCCTTATTATCGCGGTTTCAAAATATTCTAAAAGCAGCTTCCGGCGTTTTTCCGCGCTTTTTTCAAGTACAACCTCCGGATAGCCCCCGATTTCCAAAAAATCCTTCAAGCCGCCCCTTTTCCTGGCACGCAAGAATTCCCTGAATGAAAAAGGCAGCACCCTGAACCCGAGGCCCCTGCCTCCAAGGGAGGAAGCAAACTCGGAACTCAAAAGCTTTGCTGAAGAGCCAGTCAGGATTATTTTCAAATCCTTCCGGTCTACCGCCATCCTGACGAATTTTTCCCATCCATCCACGTTTTGGATCTCATCAAAGAAAACGAACCTCAATTTACCCTTGCAGACGGAGGAATGCTTTTCAATGATCCAGGAAAGGAATTCCGTGTTCAGCATCCTGGAATAGGCCGGCTCCTCAAAATTCACATAAATGCAGGCTGCTTTGCCGTGCTTTTTCGAAAGTTTTTCTATCAATTGCAGGCATACTGTTGTTTTGCCCGCGCGCCTTGGGCCATAGAGGTAAATCGCCTCCGGCCGGCCCATGTACTCCAATATCCCTTCCGTTATGTCCCTCCTTAATCCTGCAGCCGGCGCCCCCGCCCAATAATTATCCGCTTCGATTATCTTCCAGATCTGCTCATCCATGCCAAATTCGTGGTTTTACTCCTTTATAAAGGTATACGGCATGCCGTGAGGCTTTATATATGAAGCAAAAAACCGCCGGTTCCGATTGGATGGTTGGAATGATTATTTGGATTCCGGCAATCGCGGGAGGGATCTATTATTTCAAGAAAAAAAGCCGCCTGAATTTTCCTTCCCCCAAGACGCTAGCCGAAACTGGATTCCTCCTCATCCTTATGGTATAATCCGTAAATAACAAGTATCCCTACAAGGAAAACGCCGATGATGAGTCCGTTGTCATATAGCACATCCCACAGTGCCCCCCATATGGTCTTCTTCCCCCGCATCTGGTCCGGTGATACTGTTGGAATGATTTTTTTACTTGGAACGGCCGCCTTGATGTGTACGATGGTTGTCGCCGATGGCGCAGGATTCTTTATGGTATTCGGCGCGGTAATGATATTCCCGATGGTTGGCGTGGGCTTTCCGAATTCCACCTTTATTACATTTACTAGAGGCACTAGGTCAATTCGCGCTTCAGTATACTCCTTGAGCTTTTCAAAATCCTGCATTACCAATTGGTAATATGTTTCCGCCCTTTGCATATCCCCGGCTTCCTTTGCATTGTATGCCTCCAAATAATCCGATTTGGTCTTTTCAATCAAGGAATTCCATTGAAGGTACCTCGCATTCGGAGTGGGGGCGAGGCCGGTATAGCCCGGATAAAGAGTTACGCCCGGCGGTGGCGTAACAGTCCCCACAACCGCGTTCATGTTGAGAAGCTCATAGTTGCCCATCCTCGAATTGAAATCATCCGGCGTCATGGCTACCACTAAGCCTGAAATCAGCAGCAATGCCATGAAGCCCGCCCTCATTTCCTTTTCACCCTCATTATCCATAATGCTGATAGTGCCGTCAATAGCAGTGCAACCGTTTCCAACTCTGGCACCGCAATTGGAGGCTGCTCGTCGCTGACAACCGTGATTATCTCCATCCTGTGGTTGTTCTGCGGGAAACTGTCGATGCCGTCAACTATCCCCAAATCTGCAATCACTACGATGTTCTCATTGAAGTAATCTGACAGATTAACATGCGCCCCGCAATCTATTTCCATTGTTTCCATCGGCCCCATCCCGATCTCATTCGCCGAAGGGTCGTTTTTGCAGTTGATTATGAATGTATCCTGAAGGGAGCTCCTTATTGTGAGATTGAGCGTTGCATTCTCCGGCAGAGGAAGGTTGTTCCTTATTGTCACAGTAAGGCCGATCCTCTCTACTTCTGATGGGTTGTAAATGAACGCGTCCGGCTTCTTGTTAATGGAAATTATTTCCGTATCATGCGCAACTACAACAAAGTTGATGATGCCCGTATCCCAGATCTGCGGATTGGATGAATTGGCGAGCACCTTGAATGTATATGTAGTCAGGGGCGTCCCAAGCGGAATTGTTGCGCGCAGGATACCTGAGTTGTTGCCGGGTATCAATGTCGCACGGCCTACTGTTGAGCGGTCCGGCATGAAAACCAACGTAATTGGGGTCGGCCCATAAGGCGAGGCATTAAGTACGAAATCGAGGGGATATTCCATCGGATTCCTCACTGTATAATTTATGTCGAACGTCTGGCCCGGGAATACGAACACGGTGATATTATTGAAATTGTTGATCAGTATCAGCCGCGTCAACGTAATATAGGAATTCCAACCGCAAATGCTGACATTCGCAAAGAAAGGAAGGGAATACCAGTTCCACGGGGTCAAATCCGTATTTGGTGGCGATCTGCTGAAATCACAGCTGCGTGTGACAGTGAACTGATTCCTACTGGCCGCGGTGCTTTCAAGGTATTGGGTGGGGTTCAGCAGCGACCAATAATACTTTGGTTCGGAATCATGTGGGACCTTCATTGTCATGTTTGGGAATATTTGAAAATAGGCATCCCCGCTCGAGCTGGTGACATTCAGCATCGTTTTTCCGCCCTGGGGAAGGAGGAATTTCGAATAGGTGTAAAGCGATGCAAATGCGGCATCCACGACGTTTGTTGTCAGATTGATATTGTCGTTGACTGTATAATTGCCCAGCGCCCCTATTGATATTATTTGGGTAGTAATATTGAAATCAAGCCCTGGCACCGCAAATAGCGACGAAAGCCATGGCCTATACATTGAAGGATGCCAAGTAACAACTGGCGGTGGGCAAGGCACACGGCCCAATTGCCCGATGTACCCCCAATCGTCATACGCGCCATAATTATAAGCGTTATTTACTAGCCCGACCATGCAATGTACTCCCGAACCGCAACCCCGACCAATATCCCATGACGTGTTAGTTGCATTGTAAAGCGGGCAGGAAAATTCCAACTCCCCGCCGGGTGCGATTGGGCCGGTGGTACCTTGATTCCATGCAGAAGCATTGCCGGCACATCTTAACCGTTTGATACCTGAATCCCCTATGCCTAAATTCGCATCCATCTCTTCACATAGGAAACTATAATCAACCGGAGCCTGGATAGTGCCCAAATTGATTATTGTTGTATTGAAATATATGTCCCAAACATTTTGCAATCCGTCCCCCTGGCTGCCTGGTGGAACGAAAGGAGGGGCATATGCGTTGCTTGGGTGGTAAAAATTCGGATCATTGAAGTTTGTGATATTGATTAATAATACCGTCCAGGGATTTGGATTCCACGTCCTGAAGCCCATTTTGTAGTATCCATTGGGATCTGTCAGCCTGATCCCGACCCTTCCCCTGCAATCTGACCCGCCGCTTCCTGCGGTTAGAATATTGGGGGTGACGTAGAAAAATCCTTCCTCGTTTGGTTTTGCAATCAGGTGCTGGGTGAGTGTGATATTCGTTCCGCTGGAAATATTTATCAGATTGCCGTTTGATAAATTATAATTTGAAAAATTCCGGATCGGGCACCTCGTTGGATCATAGCTGCTGCAGCGCGATAGTCCATATTCATCATCTTGGTTCCCCCATGAGAGCCTCATCCCATCTTCCGGATCACTGCCGATATTGCCTAAATTAATATTAAGAGTGAATTGATGGCCTCCGGAAATATTGTTTAAAACAATGGGCATCTCTGAAGGAGTTGGGGTGCTCCAGCAGGGCAAACTGTACCCATTCTGCACTGCAATGCCGTTCTCATCAAAAACCGTATAATTGAAGAGCCTTATGACCACATTCGCTGAGACAAGCGGGGAGATGACTAAGCAACAAAACAGCAATCCCCACAAATAGTTGCGCATGAAAAGGGTTAACCTAGACCCCCATTTAAACATATTGTTGCCGTCTGAATGGTTGTTCCCAAACGCCTTCCCTTTACCAACTTTTAAATATGTTCAAAATATACTTATTGGGAGGAATATGGTGTTGGACGACTTCTATGCATCACTCGAGGAAGGCTATTACTCCCTCATGGACAGGCTCGAGAACGATTACCACATTCCGGTTTATGAGAATTTCATCACTCCCATAGAGGAACAGGGCCGTCCTTCCTTCCCCATAGTTTTAGGGGTTATTTTCATCATCCTGATACTGCTGGGAGGGAGCATCTATATGCTCCTATTTGCAAACGCCTCCACCACCCTGCGGGTACAGGTGCTGGTTGATGGAAAGGGAATTTCAGGCTCATCTGTTTCGCTTGATTATCAGGGGAAGAAGCTCACCGGAGTTACCAATGAGGAGGGATTTGCAGATTTCAACGGATTGAAGCCCGGAGAGGATGTGACCGCCACAGCATCTTCGGATAAATATGGCGAGGGTTCGGTTTCCGGCAAAATACAGAAGGGGAAAATAATCAAAATTACCTTGAAAAGCCGTTCGGGCAACTTCCTCGAACTTACGGTGATTGAGGAAAGCGGCGCGCCTCTTTCGGGAGCTAGAATAGAGTACTCCTCCGAATCTGATTCCGGCGAAACCTACTCTGATGACAGCGGCATTGCCGAAATCGACTGGGAGGGCAGCAGGCTGGATATTTTAGTGACAAAATCGGGCTATGACCAATACATCGGTTCCTTTGACCCTTCGGACCTCTCCGATACAATAATGCTCCGGAAGGCATTCTACGGCGGTGCATCCCCCTCGCCCACCATGGCGCCTGACAAGGCAAGGCTGAAAGTTTACGTTTATGACGAGGATGGCACTCCCCTTACTGCAATTGTCAAAACCTGCCTTTCGAGCACAAGCTGCAACAACCCCAGAAGCTACACCGCGCCCGGTGGTTTCGTCCAAATCCTGGATTACGGCGTGAATGTGCAATTGAAAATCATCGCGAGCGCAAGCGGCTACGAAACCGCCTCCAAAACAACCACTCTTGCAGGCGAATCTTCCGTGAGATTCGACCTTGATCCAGTTGGGGCTGCCAACCAAAATCAGACAAAACACAAGACTACAATTTCAGTTTTCAACAACGAATCAAGGCTGCCCCTCTCCTCACTCATTTACATACTAGATAGCGACAGGCAAATAATCAATGCAACGCCCTCGCAAACGAGCTCATATGATTTCTACCTCGTCAACGGCTCATACCTAGCATTTGCGGAAGCGCAAGCATTCATTCCCAACGGCGTAGGGCCTTTCAAAGCGGGCGAGAACCAATCGATTTACCTGGCGAGGGCAACTGCCCAGAATTCGAAGACAATCCGCATCCTGACAATCGACTACAATCTGTCCCCGATCAAAACATCCATTTCCTTCTTTGATTCCCAGAGCTATCGCATACCCCCATTTGACATCGAAACGGACAACAACGGCTCCGTTTCCATCCCTGGAATGGCAATGATGAAATATTATGCGGTCGCTGAATCAGACAGCGGCTTGTCCGGGGAACGGGAACTGGATCTCACAACGAATGCAACCACTTTCACCATAATACTTCAGCTCCCAAACGGCACTCTCCGGCTAACCGTCCTTAACAATGCCACGGGGGATGGCATTAACTCATACGATGTTCTCCGGAGTTCCACCACCACTACTTTGCTGAAAAGCTGCACAACAAGCATCTGCGACATCAACCTGCTTCCCCGCGTGAACTATTCCTTAATAATAAATGCGAGCGGTTACCAGGCAGGAACACTGGTTTTGGGAAGCGATGAAATCCTTCCCGGAAATGTCACTGAAAAAACCGTGAGGCTCAACCCCATCACAGCTCCTCCCCAAACCGAAATAAAGAATATTTCATTATGCCCCAAACTGTCCGCAACTTTCGGGATAGCTACAGTGCAAACAAGCTGCGACACTTTGGTGATGAAAGTAGACCCCATCTTCCCGGCTGATGCGATTCCTTTGAATATCAGCATGACGCCTGCAGGAGCATTCGCCTTTGTTGCCAATGACCCGAGCGGGACGCGCTCTCCCGCCGAAATAACCGGCTGCTTCGATTATTCCTCCTCTCCAGGAGGCTTGGCTCTGCGCTACGTGCCTTACCGCAACAATTGCCACGATTACTACCAGCCGCATGGGAATGAAATCCGCTCGGCTGTTTTCCGGCTCACTCTCCAAACCCTTTCCGGCGACATAAAGAAGGAACTCATGCTTTACGTATGGAACGAAACTGATTTGCCTGCTGTTCCAGCTGCATCCGATGGAACCCCGCTTGGCCTTCTTAGGAACGTTGGCCTACGCGCAATAGATGCATCCTACATCCCTTACAAAAACCCCTACAATAACCTCTACCAGTTCACTCCTGCTTCTTATTACGGGTTCGACACTGAAAGCTATTCAACAGCGAATCTGAGGACTGGGTACGTGCTCAACAACCGGCAGCTCCAGGCGCAAAATGATGTCCTTATGTACAGTGGCGCCTACGGTGAAATCACTTTATTGGACAATGCGCGCTACGCGGGTGCGGCATCGGTTTTCGGCTATACTCTGTTAACAAACCCCCGCGGCAGGTTTGAAAATTCAAAGAGCATCTCCTTTGAGGAATCTGCCTTTTTGAATGTTTATAGCAATCCGATAGGTGCCGATGTTGAATGCGGGGGCGCATGTGATGGCAATACCCCGTACCATATCGAGATCGACCCATCAACAAGGATTGTCAAGGTCTCCATGAACGGGTATGTTGATTATACCAAAACCGTCAACCTCATCAGCGGCCAAACAACCACAGTGAATGCAAATCTCGTTCCTGAAGCGAACATCACGGTTATCAGCTTCCCATCCGGCGCAATTGTGCGCCTAAACGGCGTATTCAAAGGATATGCGCCTGTTGTTATCCACAAGCTTGCAGTTGGCACATATACGGTTGGTGTAAGCAAAACCGGATGGATAACGGAAACGAGGCCAATTACCGTAACACAAGGCGGCCATGTCGATGCGCGTTTTAATTTAGTTGCAGGCTCTCCAATGATCACCGACGGCCCCGACCTTGTTTCAGTGCTCCGGAATTCGGCAACCATCGCATGGGAAACCAACTTCGAGGGCGACTCCAAGGTGAATTACGGTTTAACTGATACTACTTTGGATCAAACCATTGCGGCAAGCGGCCCTCCCTCCTTCGATCATTCAGCAAATCTCTTAAATCTGCAGGAAGGGACCGTTTATTATTATAAGGCGATCAGTTCCGGAAGTTCCGGATCGCCTTCCATTGAGTCTGCAATAAGGTCTTTCAAGACCCTGAGCGTACCGATAATCACCGCTGGTCCCGTAAACTATTCCATTACTGAAAATTCCGCAGCCATTACGTGGAATACCAGCAGCACCGGCAATACCACCATTGAATACGGCATCAGCCCAGGCAATTATCCCTTCACGGTCGGATATTATAGCTATACTGCGATTCACACCCGCACATTGAGCGGATTAGTTGCCGGAACCACTTATTATTACAAAGTCATAAGCTGCAATGCTGTTGGATGCGATTCAAAGGACGGGTTCTCTTTCAGGACTTACTCCGATCCTGCTCCGGATATTTCCCAACTGGCATGCTCCAACGTCGGCCAGAATTCCTTTACGGTCACATGGACGACCCACATTGATAGCAACTCAACTGTTGTTTATGGCATCGGAGCAGGCAATTTCAGCCTTACCCAATCTGTAACAGGAAGCGGCATAACGCATTCCGTCCTCCTGACCGGCTTAAGCAGGGGCTCCAATTACTTCTTCAAGGCGATTTCCTGCAGCAACCTCCAATGCACTGAAAGCAGCCCCTCAAACTGCACAACCATAACGACGGTTTTCCGACCAGCAGTCACCAACGTGAACGTCACCAATGTGCTCGAGTCATCCGCCCGCATCACATTCGATGTTTCTCCCGCATCTGCAAGCTCAGTACAGTATGGCGGCATGGGCAATTACCCATATTACATGAACAATTCGGCCGCATCCCGCCAGATTTTCGACCTTGTAAATCTGCAACGCTCCACGACTTATTATTTCAAGCCTGTTGCATGCAATTCCGCAGGCTGCGCACCCACCGTGGAGTATTCCTTCACAACAACCTCGGACATGACGCCACCGGTGCATTCAAATGCGCTTCCGAATGCGATGCTTCCATACGGCTCAACATCCGTTACCATGAGCCTCAATACCAATGAGGCTGCAACCTGCAGGTATGCAACTACTCCGAATACCGCATATGGCTCAATGGCCGGCACCTTCTCAACAACAGAAGGCACTACCCATTCGAGGCTGATGGGCAGCCTCGAAAACGGCGCTGCTTACAACTATTACATCAGGTGCAATGACACTGCCGGCAATTTCAACACCGCCGACTTCCCCATCTCCTTCACAATTGACGGCACCCCGCCCGCTTCCGGCTCCGGGCAGGTGATCTATTTCAACGGCCCTGCCGGCGTGCAGAATTTCAGGCAGCTAACCGGCGATTATGATGCAGGCAGTTTTTCCTCCCTTATTGATTCCGTCTCTTCCGAGCTTGCAGCATGCAATCCCATGACATCCGCGTGCGCAAACAACCAGTTCGTCAAGCAGCGCCTCGATTCCCTAAGGAAATTGGCATCCGATTCCGCCAGCGCCTCCGCATTCCGGCGCTCGCAAACAGAAACCGGGAGCCCGATGAAATATTTCATCTCACCGGCAGTAGGATTCGCCTTCTCTATCGTTTATCTGGAGAATGCGAACGTGATCAACAATGTTATGCACACCTTCACAGGCAATTACGCCGTCAATTTCTCCCAGACCATACCGCCGCAATGCAAGGCGAGGTTCGGTCTTTATACTCTGACCGCAAAATCCGTGAACTACGGCGCAAGCTGGAGTTTCGAGCTCAAGCCCATGAGGGTTGACGCAATGCAAATGTTCAGCGGTGCGGCGCAATCCGTCCCGCCGGAATGCCCCAAACCTTATGCGTGCAACCTCTTTGATGCATACCATTCCGCCCCTTCGGCCTACCCCGACCTTTCCGGTTTTGCAAACTGCTTCCAGTTCGAATGGCCGACAGTGCCCGACTCCTCGCCGGATCTGAGGAGTTATACCTACTCGGGCATTTGCTCGGTTGCGGCTTTAGCCGAGGGAAGTTACTGCCTCTCGGCACCGCAAAACAGCTCGCTGGAAACTAGCACCCTGAAATACCGCCCATCTGGAGGCACCGAGACGCAGCTCAATGCGTACAGGATTTCGCAATACCCGAATTACTTTGGCTAGGAACAAATGGATCATTTGCGGATGCATTTCTACAATCCCATTCGATGCTTACAAATCGACAATCACTTCCAACTCCTGCCCGTTTTTCAGGTGCATGCTTTTCCTCAAAAATTCGCTTGAAATCAGTTCCAGCACCTCCGAACCGTAATGCGATTTGAAAGGGATTATTGCCGCTGCCGCCCGCTGCATTTTTTTTGAAAAGATTTTCGCCGGGAACACTTTTGCGCCTCCCAGCACCCTGCCGTTCTTCCTGAAACCCGAAATGCCTATGCCGGAATTTGCCATTAACTTCTGCTTGCCCTCGACGCTTCCCTCCCCCTCCAGCTTGATGTTCAGCGTTCCGGGATAAATTTCGAATTTGAGCGCCTTCTGAAGCTGCCGCTTGTACTCCGGAATTGAGAGGTAATACCTGCCCTCGTGCATCCCGCCCACTACCCTTCCATAAATTTTGATTTTCTTACCCCTGCTCCTGAAAATTTCCTCGAGTTCCTTCTGCAATCCCTCGAGTTCCCCTGCAGCTTTCTGCGTGAGCACGATTTCCGCAAAGCTCCTGATGAGCAGCCCTTCCGCCTGCATCTCCAGCAGCCACCGGTTAGCGGTTTGCTGCGATACCCCCAACCCGATTGCAAGCCCAGCAGCGCTAACCCTTACCTTGTTCTGCAGCGCCCCCATTTTGGCAAGGTTCAGCAATAACCCCATCTTCCCCTTTTCCATACTACAGCTACTCAAATTCTCCAATCTTTATTAAGATTGCCGATTTAAGGCTTGCATGCGTATATTAGTTGCTTATGCTTCCAAATCCGGCACTGCTGAAAAACTTGCCTTTCATATTGTAGTGGGATGCAAGGCTGCCGGCGTGCTTCCCGATGTCATTGACCTGAAGGATTCGTTCCAAATTTACGATTATTTCGGCTTCCTTCCACGCTCAGCCCATTCTGCCAAGCACGACCTCTCCGCATACGACCTGATATTTATCGGATTCGAGATCCACAACCTTTCCGAAAGCGCCAAACTGCTGGATTTCATTGAGCACAACGATTTCCAGGGGAAAAGGGTCGCATTGTTCTGCTCCTATTTCATAAACCGCAAATACCTCGCCAAAATAGAGGAAAAACTGAAGCGCAAGTCCGCAGCTGTTTTCAGCACGATCAGCCTGAAGCGCCAGGGGCTGCTTACCTTGCTCGGAAAGGGCGAATTGAAGGAGAACGACCTCGTGCGCGCGGAAGGATTTGCAGAGCGCACTGTGAACAACCTTGCCGGAAGGCGCATCACGAAGGAAAGCGAGAAGGAGCAGATTAGGGGCTATCGAAAATAACCGGATCATCCGAATATCACATTGCATTGATGCAATCGGCCAAATATTCCTCCGCAAACAATAGGTATTTAAACAACTTTTCTGTAATCGCTCCGTGATTTGCTATGGACCGGACCACTTCAGGGATTTACGGACTTGACGAACTTTTGGGGGGAGGCTTCCCGAAGAAAAGGGCCATTCTCGTTTCAGGCGCATGCGGGACCGGGAAATCGATTTTCTCAATGCAATTCGTTTACCGCGGGATTCTGGAGGCCGAAGAGCCCGGCGTATTCGTCACTTTCGATGAAATGCCGGAAAAAATCAGGCAGGATATGCTGAATTTCAAGTGGAACCTCAAGGAGCTCGAGGACAATGACCTTCTTGCGATCGTGGATGCCACTTCCGCAAGGGCAGGCGTCCCTTCGGAGGAGGAGCATGCGATCCTTCCCGGACAGCTTGATGTGGACAAATTGCTCGTTGACATTCTCGGGGTTGCAAGGAACATCGGGGCCAAAAGGCTAGTGATCGATTCGGTTCCTGCAATGGCCTCGCAATTGGATACCGAATCCCAGATCCGGAGGGCCGTGCTGAAGCTTGCGTACATCGTTGCGCGTTCAGGGCTAACAACAATAATCACTTCAGAAATCCCCGAGCAGTCGCTTGGCTCCGGTGCAGCGATGCAATTCTCAAAATACGAAGTCGAGGAATACGTAGCAGATGGGGTAATCATCCTCAATTTCCTCGGGGTCGGGACCGGCGCGACCCGCACCCTCTACATCCGGAAGATGCGCGGCACGAAGCATTCGCTCGAAATCCACCCGCTTGAGATTTCGGAGAAAGGGATTGTTGTGAAGAAAGTGGAAGAGGTCTTCAAGTAATTCTCTCATTCCTCTAATTTTTTCTTTTCTTCATCAGTGAGCAGTTCCCCGAATCTATGCTGGAATTTGCCGATCCAGCCTACTTTCTTCACTTTTTCCGAAACCAGCGCTTCCTTACGCTTCCTGTGTTCAAACCAGCTTACAATCGCCCAAGCAAACAGCAGCAGGAAGATGCAAAGCGTCAGTAAAGCTCCCTCGTAATTGGGAAGGATTACCCCGACAACCGATCCTATGATGAAAAACGCATTAAGCAATGTAAAGATGACGAGCCCCAGGGGCATAAATATCCACGTTAAAATGAAAACCAGAGCCCTTGGATAACTTATTATTGTCGATAAAATTCCCCATCTTTCCTTCTGATTCCGTTCAAAAATTTCGAAAAATCCGCCTTTGCCATACCTGATTCTTAGGTACCCAAAATAGACGAAATACAATATCTGCCCTGCAGCATAGGCGTAGAATAAATTCCATGTCTGCTCGCCGTTAATTTGGCTCGCTGCGAAATAAGCCCATAGCAGTGCAACAGCCGCACTAACCGGTTTCGTATAAGCTGTTATGATGTTCGAATAAAACCAGTTGAATGCGTTCCTACCAATCCTGTAAGTTATTCCCATCTGATCCACATCCTATTAAATTCCCTTCCGTTTTAACCTTTTCTGTATTGGTGATATTCATGCCCAAAAAGCCCAAAAACGCCGGAATCCCCCTGCTGCCGGAGGACGAATCCGAACTCGTAAGGAAGATGAACCAGCTGATTGAGAAGAACAACGAGCTCGACCGCCGGCTGTCCGTGATGGAGGAAAAGCTGGAGGACCTCTCCGAGCAGTTCGCGGAAGAGTTCGGCGAGGAGCTGGAGGAAGAGAAAGAAGAAAAGGAATAATCGCCTTGCTTCTCTTTTTCTTCAAGGAAAAGCGGTGGCGCTGCAAAATAAAATAGCTCGAAAGAAAAGAAGGAGTTTACCTCTGGAATGATATTAAAAGCGGGGAGTGAGAGTTGAACTCACCTACTCCGCTCGCTGCAAATCCCTTTTTCGATTTTCCAATGAAATGCCCTTTCTTTTTGAACCCAAGGGCCTTTTTCTTTCGGGAAAGAAAAAGGGGCTTCTGCAGGCGGATACATAGCCGCTCTGTCATCCCCGCATCGGCGACGGGGGCACGTCCCCCTTGAGCCGATTGC
>JBDRLB010000002.1:0-30399 GCA_043813365.1 Microcaldota archaeon | reverse complement strand
CAACACGTGAAGCATTATTACTTATATTATATATAAAAAAATTTTCTTCAAATTTTTTATACCAGACCAAATCAACCTTTATTTACGAAAATGGGGCAGGTGTTGCGCCAGCGCAAGAACAACCCTCCCTCCAATGTTAGTTTTCCCCCCTCCCATTGTTTTTAATCTTTTGAGGCTCGCGCTGCATGATATAAAAAATGGACCGGGCGGGAATCGCACCCGCGGCCTCATCGTTGCGAACGATGCGATCTGCTGTTGACCGCCCACCATCCAAACAGAACGAGGGGCTCTGATCTACCGGCCCACAAAAATAGATTCAAAATCCAGCAGCTCTTGGGGTGTCAAGCTGCATCCAAAGCCTTTCAATGCGTAAATGGCGGAGTGGAACGCAATATTTTCATCCTCCCCAAAACCCGCAAAATAACCCCCTTTTGCAGCCACGGCCATTACTTCAGCAGACCTCAGGATTTTAATACCCCGGGTCAAACTTCTCCATTTACCGAGCATTTCCTCCTTGATGACTATCTTCTCCTCATATTCCTTCTTCAAAACATCCTTCAATTTTTCAGGATCCTCCACCAATAACTTCAGGGTTTTTTCATCCACCACAATCACTTTTTCATCCATTCCCGAAACAAGGGCCACACACTCCGCCTCACCCAACTGTATCAACTCAAGCGGCCTCCCCCCAACAAAAAACAAATTATTAGCGGCCCCGAGCACTTCCCTAGTCTTCTCATCCCTTACCTTGATCCTCTCCACTGTTCCATCGGAAAACAGCTTCTTGATCCTCACCGCCGAAAAACCATATTTCTTGATCCCCAACGGCCTTTCAACACTCTCCTTAAACACGGCGGCTGGTGCTGCAAACCTAGCCCGCCCCCCTTCCTTGAGGTGCCTGAGCAGCGACGCAACACAGCTTTCGGACAGCGAAATCAAACTGGACGAGTCCAGCACAACAATCGTCATTCAAACCCTGTTACTTACGGCGAAAAAGAAGAAAAACCCCGCAGTAAGGCGAGTGTTCAGAACGCAACGACCGCCTGCGCTTAAAATTAAAACAATCAGAATTTTGGCAGGCCCGCACGGATAATGAGTGCAGTTGCGAATATTACCGCAGCCAGCAGTATTGCAATTGCCATGTTTCCCCTCTTCAGCTCCTTCTGCTCATCAATCCCCTCAGTCATGGAATCAAACACCCTCAACGCGATGAACTGGGAAACGACCGCGAATGCAACCGCAACCATCAAACTGAGCACGCCCCACAGGAGCTTGCTCCAGAAATCAACAAGGAGCATGGTGAACTCAACTGGCACGACCGCTTCCACCCCACTGGAAACTATCAATGCCACGGACAGTATGACCGAAGCAAGCACTACCCCGACTGCCGCGTTGCCCTTCTTCAGCTCTTCCATCTCATCAATTTTCGATGTCATCCTGTCGAATATTTTTATCGCAAGATACTGTGCGGCAACTGCAAACACTATTGCCAGCAACAGCCTCAAACCCTGAAGCAGAACCGATTCAACCGTCGTCATCCAAACCACCCGTAACAAACATCTTTACCTGCCTGAGTTTAAAATCATTCCCAAACCCCACCACCAAAACAATCGCCCATGGGCCTGCGGGAAACCTTCGCCTTGCTTTTCTTTAGGAAAGAAAAGCGTATGGCGCCGCAAAAGAAACATTTTATGTGGTTTCTGCTCCGCCAAAACACCCCGTTATGGGCCCGCGGAGAATCGAACTCCGGGTCTTCGCTGTGTAAGAGCGACGTCTTAACCACTCGACTACGGGCCCGCCCTTTGCGTTGAAAGGATTGATTATGATCAAAAAGGTTAAAGAACGCTTGTTGCAAAACCCACAGCTGCAGCAAAATTCAAAACCCTTTTATCCTGCCTCCCCCTAATCCGCGTATGCGCACAAAAGCATTCATCGCCGCACCACTCCTCGGGACGTTAGTTTTCCTAGTCAGCATCCTCGTAATAATCAATTTCAATTCCTCCGAAACGGCCGCGGTAGCGGAAACAGTGAGCGGAGCCTACCATAACCGGCTCGTGTCGCTTGTTGAAATCTACCGCACGGATATGGGTTCGGTTTTCAACATCGGCCTCCAACGGAACATAGAATACGGGCTCACCTCCCAATGCTGGTTCAATTTCGCTCCAATAAGCACGCAAAGAAGCCTCGATCCGGTAGTGGATGCAAAAATCATTGAGAAATATGACGACGGCAACGGCATTCTTGATGAAAACGAGGAAAAACGCTTCCTCTGCGACCGCGCCTCAAGCCTGGTAAAGACAGTGGTTTGCTCAAAAAAAGCGGATTACCTCTTCGGCATTGCCACGTGGGCGACAATCATCGCCGACCAGCGGAGTTTTGAAGGCGTCAACCTCACTGCCTCCAATACCGAGGCTTTCCTCAACCTCATCGGCTATAATGATCTATCCATAGACGATGGCACCGACCTCTGCGAAAAACTAATTTCGGGCGTGGAAATAGATTGCAAGAATTATTCCGAAACAGGCGCCTTCCAATGCTGCTCCAGTTTTGATGCAAGCGGCAACTGCCTGCAAGTCGTTCCCGGCTGCGAAGATGGCGGCCAATTTTTCGTGCGGGTTTCCGTTCAAAATGACCTAGTATTTTCGAGGTTCCCAAGGGTTTATGCGTCGGATTCTGCAGGGAACCGCATCCGTGCCGGCGCAATTACAGACCTGGATTACAATGCCCCCATAAGCTACCCGCTTTTCAAATATTTGGATGCAGCTCTCCGGGCGAACCATTACCTCGCATACGGCCCGAACGGCCGCGATGACAAGCTGAATGTCGGAGGTGAAATAGGCGCGCGTCGCGGCATAATCGAAGGCAGCTGCACTGGCGGAACAAGCGGCTGCAAATCTCTCACCTACCCACACTTCTCCACAACTTACGGCACCTTTGACGACGGTTCATATTCGGATTTGGATTTGGCTGAAAAAGGATTTGGTCAAATTTTCCTGGGTGCGGGCGGGGTGCTTGAAAGGGCCTGCCAGGAAGCACAAGCCCCCGCAAATCTGGAAACCCAAATCCAAATCAACTCCCAAACATTCGTTAAATGCGCCGACATTATGAATGATCCCCAAAATGCCGAATACACCGAAGCATTCGGAATAACGCCGAGAGCATGCCCCGAAAATAATCCATCAACCTACTGCGCATATATCAACAGACTCGGCGGCAGCAATCACCTGATGGTGAAGTTCGTAGACCCGGACACAACCAATCAGGTAGATGCCGCAAAGCCCAATGAATTCTGCTGGCTATCGATTCCATCATTTGAGGACTGAACCGGTCAGAGCGCTCCGCACAAAAAACAGGAAAATCATCAGCCCCAACCCCACCAAAAAGAACCTTAGCGCCCTGTTCCAATTCTCAAAAATGCTCTTTCCCTCAATATCATCCACTACCCCCTGCCCCAACAGCACCGCAGAATATGCGCCCAGCAACTGGGGTATGATAAAAATCAGGTCAAAAATCCCAATAACCCCATGCGAAAGCATCGATGCATACTTGGCTCCCTCGATTCCGGTTGCTATGGGTGCGGAATACCCGAAGAAAAGCAGTGAAAAAACAAACACGAAGAAATATGCGTTGAGTGTGGATATGAGTTCACCTGGCACGAAGGCATACGGCGGGTTGATGATTCCGGAATCCGCCTTTGCCTTTCCCGTTGCGAAATCAATGCTCATCGCATACGTCCCGGCAAATGCCAATACTAGCACGACAATTGCCGCTATTGTAGGAAAGTTCATGCAATTCCCCTAATAAGAGATGTCCTTCGCCTTTTTCTTTATTTCCTCGATGCTAAGTTTCGTTTGCAAAAGCGGTATCCCCTCGGTTTCCGCAATTTTTACCGCGAGCTTGTCCACCTCCTCCAGCCCATGCAGGATTATTATGGACGGCTTTATCGGCGTCACCCTTACCGCAATCATGGGGCTCCTCCCTGTTGAAACGTGCGTGAATATCAGTGCCCTTTCCGAGGTTGTAGAGTAGATCTTGATGAACGATTCGTACGGCAACTCCAATATGACCCTGACCGAATCGAGGATCGTGCAGCCGTAAATGCTGCGGCTCTCCAGCTTGTCGCCGTTCGCAACCACCTTCGCCTCGATCAATTTTGCAAACTCCTTTGCGCCCACGGGCTTGATGAACTCGATCGCTTCGTAAAGCCCCCTTCCGCTCTCATCCGCTTCCCTGAATTTCTTTATGGTGCTTCCTCCCCTTTGCTGGTCGAGGGAAAATAACGCATCCACCAGCCTCTTAATCACGCCTATTCCCGGCGATTTCCTCCTATTGCTCTCATAATCGCTTATGGTGGAAGGTGAAATTTTCAGATATTGGGAAAGTTCCGTCTGCTGCACGTTGAACACTTCCCTCCATTTCTTCATGGTGCTTCCCGGGTCGGAGGATAGCGCTATCTCTCCCGCTATTTTCACCTTCAATTGCTCCATACTGAACTCTAGCCTTTGGTAATATATATACTTTGCTGCTTGACGAACCCCACTACGACATCCCACACAATGCTAATTAATCTTCAATCCAAAATTACTGTATGGAGCCCTTTGAGATAGCCAAACGAGCCTGGAAGGTTAATTTCAAAGGAGAGAGAATAATCGGGAAACGGTCTGTGCAAAAACACGGTCATATGCTGACGATGGTAGTGCGCGAACCCCTCAATGGCCAGCTTAAGGTCATATTTGCAGTGGGCGGGCTTGTTTATCCCGAGCCCCGCGAAATGGAACTGTTCAAGAAGGCCGCGGCTGCCACCGATAAAAACGGACCCGCAAGCGGGTTTCCCGGAACAATTGCCACCATCGCAGTAAACGACCATGCCAAACTCCGAGGTGCAGAATACAAAGAACTCTCTTTCGGTCCCGTTCAAAATTCTTATCGCCTTCGGGATAAAATCATTCCATTTAAAACGCACGAAAAATACCTGGGGTGCAGACCCCTTCTCATGGAGATGATGTTGAGGAAAATACTGGGGCCTAGGGCAGAAGTTCGAGTGCCCGGTACTGGTTATACTGAAAGCAAAGCATTCCAGAGGGATTTGCAAACCGCCTGCGACAAAGTCGGCGCTGAAATAAGAAAAGGTTTCGCCAGTTACACTATCGTACAAAAAAAGAGTGAAGAATAGCAATTCCGCCGTGCTTGTTTTTACTCCATCACTTGCATCTTCCCGAATTTCCCAAGCGTGAGCTGCGTTTTGTCCTGCCAGGTGTTCACATAGCCGTTTGTGATTTTGACCATGTTCCCAACCTGCACCTTGTCGATGTCGTCATTCCATAAAACAAGCATGATGGTTCCGCTCTCATCCTTCAATGTAGCATTTGCAACCCGCAAAACCCTGCCCATCTTGTTGATTTCCCTTGGCGTGTCGAGATTGGTAATCTCTCCCGCAACTTCAACATTTCCCGTACCGGCTTTCAAATCAGAAATTTTCATTTTCCCACCCGTGTTAATCAGAGCGGTAAACTTTACCAGCAGAATGTTTTTAACCCTTTTCAGCGGCAATTCCGAGTTTAATTGCGTCACCGGCGTTTTCAGCAGTCAATATTTGCCTCCCAATTCGGATCGTTTGCTCCTCCAACTCCATCAAATACTTCAACTCCTTCCCTACTTGCCGCTTCCTTCCAAATATTTCGTACTCCCCAATAAATTTCCCCCTTGCAAATGACAATCTCATCTCCTCCGGGAAATACGCTTCGGCTGCCAACACGGCTCCTTTCCCCAAATTCTCTGCTTCAACCGCCATCCAGCAGATTTTTTCGAACCCAAATCGCATCTGCTGCTCCTTCATCGCATACCCCGCCAAATCCCCACTTGCCCCTATTGCGGGCGCAAACGCGAGGAAAAATGCCAATAGCGCTGCAAGCACGACGAGCATCTCCAAGCTTAACTGCCCCCTGGCGTTTTTGCTTTTTAGATTCATATCGTTCATTTCCCTATTTCCCCTATCTCCTTCCATGCGCTCTCCGTTTTTGCGTTCAGATTCTTCGCGCCGGTTTTTGCCGAACTCTGCAGCTGCCCTATCAGCACTATCGCGACGGCAATCAGCGCGGCGATTATTATCAGCATTTCAGCCGATACCTGCCCCCTCTCATCATCCCAGAAATCGGAAAGCAGCTCCCTGCGCTTGCTCTTGGAGTCGCACGGATTCAGTTCACAACGGTCATTTTCCTCTTCCTTTCTTTTGCGGGGCATTCTCATAATCAGCACCTTTTTCTGCCCCCACGCAATAATGGTCCAGTTTAGGGAATATATTATTTGGGTATAAGAAAAATCAACTTTAAGTTAATGTTTTATAAAGCAAGCTGGCAACAATCCTCGGGGGTTCAGTTGCAAATTAGCGCCTATTATGGTTTGCCTTTTTTCCTTTCCAGCCTCTGTCTTTCTATTTTCAACGCAAAGGCAACATTTTCAACCGATTTCCCCAGTTCCCCCTTAACATCAACTGCCAATGGCTCTGCCATTCTGATAAATTGGTTTGCAGGGCCTTTTGAATGGAGAAAATGAGTTAAGACAAATCTATCGCCCAGCTTCATGCCCAAGAAAGATGCCCCGGTCTCTCTCACTTTTTCCTTAAAGGCAATAAAAGCAATTTCATTATTTTGCGGTTCCACCTCGCTTCCTTTTACTGCTACAAAGCCGAGGTCCGTAACCTGTGAGTGCACCCCCCCGAACCTTCCTTCAGCCAAACTGACCGTAATTGCCTTTCGTTTAAGAATCATGTTAGAGCTTACGGTCTTCGGAACCTTTTTTAAGTGCGTAAAATCGATCATTAGTTCGTGAAGTTTCCTCCCGGGCCATCCCATATTATCACCTAACGGATTTATTCAGCACAATAATTAAAAACACTATTCGATGAACCTCTTCTTCTCCTTAAGCTCCACATCCTTCTTGCTCCCCTTCTTATTCAATTTCAGCCGCTTCGTATCCGTATCCCTCCTATATGAAAGGTCGAATTCTGCCATCAGCATCCGCACGCCCTCATCCTTATCGAATATTCCGGCAACTTCCCCATGCTTACCACTCTCCCCTTCCATCACAATCAAGCGGTCAACCGTGTTATGCAGGAACTCCAAATCATGGTCGACAACCAGCACTGCACGATCAGCAGCAACCCTCTCCCGAAACACTTTTGAGAGCAGGATCCTCGAGCTCACATCCAGCATGTTCGTGGGCTCATCCAATATGTAAAGCGCCTTCTCCTGGTTAAGCGCCCTGAAAATTTCAAGTTTCTGCAATTCCCCCCCGCTCAATTTTTCGATGTTGTAGTACTCCAGCTTCCTCATTTTCATCTGATGGAGGTAGTTTTCAGAAAACAAATCCCTCTTCTCGAAATATTTCCCTGCAATATCATTCTCCCTAGCAAGTATCTGCTCCTTGAACGCCGCAGTAGTCGGGTGCTCCTCGAAAATCCTCCTGCAAATGGTGCTTTTCCCAATCCCGTTCTTGCCGGCTATCCCGACGATTTCGCCCTCATTTATCTGGATTGCAGAGGGGTTTTTCACCACAAATTCCCCCCTCTTCATTTCCATTTTCGGGATCTCCATCAGCTTCTTCCTATGCGTCTCCCCCATGTAATGCTTGTATGCGATCCTCTCCTCCCTAAAACGCATGTTCTCCGGCCCGATGTACCCCTCGATGAACATGTTTATCGCCCGGTCGGTCCCATAAACCTGCGATACTATCCCATATGCGCCCGGCTCCCCAAACATCAGGTAGCTCTGCTTGCACAGATATGAGAGCAGCGAAATGTCGTGGTCAATGATGAGCACTTTTTTCTGCTGGAAATTCTCCAAAAGGTAGTTGATTAGCCGTATCCGGTAAACATAATCAAGGAAGGAAAACGGCTCATCCAAAAAGTACGTTTCCTTCTCCCTTAGCAGCGCCGCGCAAACAACCACCTTCTGCAATTCCCCTCCTGAAAGCTGCTGCAATTCCCTCTCCCAAATGCGGTCGAGATCGAATATTTCCTTGAGTTTCCCCAACTCCTTCCTCTCATCAACGTGTTTCAGCAATTCGCACACTTTGCGTTTCTCCCCCATGCCCGAAATTTCCTGCGGCTTGTAAACCAGTGCATCCGGCTTTAGCTTCTCGAAATATTCCTTAATCTCCTTGGAGGGGAACTTCTGGGCAGCAAGTTTGCCGGCAATCAATTTCAGGTTGGTGCTCTTCCCAACCCCATTCTCCCCAACAATCGCAACGATCCCAGTTCTCGGAATTGCCAACTTGTACAATTGGAAACCGTTTTTTCCGTAAGAGTAAACCAGCTCCTCCTTCTTCGCTTCCGGAAGGTTCACGACATTGATCGCATGGAACGGGCACGCCTTCGCGCAGATATTGCATCCCTGCGACAAAGAAGGTTCAATGAACGCAACCGAATTGCTCTTTATCTCCTTCGAATACTCGTACTTGAAATCAATGTGCTTCTCGCCCGTTTTCTTATTGACAAGGAAAGTGCACTCCTTCCTCAGCCTGTTGGATGGGCATGCTCGCATGCACTCCAAATTGCACTTCAACGGGTTGCAGAGGTTCCTGTCCACAATCGCTATCCTGCTCATGCTTTTCCCCTTCCTTAAAACCAAACCTATAAATAACCTCCGAGCTCTAAGATGTTACCGTTCATCCTTTTTAGACTATATCATGTTCAAAACTTAGGTGATAATGTCATGTATCCTCCCTCTCAAGCGCAATACGACCGCGCAATAACCGTTTTCTCACCTGACGGAAGGCTCTTCCAAGTAGAGTATGCTAGGGAAGCAGTAAGAACCGGCACGCCCTGCGTCGGAATCGTCACAAAGGACGCGGTGATCCTGGCCGCGCACAAGAGGCTGGGTTCCTCCCTCATAGTTCCCGAATCCCACGAAAAGATTTTCCAGATCGATAAGCACATAGTTGCCGCAAGCTCCGGGCTGATCGCGGATGCGCGCAAGCTCGTTGATTTCGCCCGCCTTGAAGCGCAGCGCCACCGCATAGTTTTCGGGACGGAAATACCAATAGAATCACTCGCAAAAAAAATCGGCGACCAGATACAGACATTCACGCAATACGCAGGAGTCCGCCCCTACGGAGTTTCCCTTTTAATTGCAGGGATGGACGGCTCTTTCAAATTATATGAAACCGACCCCTCGGGGGCGCTTTTCGAGTACAGGGCAACTGGAATCGGCAGCGGCAAGAAGCCAGTTGAAGAATTTTTCGAGAAGGAATATGCCGACTCCATCACCTACCCGGAAGGGCTGAAGCTTGCCCTCAAAGCACTGAAGAAATCAGTTGAGGAAAAACTCTCTCCTTCGAATGTGGATGTTGCCGTGATCACGAAGGAACATAAGAAAGTGACTTTCCTGAAGAAGGATGAGATCACGAAGCTTATTTCCGAAATAAAGTAATTTCCCCAAAATCATCCCAAATATAAATTCCGCCTCCCTAATTATTTCATGACCGACTGGGACATCGAGATCGGGAAGTTCGGCGACCCCCTGCTAGACCCCTCAGCGAAAAAATCCGAATGCTGCTGCCTAATCGACAGGGAACACCGCTCCATCATCCTTGCAATAGCGGATCCCCGCTTCCCCTCCCTTCAAGAGGAAACCAAAATGCTTTGGCTCCGGAAGTTCGGGGTTATTTCCGACATCACTGGCGAATCATTCAAATTCCCTTCCTCTGTTGAAAAGCTCTCCCCCACAATCACTCCCCCGGACATGTTTTCCCCCTCCAAACTGATCGCAATTACATTCGACGGCCGGAACTCCCGCGAGAGCATCGCATGGTTCAGCAGGGCCATATGGCAGCTTCTCGAAGTGGACGAAATCCCCGAAGAAACCCGCTCGCTATTCGCGCTCAATTGGGTCAACCATGCCGGGGAGCAGTGCAGCTCCTCGCTGAAGCAGTTCCTCAGCAGGCCGAAAATAATTTCAGTAAGCGACAAGGCCGGAACAGAAGAGCCAGCTGCGGATTCCGGCGAAAAAAATGCCTCCGGCCCAACAGATCAAAATTCAGTCGCATAGCCTTTCCCCTTTTTCCGAAACGCGTATTAATTTTGCTGTTTTGTGTTTGTGGTGTGTTTTTATGTCGCAAATCGAAGGAGTGTTGATATGCCGGCTCGACAAGAACGGCGAGAAATTCGAGATACTCGTAGACCCTAAGAAAGGCTATGAATACAAGCTTGGCCACCGGTCCGATTTTTCCAATGTGCTGATGGCAGATGAGGTATTCAAGGATGCGAACAAGGGCGAACGCCACACGGCCGCCTCCTTGAAAAAGGCCTTCCACACTGAAAGCATGGAAGAGATTGCAAAAATCATCATCAAGGAGGGCGATTTGCAGATCACAACAGACCAGAAGCGCAAGCTCATTGAGGAGAAGAAGGCAAAACTGACCGAGCTGATCGCAAGGAATGCAATTGACCCCCGCAACAAAACCCCCCACCCTCCCCTTAGGATACAAAACGCGCTTGACGAAGCGCGCTTCCACCTCGACCCGTTCAAATCAGCCGAGGAGCAGATGGAGGACGCCATAGACTCGATCCGTGAAATCATCCCCATTTCCCTTGAGAAGATGAAAATAGCAGTGAAAGTACCTGCCGAGTTTGCCGGCCGCGCATATGGCACGCTGAAGGAATACGGCATCAAGAAGGAGGAATATGGCAACGACGGCTCCCTTGTCGCAATGGTGGAGATCCCCGCCGGCCTTCGGGGCGAATTCTATGACCGGCTGAACAAGCTCACAAGCGGATCCGTGCAGACGAAAGTGCTTTAAGGGAATGCGGGCCTGAATAATCCATGGCTCCCAATTTCCCATTTTTCCCTATTTTCCTGCTTTTTCTGTCCATCCTCCTTTTAGGCTGCACCACCGCCGAGTACTCTGTGCCGCCCGTGTTAAAAGTAATTTCGAGCCCCACCCCCTCGCCTATGCCCGAACTTTCGCCCATTCCGCAGGACGAGTTTGCCGAATGCGACAAGTTCATTCCATATGAGAAGGAAGATTGCTACTTCCAAGCATCAAAGAAGTTCGGGGATGCTGCCCCCTGCTATGAACTTGAAACAACCAATTTGAAGGATGCGTGCCTCAAAGGCGCCGCAATTGCAATGAGCTCAGCCCCACTTTGCGAGGAAATATCGGGCGCCTCCAAAAAAACAGAATGCCTCGCCGAAATTGCGGTTTCAACTGGCAGCACCGAGCCGTGCGAGAAGATCCCCGAATTGCAAAATAAGCACGAATGCTATGATAAAGTCGCGCGCTCCCTGAAGGATGCCGGCCTGTGCGCCAAAATACAGGATAAAATTGCAGCCGGCTTCTGCATTGAAGCAATTGCAGTTGAACTCGGCCATCCACAACTGTGCGGCACACTTGACGACAGGAAGGAAGGGGACATGTGCCTGAAGCTTGTTGCGCAGAAGCTGCTCGACCCCATGCTCTGCTCACAAGTGAATGACGGGGCAAACCGCGGCCAGTGCTTCTTCTTCCTTGCGCTGCAATTGAAAGACCCTGCGCTTTGCTCCCATATCGAGCAGCCGGATTACAAGCTCTCATGCGAGAAGCAGGCGGTGTGACCCCCTCTCCAAACCCAACCTTTTTTAACTTAATCAATGAAAATCAATACGGAAAGAGAAATAAGACTTTTAAGCAGCAGGCTTTGACTCTTAAACAAGCCATGCGGCATTTGGTTTTGCAAGATTATTTCTACTTAAGCTGAAAGAGCGTGAATCAGATATGGCCGAAATACATGTTCCCGGGGACCTGCTCTATTCCGAGCCCAAGCACTTCATTGGTGCATTCGTTGACAAGAACAGCACGTTTGCGAGCCTCATATGCACCAAATACGACGACAAGGTTGTTCCTCTGAAGGGCAAATACCTCCCAGTTGTGCAGGACTATGTTGTTGGCATCGTAAAGGACGTCCGCTTCAGCGGCTATACTGTTGACATGAACTCGCCTTACGACGGCCAGCTTTCAGCAAGGGAAAGCCGTGAGAATTTCCAGATAGGGGACGTGATTTCCGCACTGATACAGGATGTCGACGAAGTAAACGAGCCGATGCTGGTCGAGCCCCGGAAGCTCTTTGGGGGAAGGCTCTTGGAGGTAGAGTCCGTCAAGATTCCCCGCATTATAGGGAGGAATTCCAGCATGGTTTCCATGATAGAGAAATATTCGAGGAGCAAGCTGTTCGTGGGCAAGAACGGCCGCATCTACATCAAGGAGGGCAACCTGCCTCTCGCAGTAAGGTCAATACTGAAAATCGAAAAGGAGGCGCATCTCCACGGCCTGACGGACAGGATGCAGGCTTTCCTCGAAGCCGAGTCCAAAAACAGCAAACCATGAGCATTTCGAAAGAATTCATGAAAAAAGTGATTAAAATGGAAAAACCGATTTTGATTAAGAACGGAGTGCGGCTTGACGGAAGGGGCCTTACGGACCTCAGGCCGATGAAAATCACCGCCGGCGTTTTAAGGAAGGCGGACGGAAGCGCCCTCATGGAGTGGGGGCGGAACAAGGTCCTTGCGGCAGTATACGGCCCGCGGGAAGTGTTTCCCAAACACCTTACCAATTTGAACAAGGCCCTGATCAACTGCAAGTACTCGATGGCACCCTTCTCCTCACTGGAGGAGCACGGAAGGAGCGGCCCCAACCGCAGGGCAATTGAAATAGGGAAGGTGGCAAAGCATGTATTCGAAAATGCAGTTCTCGTAAACCAGTTCCCAAAGACGCAAATAGACATCAGCATTGAAATTTTGCAATCGGATGGAGGGACGCGCATTGCAGGCATCACAGCTGCCGCAGTTGCGCTTGCTGATGCCGGAATTCCGATGAAGGATCTGGTGCAGGGCGTTTCAATAGGCAAAGTCGACGGCGAAATAGTCGTTGATGTGGACAAGCCAGAAGACAACTACGGCGATTCCGACATCCCCATAATCGTCTCCCTGCGTTCAAAGGAAATCCTCCTTTTCCAGCTCGATGGGATGCTCCAAAAAGAAGAGGTTTCAAGGGCAATTGATCTAGCATTCGAGGCAGCTGAAAAAGTAAAGGCTTTGCAGGTGCAGGCGCTGAAGGAGAAATACGTGTCCGTTGAAAACAACGGCGCATGAATACAGTTTGCGATTAATTATGGAAAACGGTGTTATGTATGATATTGGATGAAATCAAGGAAGATTACGTAAAGGACCTTCTCAAGGGTAACAAGCGGCCTGATGACCGCGGCATGCTAGACTACCGCGAGATCACGCTCGAAAAAGGGTACTTGAAAAATGCGGAAGGATCGTGCTTTGCGCAGATAGGGAATACGAAAGTGCTTGCGGGAGTGAAATTCGACATCGTCGAGCCCTACCGTGACAGGCCCGAAGAAGGCGTTTTTCAGGTCACAGCGGAATTCCTTCCAGCAGCACACCCCGAATTCAACCCCGGCCCGCCGAATGAGTCGTCAATCGAGCTCGCACGCGTTGTTGATAGGGGGATACGCTCGGCAAATGCGATTGATGTGAAGAAGCTCTTCCTGGAGGAAAAGAAGGCGCTTGGGATATTCGTCGACCTTTACATCATGGACCATTCCGGCAACCTCATTGATTGTGCTGCCCTTGCAGCAATGGGCGCGCTCATGGACACAAAAATACCCAAATACGAGGATGGCAAGCTTAACCGCACGGATTTTGTGGGTCCACTGCCGGTCTCCAAGAAGGTTTCCGTTTGCAGTTTTGAAAGGATCGATGGCAAGCTGGTGCTTGATGCGACCGACGAGGAGGAAGTCGCTTCAGAAGGCAGGCTTTCAATTGCAACCTGCGACGGCGATCTCGTATGTGCAGCCCAGAAATCGGGAAGGGCCGCATTCAGGAAGGACGAGATGCTCCAGATGATTGACATCGCGCTAGAGAAGGGACGCGAACTTAGGTCGCTGATTTAATTGAATGCCGAATTAGGTGAAATTTATGGGTTCCCATTATGGAGTGAAGATCAGGAAACGCGAAAACGAAGTGCTTAAGCAGCAAAGGAAGCTCTATCCGTGCCCGAAATGCGGTAAGAAGAGCGTGAACCGGGAGGGGTTTGGGCGCTGGTGCTGCAGGAGCTGCAACACGCAGTTTGCAGGTGGCGCGTATTCCCTCGAGACCTCGGTCGGCGTAACTACCCGGAAGACGCTAGCATCGATCAAGGGCAAGGCGTGATTTTCCTTTCCCTTAAAAACACAAGCAATATATATTCCTAATTTCAAATTGAAAACGCTTTTCTGTTATGAGGGGTTAGTATGCCTTCCGAATTCATAATGTTGCAGTGCAATTTTCCTGACCTGCAGCATAGCGAGGAGCTCAAGGACCAGCAGCTCTCCAACCAAGGCGCATCGGCATTCCTTGAGAACACCATTGAAATAATCAGGAAGAAGCTCTACGATTACGCTCCCATAGATCGGCAGGGCATTGCAAAACTCGCCCAACCCGAAGCAGCAAAGATAAACAACATCCCCGCATTCGTTTCAGCCCTTCAGCAAATCAGGCCCGGCACACTGGAAGCGCAAGTGAAGCCTTTCTGCAAGGATGACCGCGACCCCGCCAGGGTGCTCGAGAAGAAGCTTTCCCCCGTCACCGATATCGCGGTTGGCTATTATTTTTCCGCCCTTTTCGAGAGGCTGTTTCCCGTCAAGGCAAAGGCATCCGGCAAGCCCTCCAAGAAGGAGTTCCGGTTTGCCGCAAACTACGGGGGCTGGATAGCCATAAGGAAGGTGAACCTTGAAGTTGCCGAGAGGAAGGAAGTGCTCTCCTGCATGGTCCATACCTTAAGCACCATTGACAACAAGATAGCGCAATTCCATTCCAACCCGCAGCATTTTTCCAAACTGAATGTGCTTCTCTCAAAATATCCCATGAGGAAATCCTTCGGAAAGCTGGTTCCGCTGCTCCTCGAAGCGCAGAAGGAGGGGTTGCTGCCGGAAAATGAGCCCTTCCTTTGCAAATATTCCCTCTACCGCATAATGATGCAAATGGGCTTTTCACCCTACCTTTCCGGCGAGATGCTCGAGGGAATCTATCCCGAGTTAAAGATTCCCAAGCCCCGAGGAAGGATGAAGAAGGAATGACTGCAACAAGCCGTTCCCATGCCCCCTACTGCCGGCAGTTATGCCTTGCTAGGATAATGCTTATAAATCGCCCAACTGTAACCGATTAAAGGTGATTTCTGATGGTCAAGGTCAACGTTATCGGCGTTCCGCTGGATGAGGAAATAGTTTTCATAATTTCACTACTGATCTTCCTTATGCTCACTGCGCAATATTTCGCCGAATCGGATTTCAGCGAAATGCAATATACCTCGGGAGTAGGTGCTTTCCTTTCGGCGCTTTCCATCTACGTATTCTACAAGCTACATCTGATCGAGGAGAAGCTTGGAATACTGCACGAGCGCACCTCCAAACCAATCGAGATCTTCTCGCCAGCAGCATCAAAGCCGAGGCGCAGGAGGTAACCCCCATCCTTTCTTTTTTCCCTTCCCCCAGTGCGAGCCTTCCCAAGCCCCCATTCCAACCAATTTTAAACCTCAATTTCCTATTTTTTACTTGCTTTGGGGGCGTGGGCCAACCTGGTATGCTGGCAGCTTTGGGAGCTGTTGATCTGAGTTCAAACGGCTAGCAGCCGGAATTCATCTCAGCGCCCCCATTTTTATTACTATTATCTTAGATCTTATGAGCGATGACGATGGACCTCGGTGAAGGCATCCGGCGCGCACTGAACCGCATAACCGGCGCTGCCATAGTGGATGAGAAGGCGATAAAGGAGCTTGTGAAGGAGCTTCAGCGCGTGCTTATTTCAAACGATGTGAACGTGAAACTCGTATACGAGCTCACCAAAAAAATCGAGGAAAAGGCGTTGACAGAAAAGAAAGCCGAACGCCTCAACCTCCGTGAGCACATCGTAAAGATTGTTTACGACGAACTGGTTGCGATCCTTGGGGAAAAATACGAGCCGCAATTGAAAAAGCAGAAAATACTCATTTTGGGGCTTTTTGGCAGTGGAAAATGCGTTTCTGGCAGCTCACGCATCCCTCTTCATGATGGGCGTGTCTTTTCCGCGAAAGAACTTTATGAGCAAACCCAAGCTATAGAAGAAAAGGTAGATGGCGGGTACATAAAATCCCTTCAAACTCCTTTGGATGTCCCGTGCTTAGATCTCAAAACTATGAAAATGACTGCGGGAAAAGCTACTTACCTTTGGAAATTGAAGAAAACAGATCCCCTGTATTCCATTTATTTGGATAATGGGAATCAGCACACAATATCTTCTACACCGGAGCATCCGTTCTTTTCTCTAAAAAACGGCCAGATGATTCAAGCACGCGCAGATTCATTGCACGTAGGCGATTTTATTGCTGTCCCTTCAAACCTTTCCTCCTCCGGGATTCCGTTTGATTTGAAGCACGCCTTTATGCAGTATGCGCCAAGCGAGCTCTCGATCGTTGATTTCGATTTGGCGTCACAAATTAAGCAGGAGTTGAAGCGTAAAAAAACGACCTTGCAGATGCTGCATCAGGAGGCAAAATCCTCCTCCAACTATGCAAGCATAACTCATTTGCTAAAAAAGGGTTTTGTGCCCTTATGGCTGCTACGTGCGGTATTTCCTAAATATATTTTATCGGATGAAATTCATGTCAAGGCTTCTGGCGCGCATGACATCATCAAATTCCCTCTTCTGCCTTCCGATGATTTGGCCGAATTTTTAGGTTATTTTATTGCAGATGGGCATATGGATGATCAGTCTTTGGAAGTGGTAAATGAAGAACCGGCTATTATAAGCCGCTCGAAATTGCTTTTTGAAAGCCTTTTTGGCATTGGTGCCAAATCTTTGCAATCAAAGCGCTCAAAAGCATTATTCCGGGTTTATATTTCTTCCATCACGGCAACTTCGCTGTTTCACGCATTATTTGGTTTCCCGCTTGGCAGGAAAAGCGATTCCGTTAGAATCCCCGCCTTGATCCTTCAGGGAAGCCAGCCCCAAAAAGCGCGCTTTCTCCGCGCATATTTTGACTGCGACGGCTACGTCGATTCCAACAAACGTTCCGTGGAGTTTGCTACAGCGAGCGAGGGTCTAAGCGGCGATTTGCGCTTACTGCTGCTTCAGTTTGGCTTTTTCCCCTCATTATCCATCAAGCGGGTCAATGGCGTTCCATACTATCGAGTTTTCCTGCGGTCGCGCAACGTGGAGGATTTCGCCAGCCAAATTTTTTCCCTGGTTCCTAAAAAGCAAAAACGCTTATTGGAGGCTAGCGCTATAGGCGAAGGCCAAGGGCTTGGCTTTTATGAACACATCCCGACTGGATCGCTACTTAAAACAGTACGCGAAAAATATGGGCTTTCAATTGGCGAGCTGCAAAACCGGGGCGTCTCTTCCTACGGACTTTCCGAGTCAAAGAAAGCGATTTCAAAGAATTCCCTGCGCAAGTTTTTATCCTGCGTTTTTGCACCTAAAAAAAGTTGGCTCCCCCTTCTGGAGCAAGTGCGCGGCGAGGAAACGTATTCTGCCCTTGAAGAAAAAATAGGCAATCGTGGCTGGTTGAATGCGACTCTTTCTCGGCTCTACAGGCTAGGCTTTGTGGCTTTCAGCGTTAATTCTCCCCTTAAGGTGTCGCTTACCCCAACTGGGCATGAGAAACTCCAGCAGGCAACCCGAACGACCCGCGAAGCAGAACATCAACTGCGTTTGCTTGCTGATTCCGATGTCAACTGGCTTCGCATTTCCAGGATATCTCAAACAGATCAGGAAGAATGGGTTTACGACTTGACTGTGGAAGAACATCACAACTTCGTCGCAAACGAAATGATCGTCCATAATACGACTTCCATCGCAAAACTCGCAAAATTCTACCAAGGCAAGGGGCTCAAAGTGTGCGTAATTGCAGGGGATGTGCACCGCCCAGCCGCAGTTGAGCAATTGCAGCAGCTCTCAGAGCAGGTGAGGTGCGGCTTTTACGGCGACAGGGGGAAAACCGCCGATCAGATAGCAGCAGAATCGCTCAAACTCCAGCAGCAATATGATATCCTAATTTTCGATTCTGCGGGAAGGAGCGCTTTCGATGGCGAGCTTGCAAAGGAGCTCAAGAAAATCAACGACGTTTTCGTTCCGGACGAGAAATACCTCGTTGTTTCCGCTGATTTGGGCCAGGTTGCAGGGAAGCAGGCGTCGCAATTCAATGATGCCGTGGGGGTAACCGGAGTAATTGTAACGAAGATGGATGGCTCCGGAAAGGGAGGCGGCGCGCTTTCCGCAGTCAAGGCCTCAAACTCACGAGTCGCCTTCCTTACTCTTGGGGAAAAGCCCGATGCGCTTGAGGTTTTCGATGCAAAGAAATTCGTTGCTCGTTTAGTTGGATTCGCCGACCTCGAATCCCTGCTCTCGAAAGTGCAGGAGATTTCCGACGAGGAGGCGATGAAAAAAGTTTTGGAGGATGGGAAGCTCGATTACGAGACATTCCTCGCCCAGATGCGCTCAATGAGGAAAATGGGCCCCATGAAGCAGATTTTGCAGATGCTTGGGATGTATGACGTTCCCGAAGAAGTGCTCGGGCAAAGCGAGCAGAAGATGAAGTCCTACGAAGCAGCTGTGCAAAGCATGACGAGAAAAGAGCGCACCACCCCGGAACTTATGAAGAACAAGAGCCGCCAGGAAAGGGTCGCTTCCGGAGCGGGCCTGAAGCCGGATGACGTGCGCGAACTGGTGAGCAATTTCGAGAAAATCTCAAAAATGATGAAGGGCATGAAGGGCAACCGGGGGCTGATGAAGCGCTTTGGCAACATGCTGCCTCCGGGCCTCAAAATGTGAATATGATGGCATCTGCATCGGAACAGATATTTCAAAAACGGATCGAGCGCCATGGCCGCAGATTAACCGAACTCGAACACAACGTGCGGATGTTTTTCAAGGGGGTGGCCAAAGTTGAACTCGCGGAAAATACAGAAATAACCGCGAAGCCCAAGGCGAGCCGTTTTCCTGCAATAACCTCTAATGTTACGGTTACAATGGCCCCTTCAAGGAATGCCAAGCCATTGCCGCCAATCACCGTTCAACTTACTTCAACCCAGTCTACATACAACCCATCTTCCATATTGCGGACAATCGAATGGGGCGCATCGGTATTTGTGCGTTCACCCCACCCAAACCTAAATTTCATCTCCCGCAATCTCCACGAATATTTGCGGAAATCCATGCTTGCCAGCCACGTATTCATGGAGAAGGAACTGCCCATAGGGAGGCGGAAACCGGGGAGGGGGCGATAGCCGATTGATGATTGCGTGTGGGCAAACGGCTGCTTCGAGGGCACCGAATACAATTGGCGGTTCAAAACAATCAGAGCGCATTCATTGCCCATACAACAACCGCAAAATAAAAAAGAAGCTCAATTGGCCCATCGCTCTTTATGGCTGTCTTCGCGAGCATGTATGCTATGAATGCGGCCATCAGCAGGCCATACCCCTCGAACATATTTATCGTTATACCGTCATGGTGTTTTAAGTATATAAATATTTTCACTTCCACTCTGAAAACTGATTTTTAATGGTTTTCCAGCATACCTGTATATATTTTCTATTTCCATCTGATAATCATTGTGTTGCATATGGCATTCGATTTCATTTCCAATGAAAAGAAGTGGCAGCAGAAGTGGCAGGAGGCGAAGCTGTTTGAGGCGGACGTAAATCCTTCCAAGAAGAAGTTCCTGATCACCTTCCCCTACCCCTATTTGAACGGCTCCATGCATGTGGGCCACTCCTATTCCTTCTTCCGCACCGATGCATATGCAAGGTACAAGCGCATGAAAGGCTTCAACGTTCTATTCCCGCAGGGTTTCCATGCAACCGGGGAGCCCATAATGGGCACAGTTGAGCGTCTGAGGAAAAACGATGCCGCCCAGATGGAAAATTTCAAGAAAGCAGGGGCAACGGAGCGCGACATCCAAAATTTCCGTGCAGGCCCGGAATTCGTCGCGAAATTCTGGATGCAGCGCTGGATCGAGGATCTCACGGCAGCTGGCGCTTCAATTGATTGGAGGAGGAAATTCATCACAACCGATTTAACGCCCACATATTCCCGGTTCATCGAATGGCAATACAACACCTTAAGGAAAAAGGGGTTTGTTGTGCAAGGAACGCATCCCGTTATCTGGTGCCCGTACGACCTCTCCCCAACTGGGGACCATGACCGTTATGTAGGGGAAGGCGAATCCCCCGTTGAATACACGATAATAAAATTCGAGATGTTTTACGAGGCAGAAAAGATCATCCTCCCTTGCGCTACCCTAAGGCCCGAAACGCTGCTTGGGGTGACTAATCTATGGCTGAATCCGCTGGGAAAATACTCCAAAGTGAAAATTGATGGCGAAACCTGGCTCCTCTCCGAAGATGCAATTTTGAAGCTGCAGGACCAGCAGCACAAAATCGAAATAATCGGCGAAATCGACCCCAAGAAGCTCATAGGCAAAAACTGCTCCAACGTGCTGCTAAAGGAACTCGTGCCCATCTACCCAGCTCCCTTCGTCCTTCCCGAACATGCTACTGGAATAGTCATGAGCGTTCCCGCCCACGCGCCTTATGATTACATCGCTTTGGAAGATCTGAAGAAAAACTACCAGCAAATTCAGGAATACGCGCTGGAAGTGAACATCCTAAACAACCTCGAGCCGATTTCCCTCATCAAGGTGGATGGGTACGGCGATTTCCCTGCAATGGAAGAATGCAAGAAGATGGGAATCCAGTCGCAAAAGGAAGTGCAGAAACTCGAGGCAGCTACCAGCGAGATTTACAAGAAGGAATTCCACAAGGGAGCTTTGAAAGGCATTTTCAACGAGCTTGCGGGCATGAAAATTTCAGATGCAAAGGAGAAAATCATCTCCAAGTTCAAAACAATGGGCATCGCATCCTCGATATGGGAGCCAACTGGCGAAGTAACTTGCAGGTGCATGACGAAATGCCACGTTAAAATACTGGAAAACCAATGGTTCCTGAAATTCTCCGATCCCGAATGGAAGAAGCTCGTCATTCAAAACCTGGAGGGGATGAAAATCTGCCCCGAGGAAGCGAGGCTGCAGATGCAAAACACCATCGACTGGCTGCAGAACAAGGCCTGTACGAGGAAGGGCGGGCTTGGCACGAAACTTCCCTGGGATCTTGAATGGAAGGTTGAAACGCTTTCCGACTCCACGATTTACATGGCATACTATACGGTTTCGGGGGCAATCAACGAGAACGACATTGCCCCGGAAATGCTTACCGATGCGGTTTTTGATTACATATTCCTAGGGAAGGGGAAGCTCGAGGATGTGAAGCTGAAAACCTCCCTGAAAACCCCGCTGCTGGAGGGGATGAAAAAGGAATTCGAATATTTCTATCCGGTAGATATGCGCAATTCCGGGAAGGACCTTGTGCAGAACCATTTGCTTTTCTTCCTGTTCCACCATGCGGCAATATTCCGGCAGGAGCACCAGCCCCGGGGGATATCGGTCAACGGCTATGTGAATGTCGAAGGGGAAAAGATGAGCAAGAGCAAGGGCAATTTCATTGCCGTGAGGGAGCTGCTGCAAAAATACGGCGCCGACCTCGTCAGGCTGAACATCACCGCCTCCGGCGAAAGGCTTGACGATGCGGATTGGAGGAACGAGACGCTCAAGACATATGGCCGCATATTGGAATTCCTGATTGAGCTGGCCGAGAGGCTGAAGCAACCTGGCGAATTTTCGGGCAAATTTTCCGAGAGGCCCGAAAAGCTGCTGGAAAGCCGGCTGAATCTTTGCATCAAGCAGGCAGATGTTGCGATGGATTCCCTGAATTTCAGGACAGCCGCCCAACATGCCGTTTTTCAGGCGAACGATGCACTGCGGAATTATGTCCTTTCCAGGGGGAAAGATACAAATCCCTCGCTTGTGAAGGAATCCCTCGGCAAGATTACGCTCATGCTGTCCCCATTCACGCCGCACTTTTCAGAGGAAATTTGGCACAAGCTGGGCAACTCCACTTTCTGCTCAATTGCATCCTACCCTGCATCCAACGAAGGAAAAATCCTGCCCGAACTTGAGCAGGAGGAAAAATACCTCCAGAATGCCATTGCGGATATTGGCCGCATCATTGAACTCACGAAGGCTTCTCCCAAAACCATCCGCTTATTCGCTTCTGAGGAATGGAAAAACCAGCTGTTAAAATTGAGCCTCGAGCTTTCAGAAAAGGAAGGGAAATTCGACGTGCCTTCCATCATCAAGAAGGCAATTGCATCGTCCCCACTGAATGAGCATGCAAAGCAAATCCCCTCGTTCCTGCAGGCCATCTCAAAAACCGTGAATTACTACAAAACCGAGAAACTGCCCAAATTTTCGGAAACTGATTTGCTCTCCAAGAACGTCCCCCTTTTGGAGAAACGCTTCAACTGCAGGTTCGAAATCTATTCCGCCGATTCGGTTGGGAACAACGACCCGGAGAACAAGGCATCCAAATCGCTACCTTTGAAGCCGGCAATTTATTTCCTGAAATAATTGGCAGGGCATGGGGGGTTAATTTCGGTTCCCCTAATTTTTCCGGCAGCCAATGCAACACGCGCTTCACCTTCCCAATTCCCCATTGTTAGGTGGAAACACCTACCGAATCACAAGAAATATATACTCCTTAATCCCTCAATAATCCGTTCGAACTTAGGTGTCCTATTGGAAAATATTTTTTTGATTGAAAAAAACAGCCTAATTTGAGCGTTAATTCGAAAAATAAGGAAGAATCATGCTGCGTATTTAAATTGCAGCAATTTTTATCGAGAATTGGTTGAGCCACGATGCGAATCGCGATGTTGGGTTGGGAATTTCCCCCTTTCATTAGCGGAGGCCTCGGCGTCCATTGCTACGAACTCTCCAAAGCTTTAGGGGAGAAGGGAGTGCACATTGATTTCTACATGCCCAAATCCACCCCGGTCCCGAAATCCTCCCATCCGAACGTGCGCATAATCCCCGTTGATTATTCCGCCTTCATTGATGATATTGATTTCGGCGATGCGGAATTCGGCCCCTATTTCAAATTCCTGAAACTCGGCACTTCCACTTCTGCAGAAGGAGGGGAAGCATCATCGGATGAGAGTTATGGGTTGAATTTCTTCGAAGCAGTCGGAAGGTACAATTTCCTCGTTGCAAAGCTCGTCTCCCTTAAAAACAAGCGCGCAAAATACGACCTCATCCACTGCCATGACTGGATCACTGCAAAAGCGGGCATGGACGCTTCAAAAAGGATAAACAAGCCGCTCGTGTTCACCTTTCATAGTACCGAATACGACCGCACAGCCAACCTCTCGCCTTTCGAATGGATACTTGCAATTGAAAGGGAAGTTGCCCAAAGGGCAAATGGCATCATTGCCGTAAGCAACATGACCAAGCAGCAGCTCATGGGCCGATTTGGCGCGCCGGAAAGCCGCATCACAGTTGTTTACAATGGGATAGACCTCTCAAAATACCGCTCCCGCGTGAAAAAGGAGCAATTTGGGATCGCTGAAAAAGTGGTGCTTTTCCATGGAAGGCTCAGCATCCAGAAAGGGCCCGATTTCTTCCTCAAAGCTGCAAAAAAAGTGCTTGAGCACGAGAAGAACGTGAAATTCATCGTTTCCGGGAAGGGCGACATGCTTCCCCAACTGATCAACGAAGCAATTCGCATGGGCATCATCGACAAAGTGATGTTTACGGGCTACATCGAGGATGAGAAGCTCCCTTACCTCTACGCGATTGCAGATTGCTATGTCCTTCCTTCCATCTCCGAACCCTTCGGCCTCACAGTCCTGGAAGCAATGGCGAACGGCGTGCCTGCAATTGTCAGCAAAAGCACCGGCGTATCCGAAATCATCAACCATTGCCTGAGGGTCGATTTCTGGGATGTGGATGAGATGGCCAATAAAATCATTGCCGTCCTGCGCTACCAGGAATTGAAGGAGATGCTCTCTAACGGTGCAATGCAGGAAACCCGCCATTTCTCCTGGAAAAAGGCTGCGGACGAAACCTGCGATGTTTACAAGAAAGTACTCAAGTGAAACAAAATGACGAACACGATGATGGACTTAAGGGAAGTGGTGCGCTCCGCCAAGCTGAAGCAATTTGTGTACCCCGACAAACCCAAGCGCCTCCTATTCGTAATCCTATCCCTGCTCCTCGGCACCGCCTATGCCCTGATTTACCTTTCCGCAATCTACGGCTTTGAAAGCCTTTACGTCGCGTCGCTGTTCGTTTTCATCGCACTCTCCTTCCCCTCCTTCCTTTTATGGAGCGGGTACGGCATCAAGCCAACTGAGATCACTGCCTTTGCTTACATATGGGCGGTTTTCCTTCAGGCATTCTGGCTCTACTTCATTTCATGCTTCTTCATCGAACTGTTCAAACGGGGTAAGAAATAACATGGCTTCCATCTGCCTATACTTCCACATGCATCAGCCGGCAAGGCTGAACAAGTTCAGCCTATTCCATCAGCGCTCATCAGAATTGCAGAAACTCTATTTCTCCGACCACATGAACCAGCACTATTTCGAAAAGGCAAAGAACAAGTGCTATGAGCCAACAAACAGGCTGCTATTGCGCTTAGTGGAGGAAAATTACGGCCGGTTCAAATTCTCCTTCAGCGTCACGGGGACATTCCTCGAACAGGCAAGGAAGTTCAAGGCCGGTAGGGAAGTGCTCGAATCCCTGCAGCAGCTCGCCTCCACGAACAAGGTAGAGTTCCTGGATGAGACTTATTACCATTCGCTCGCCTCCCTTTACCCAGAAATGGACGAGTTTGAAGTGCAGGTGCAGCAGCATAACGGCCTCATCAAGGATACGTTCAACCAATCCCCTGCCGTTTTCAGGAATACCGAGGTAATTTACAACAACCGCATTGCAGAAAAAGTTGAAAAAATGGGCTACAAGGGCATTATCACCGAGGGAATCGAGTGGGTGCTCGGCTGGCGCTCCCCGAACTACGTCTACAAGAACCAAAACGGGAACCTGAAAGTCCTGCTGAGGAATTACAAGCTTTCCGACGATGTAGGTTACCGCTTCTCGGCAAAATGGTGGAGCGAATGGCCCCTGACTGCGGATAAATACGCCAGCTGGCTTTCCTCTGCGGATGGCGATACCATCAATCTCTTCATGGATTACGAAACATTCGGGGAGCACCACTGGCATGACACGGGCATACTCGAATTCCTAAGGCACCTCCCATCCGAAGCGCTGAAATACAACAACCTCTCATTCAAGACGTGCTCCGAAACGCTTGATTCCTTCGAATCAAAGGACGAAATTGATGTCCCTTACGATCTCTCCTGGGCTGACCTCGAGAGGGACGTTTCTGCCTGGTTAGGCAACTCAATTCAGCACGCATGCTTCCGGCAATTGCAGGAACTGGCGCCCCTTGTAAAGAAGACGGGCGACGCAGCGCTCCTCCACACCTACCGCATGCTCACCACCTCCGACCATCTCTACTATTTATGCACCAAGAGCTGGGCGGACGGGGACGTGCACAAGCATTTCTCCCCATATAAGGAGAACACGCCTTATGACAACTTCATCAACTACATGAACGTCCTGCAGGATTTCCGCAAATTCGTGGAGAACCGCCTCGGCGAACAGGAGCAGGAGCGGGTAAGGAGAATCGCTGGCGAAAAAATGATCCGGACTAAAACGCTTGTTGAGGGGATGGCGTATCCGACCCCTTTCGAACCCCCCATGCAAAATAACCGGTGAATAATATGAAAAAAACGCTCTTCCTTGTAACCGAACTGCAAAAGCCCGTCGGCGGCCTCCACAGGTATACGACGGAATTGCTTGTAGCCTGGAGGAATTCAATAAACAAGGGCGAAGCTGAATACGAGCCGATTGTAGTTTCGCTCAGGGATTCGGGAACACCGCTCTCGGACTTGCGCTTTTCGTCGGAGCATGCCGAATTCATGAACCAGCATCCCAACATATTGGTTTACGAGGGCATACGCGGCGGCGAGAAATGCTTTTTCCTTGAAAATTCCCTTTCCGAGGGGGAACGCAATGCGCTCCATGAGGAGCTGTGGCTGAAATACCGCATCAAAAGCGACCGCACTGCAGGCTGGGATTTTTACCGCTCGCTCAATGCATATTGGAACGCTGTCCCGAAATTCGCCGAATACCTTGTGAAGCACAGGAAGGAAAAAATAGAAGTGATTGATGCGCAGGACTGGCTGGCTTTTCCAGCTGGTTTCCTTGCAAGGGAAAAAATAAAGAAGCCCCTCAACTGCAGGTTCCATTCCGGCGAGTTCGGCCGTTCGCTTGGCCACCCCGATTTCAACGCGCCGCCTGTGCTGATTGAAGCCGCAGCGTTTCAGGAAGCAGATTTCATACAGGGGGTATCCGTCCACGAGGCGCAATTCGAAGTTTACAACCTCCTTCCGCACAAGCAGCGCATGCGCGAGGAGCTCAGCCGCTTCAAGCCGCGCAAATGGAACGACTACCAGCTCTGGAAGGAAGAGGTTTTCGAGGACTTCCTTCTCTACGAAGCGGGCTCTGACCTCGAGATAGTGACGGATTGCGTTGCTGGCCTCACAAACGGCATAATTCTCGACCAATGGAAAACCGTCCGCCCCGAGAACATCCGTTCTGGAAAGGAAATTTTCCAGAAAATACTGCCGAAAAAGGACAAATACATCTTATTCATAGGCAGGACGGAATACCGCAAGGGAATCGATATGCTCATCAACGCATTTTCCATCCTTAAGCACAATACGCATATGAATGTGGGGCTTGTCATCTCCTCCAGCCTCACAAAGGAGGAGTATGAGCGTTTCTATTCCATGTTCACGAAGCTCAAAATTGAAAATGATGCCACCATTTACTCCGGCTGGCTGGACGAGCAGGTGAAAAAGGGGCTGTTCTGCTCAGCCGATGCCATTGCGCTTCCCTCCCTCTACGAGCCATTCGGGCTCGTCACGCTGGAAGTTTTCGCAGCGGATATGGCATGCGAGCTCAACGGCCTTTCCGGCCCCATTGCAATTGTCGGGGACAACGGCGGCATGAGCGAAGTTGTAAGGAACGGCGCGAATGGCTTCAAGGTCCCGATGGAAGAGGACCGGTTCGACCTCAACCCGCAATTCCTTGCGCGGATACTTAAAATTTCCCTCCAGAACGCGGAACTGAAAAAAAAGATTTCCAAGGGCGCGTCCGAGCGCGTGCAGCAGAGGTATTTCGACTGGGGCTTCATAGTGCAGAAGGTTTTCGAGATCTACGGGCATGCGGAAAGGAATTATGAACGGTTTGTAAGGGAATGATTTTTGGCGGTTTAACGGAATTTATGGGCAAGTGCATGGGAACGAACACGCCCAAACCGGGCATTCACATGCGCAAAATATTTATTTGAAATTTTAGGGTGAAGAACATGGCGAGCGTGGAAGAATATTTCGGCTCCAAGGCTGGGATAATATGGCAGTGCCTCAAGGAAAGCGGAGGGCTCACGATTGCGCAGCTGAAGCGCAAGACGAAGCTGAGCGACTCCGAAATTTATGCGGGCCTTGGCTGGCTTTCCAGGGAAGGGAAAATCGACATAAACGGCGACGTGCCCCTCCTGTACAAATACAAGCTGAAGTAATTTGCATTCAGGCAAAGGGCATTGGTTATTTGCCAATCGGTGTATTGAATGGACGTGAAAAACCTCTTCATAGAAAAGAAGCCCGAGGAGAACCCCGACTGGGGCTATGCTAGGAACTGCCGTGCGCTCATACGGAATTCCATCGCCGAATTCTCCTCCAGCACTTTTTCCTCCCCTATTTCGGAAATGATTGCTCCCAACCGGGATTATGCGTACGAAGGGCTTTCAGCGATCATCGGCGGCGAAAACTGGAAGTTCATGGATGCGCTTGCATTCTCCCTCAAGCGCGGGGACGAGACGCTAAAACTCATCCCCAAATCCGTCGCGCTTTTCCCATGGAAGGCCCTTTATGCCTACCGCATCATCGATGGCAGCGAACTTTCCGAGCTGGAAGTGGAGTATTACCTCTTCCAGGGCGTAAAAAAACCGATCATGAGCATCATTTTCAGGCTGAAAAACCTCCGCAGCCACAATTTCAAGCTATTGCTGGAGCCGTTCGTGGACATCCGCCACATGTACGGCACATCGCATCCCGAGCAGCACTTGGCAGAGATCACCCCGAACGCGCTCGTCGTCTCCCGGGGGGGCAAACAACTTTCCATACAATCGAAAAATCCTTCTTTCATCCAGCTTACGGGCCATACGCAGCACTGGCTTTACAAGCTTGGCTCCGGAAGCAGGGAATACCGTGAAAATGCACTGCGTTTCTCCCAGGAGGAGCGGCCCCTCTACGTTCCAGGCACGATGCTGCTTACTTTCTCGAAGCACACCTGCGAGCTGCAGACATCCTGCTCCCAACATGGGCAGAAACTCCCGCTTGAGCTCAAGAACCACAATGAAAAAAAGCACCTTGCGAGGCTAAAGCGCCTCTCCAAGCCGTATTCATCCATGCTGAAAAAGGCGGACTCGCTGGGAAAAAATTACCGCATCGGGCTCGAAGGAAGGTTCATCAATTTAATTGATGGATTTGATTTCGATGCGGGCAAGCTGGTTGCCCCGGATGCGGGCGCATTCTGGTTCCGCAACATATGGTTCCGCGACGGGCTTGTGGGGCTTTATGATAATTTCGACATCTTCTACCGCTCCAAAAAGGCATATGTCAAGGCGATGCTTCTAGAGATGCTCAAGCTGCAGAAAAACGGCCTCATTCCGAACAAGCTTCCCGAATCAAAAAGCGGCGAAACCGATTATTCCACAGCTGATGCGACAATGCTTTCGTTCATGTGCTGCCTTGAATATTTGAAGCACTCGGACGATAAAACGCTGCAGAAAGCGCTGAAGGAGAGCGTAAAATCCTTCATACAATCGCTCTCCTCCGGGAACGTCCGGCTTGACAATTACCTTCTGAAAACGCCGCCGAACTATTCCTGGATCGATTCCAACATCCCCTCGAGGCATTTCAATAAGGAGGCAATGTTCTCCGCACGGATTCCTGAAGAATGGATGGCGCAGGCAGCAGAAAGGTCGCCAGATTTCGACACGTTTTCCCTCAAGATGAATTCACCTATCTACCTCGTGGAGATAAACGCCCTCTGGGTCCGCTTCCTCAAGGATTTCATTTCCCAATACGGCTCCAGCGAATTCGAGATCCTTGCCGAAAATGCCGCACTCAATTTCAAATCATTCTTCTTCGGGGAGGGAACAATTGCAGATATCCGGAGCGAGGAATTCGGCATCCCCTCCGCATTCTGCAGCGCGAGCCTATATTCCGCCTCCCTTCTCCCGGAATTGTTTTCCGAGGAGGAAATTGCCGCATTGATAAAGCGCTTCGAGCACATGTTCGTTTACCGCGACCGCAAGCTATTCGGGGCGCTTGTGCGCGATTCCAAAAACCGCATCTTCCTTGGTGATAAAGAATACCATGGCGCGGTGATATGGCCGCGCGAATCAGTGGGCCTGTTCAAGCTCCTACATCGGGCAAGCGACCCCCGCGCAAAAGAGCTGCTCGAAAGCAACCTTGAGCACCAAATGGAGGAAGGAGCAATTTTCTACAACCACGAGCTCTTCGCCCTTCCCGAAGGTCCCAACCCTTCGCCATCCCATTCCTCCTACTCCCCGGTTCCCGTCCGGAACCCCGGCCAATTCTGGTCCCAGTGGGTGCAACCGTACTTCGAATACCTGAAGCAGATGAAATGAGCGGGAATCAGCAATTAATTAGAAAAAGTCCTCCAGCTTCACTTCAGTTGTCCTGATGTTCCTCATTGTCGCCCATTTGTGCCGGATGTGCTTTTGCAAAGCAGGCTCCTTGTAATGCTTCCGCAGGAATTCCATCGTATTCTCATCACTAGGGTAGCCGCTCCCAAATTCGCCAAACTTAGCCGCGAGTTCGGAAACCCTTTTCTCCCTCATGCTCTTCGCCAAAATTGATGCCGCACCCACAACAGGATACTTGTAATCCGCCTTGTTCTCACTCACGATTTTTACCTTCTCCAATTCCGTCCCCCTCAGGTATTTTCGGATTCTCGTTTCAAATTTTTTTGCAACCGGATCCGGCGAATCAGCGAACACTTCCGAAATCTCGACCTTTTTCGACAATTCAAGCAGCGCCAATGCGATTTTCTCCGCCTCCATCTCGTTGATGCTTATTTTCCTCTTCATGTACTCCGTGATCTCCTCCGCGGATACCTCTACTATTGCTTGCGGGAAATGTGCGATCTTTTTTGCAATTTTCTCCCTTTGCACTGCTGGAAGCAATTTCGAATCCTTCACTCCCATCTCCCTCAAGCGCCCCTCCCCCTCCCTTTCAACTGCGAACGCGCAGATCACAAGCGGCCCTATCACCGGCCCCCTTCCCGCCTCAT
>JBDRLB010000001.1:0-3138 GCA_043813365.1 Microcaldota archaeon | reverse complement strand
CCATCTCCTTGCGAATGGAAACCGGTATCGCAACCTGCCCCCGCGCGCTTATTGTCCCAAGCTCCACTATTTCCGCCATGGAAACCACCATATCTTATTTGCAAGATTGGTCTTATTAATCTTACTAAAGCCATTTCCGCCCACGGAAGGGATGGAAAATGCGCGCTTTTATTCGAATCTGGGGGTGGTTTCGGGTGATTGATTCGCAAAAGTAAATAGGGGGGAGGGGCAACACGTGTGGGCTTCGCGAGCAGTCCGCTGCAAGCGAACTGTAGCTCACGGGCATAGCCCCCTAGAGAGGGTTGTTTAAATATAAATAAGGGCAGAATGATTAAGGGTCCGTATGGAGATCGACGTTTGGAAATGGGCAATCAATGTAGTTGCGCCGGGGCTTTTCAAGATAGATATTCCGGGTTATGTGCTAGGGAAGGGTTCACCGATAGGCCCAATGGCGGTTAGGAACGTGTTCATTCCGGAATCGTTTTTCCTCAAATTGGAAAAGGAGGTTGGGGATAAGGTGCCAGATGGAAAGGAAAAGCTCTATGCGCTGGGAAAGAAATTCGGCTATAGGTTTTCGGTGCTCAACGGATTTCCAAGGAACGATCCCGCAATTTCAGCTGGCATAATCTTCAAATTCTTCGAGACGCTCTACGCGGAAAAAATCAGCGTCGAAACCGACGTTGGAAAAAAGACCATGCGGCTTAAAACGGATGGAATGGCAATAACACGCAGGGGCGGAGGAGGGCTCATGGTAACGGTCGGTGGAGCTGCGGGAATCTGGGCATATCTCCTTAACGATTACACGATGGAATGCGCCGTGAAAAATGGCCTTGGATGCGAATACGAATTCGTAGCAGGGCCAGTTGAAATCCTCGCAACGGACATCGGCACCGTTTTAAGATGCGATGAATTGCCCGAATTCAAGGACCACGGAACGTATGTGCGCATGAATTCGCCCCCACAGGCAATACCGCCTGCGGCATTCAACATGCAAAAGCTCATGCAAACAGGCCTTTTCACATACAAGGAAGGGGAATTGCGCTTTGCGATTTCGGAAACAAGGTTCGTGCCGGTTGAAATTTACCTGCTCTACGAAACGGAAAGGCTCTTCCCAGAAGAGCTCGTTTTCGGAGCCGCAAAGGAGAGCTTCATGGAAATCGGAAAGCTTGTAAAACAGCAAAAGGAGCCAGTGAATTTCATCTCCCAGATGCTTGGGGCATTCGGATTTGGGATCACGCAGGTGGAAGGGGAAGTTGAAAAGGCAATTACGTTCAAAGGGTACCCGTGGATGGATACAGATTTGCAGAGGGCAAATTACGCACTCGTTAGGGGAGCTATCGAAGGGTTCCTGGAAGGCAACACCGGAAGGAAATTCAGCACAAGCAAGGCCAAAGTTAAGGCATCAGGCAACTTATTCTACCTCTCAATTCAGGTGATGGCGCCACATGAATAGGGAATTTGAGGCATTAAAGCAAGCGCTCAACACGCCAATTCTTCTTGTGATTCTTCCAACGGCAATTGTAGGATTCGTCTCATCGGGCTCTAGGGATTTTGGGGGGCTCGCCCTGGCATTGGCGGTTGCCGGTCTTTGCGATCTTTCCGCCAATCTCCTGAACAATTATGCGGATTGGGAAATCGATCTCATGAACAACAAGCGCAGAGTAATGCACGATGTATTCGAGAGGAAAAACCTCCTTGGAATATATTTCCTGGTGCTAATTTTGCTTTTGGGATTGATGTACCTCGAATCACCCAACAGGTATTTCACGGCATCTGCTTTTGCCTTCATCGTTCTTGGCATCCTTTATTCCTCGGTAATCAGCTTCAAGGACCGCCTCATATGGAATTATGCCGCAATCGCGGTAGCGTATGGGGGACTTTCATTCCTGCTTGGGATGTTTGCGGGTAATGGCAGCCTCGAGAACTTCTACTTATGGCTCCCAATCGTCGTGTTCATGGTTCTTGTTGATTTCGGATATTCGATCACGAAGGATTATCCGGATGTTATCGGGGATAAGGCCCATAAAAAAATCACGCTTCCAGTGGTTTTCGGGAAAGGGAAGTCCGTGCGGATCCAGGCGGCCATGATTTCAATTACGTATGTTTTCCTTGTGGGAATGGTCGCGATTGGAAGGGTTCCGGAAGCCTTCTTGCTGCTGCTTGCATCATTCCTTTTTGCAATGTACAAGCTTTGGATCATAAGGAATACGGATGATGTGGAAACGCACCGCAAAATGCACCTTTACGCGCAGATGAACGGGCTGTTTGTTCGCTTTATCATCTTGTTTATCGTACTGTTCGTGCTGAAATAGGTAAAACAAATGGCAAACCGAAACGAATCAACTGTATTTGGAAGTTTCATGAAATCGCCGCCAGAGCAGGTAATTGAATGGAGGGACGAAATGACACAAGCTGTTGGATGGCTTGCAATCAATGCAAGGAAAAACAGCGTGTGCGGCGGGGGCATCCGGATGCAGCGCGATCTTGAGAAGGGAACCGTGATCGACCTTGCAAAATCCATGAGCCTTAAATTTTCACAATTAAGCCCACTTATCGGCGGCGCAAAGGGAGGAATTCGCTACGATCCCGCAAAAGCGGATAAGGCGCAGGTGCTTGAGAGGTTTGTTTCCTTCATTAAGCCGCGCCTCATGGCCGATTACGGCACAGGTGGGGATCTTAACATCAGCGAAGCTGAAATAATCCGCGCCATGGATGCAAATGGCATACCTCACCCCCAATACGGTATAGCAATGGGACTTGCAAAAGTTGGCCTTATCCGGGATGGGAAAAACGCGGTTGAAAAGCTAAGGAAGGGAGTCATGCTGCCGCATGAGAAAGGGATTCTCATGGATTTTGCAACAGGGAAGGGCGTTGCGGAAGCTGCAAGGGCGGCTTGCAAAGGCGGCCTTAAGGGGAAAAGGGCAATAATCCAGGGATTTGGTAATGTGGGAGGCGGTGTTGCAAAATATTTACACGAGGCGGGCGCAAAGGTTGTTGGGGTATCCGATGAGATTTGCGGGCTTGCCGATCCGGAGGGATTGGATGTGCCAGCTTTGCTTAGAAGCAGGGTTGGGGGAAGGCGGTTGAATTTGGAGGAGGCGCCAAAAAGGGCAATAAGCATGCAACGTGAAGGAATAC